>JAJTDE010000263.1 GCA_021298085.1 Rubrivivax sp.
CTGCTGACCTTTGGCGGCGCCTACGCCGTGCTGCCCTATGTCTACCAGGGGGCGGTGGAGCATTACCAATGGCTGAGCACCGCGCAGATGATCGACGGCCTGGCGCTTGGCGAAACCACACCCGGGCCGTTGATCATGGTGGTGGCCTTTGTGGGCTTCCTCGGGGGCTGGCAGCAGGCGGTCTTCGGGCCGGAACAGCTGCTCGCCGCCGGCATCGTGGCGGCTGTCGTGGTGACGTGGTTCACCTTCCTGCCGTCCTTCATCTTCATCCTGGCCGGCGGGCCGCTGGTGGAGGCCACACGTGGCCAGCTGGCCCTGACTGCGCCGCTCAAGGGCATCAGCGCGGCGGTGGTGGGTGTCATCGCCAACCTGGCGCTGTTCTTTGCCTGGCATGTCTTCTGGCCAAATGGCGCACAAGGGTCTGTCGATACGGTGTCGGTCTTGATGGCCGTGGCGGCCGGGGTGGCGCTGATCCGCTTCAAGCTGGGCGTGCTGCCGGTGCTGCTGGCGGCCGCGGTGATCGGTCTTGCGGTGTCCCAGGGCCTGCTGCCGGGCGTGGCGGGCGTGCCAGGGTTGGCGGGCCGCTGAACGGCCCGCTGCGTCGCTGCCGCCACACGCTGCTGACGCGACGCGCAGAAAGTCCCCTGCAGCACCATGGCCCGTGGTAAGCTCACGGTTATTCGTTCCCTTGCTGCTCCCAACAGCGGGGTACCGTCCGATACGGCGCTGGTCGTCGTGTGCCCCGTTAGACCCCGTCTGCCCAGAGGCTTACGCCATCTTCGCAACGGCCCGTTGTCCACGTGTAGTGGCTGCCTGCGTGACCGCAGCCTCCTGGACACCTCCACCGCTCCGCGCTGAGCACCCGTTTTTTACCTCCGTGGGTCCTCCCGGGCCTGCGGCACACCAAATCCAACGCCAGCCGGCTTGGCGCCTGTTGTTGCACGCAGCGCAGGGTCAGCATCGCTTGACACGGATTCGGCCCAACTACCACCCGTTCACCGCACCCGAACCGAAAGGTCCCTCAGGCACATGGCCAAAGAAGAACTGATTGAAATGCAAGGCGTCGTCAGCGAAGTCCTGCCCGATTCGCGCTACCGCGTCACTTTGCAAAACGGCCACGAACTGATTGCATACTCGGGCGGCAAGATGCGCAAGAACCACATCCGCGTGCTCGCGGGTGACAGCGTGTCCCTGGAACTCTCACCCTACGACCTGACCAAGGGGCGCATCACGTTCCGGCACCTCGACCGCCGCAACAGCCCGCCGCCTTCGTCGACAGGCGTTCGCCGTTGATTGCGTCAACGCCGGCAGCCCACCACACCCTTCACACCAGTCTGGCCGCGGCAAGACTGATTCATCGCACCAGCGACAGCTGGGGCATTTCTACCGTGTCACAGATAAGGAACGACACCATGACAACCGAAACCGGAACCGTTAAGTGGTTCAACGAAAGCAAGGGCTTTGGCTTCATCGCCCCCGACAACGGCGGCAAGGACCTCTTCGCCCATTTCAAGGAAATTCAGGGCACGGGCTTCAAGTCCCTGGCTGAAAACCAGCGCGTTGAGTTTGAAGTGACCCAGGGCCAGAAGGGCCCCCAGGCGTCGCGCATCCGCAGCATCTGAGCGCAGAGAGCGCTTGGCGTGCGCCTGGGGCTCCCCGGCACGCCATCGCGCCTCACGACCAAGCCGCCACTGGGCGGCTTTTTTCATGGCGCTGAGCCACGCGGCGGGCTTCGGCGGTCACGGCGGCCCGAAGGCTGGCCGGTGCCAGCACCTCCACGTCCGTCCCCAGGCGCAGCAGTTTCCGGGCCGCGTTGGGCTCGGCTTCGGTGGGTAACTCGTCGTCCCCGAACAACTCATAAGCCATTGATTTCAATAGACTTTCAGTGAAGTTGAAGCTACTAATTCTCCCAGTTTGATGTGCGTTGGAGCCCACTTTCTGGGAGTTTGGTGGGAGTCGTATATGGCTGAGGAGTTGGACTTCTTCCGCTGCAGGCTCGATCAGATGATCGATCTGCGCCTTCCACTGGCTGTCCTGGCTTCACGCCTGCCCTGGCAGGCACTGGAGGCCTCCATCGCACACGCGTTCGCCAAGAAGGTGCGCTCAGGCAAGCGCATTGATGACGTTGATCTGTTTGGACCCGTTTCTGGAGAAGTTACCGCCCGTGTTTCTGCCGCCGGACGCCCACGCCTGCCCTTGCGCTTGATGATCTCGCTGCGGTACCTGAAGCACGCGTTCAACGAGAGCGATGAAGGCGTTGTCGAGCGCTGGAGCGAGACGCCCACGTGGCAGTACTTTTCGGGCTTGGCTTACTTTGAACACCGCTGGCCTTGCGACCCGTCGCTGCTGGTGCGGTTTCGTCGCGCGCTCGGCGAGAAATGTGTTGAGGCGCCGCTGTCAAAAACCATTCAGGTCGCTCTACAGCTCAAGCTCATCGCACGCAAGGACTTGGCAACAGTCATCGTGAATTCGACCTGACAGGCCAAGGCCATCGCGTATCCCACGGATGTCCAGATGCTGGAGACCGCGCGCGAGAAGCTGATTGACGCCGCCAGGGCACACGACATCGAGCTGAAGCAAACCTATGCCAGGGAAGGCCAGGCGCTCAGCCGTCAGGCCGGCCGATACGCACCAGCCCGGCAGTTCCAGCGCATGCGCAAGGCCATCAAGCGCCAACGCACCATGGTTGGCAGGCTGCTGCGCGAGGTACAGCGCAAGGCAACACAACACAGCCAAGCCATGGCTGAGGCTTTAGCCAAGGCCGGCCGAGTGCTTGCGCAGACGCGCGGCAAGAAGACAGACAGCCCTCAGGGCAAGCTCTACAGCTGGCACGCACTCGAGGTGCGCTGCTTCAGCAAGGGCAAGGCCAAAACGCCATTTGAGTTCGGCGCCAAGGTGGGTCTGGCGATGACAGCGCGCGGCAACTTGATCGTTGGCGCCAGAGGCTTCAGCGGCTCGCCGCTTGATGGGCACACGCTGCACGAGCAGTTGGAGCAGTTGGAGCAGTCGGCGATCCTGATGCAGGACGCAGACGTTAGCCGATCGAACCGATCAACGGGCATTTGAAGACAGATCACCGACTGGATCGGTGTCACCTCAAGGGCGAGATGGGCGACAGGCTGCACGCGGTGCTGTGCGCGGCGGGCTACAACCTGCGGTGGTTGCTGAGGATGATTACCAAGACGGGCCTGCGGGCGCTTTATTGGCTCTTGCCAGCTGAAATGCGAATCGCTGTGCAGCGGATACCGACTACAGAGGCCGTAAGCTAAGGCGCTTGGCGGGTCGATTCATGTCAGGCGACCGCGACTTGAATTGTTCAGGGACGACGACGTCATAGCCATCCGTTCCAAGTCGTTCAGGCCAGCATTGCCCGGCCACCGATGCGTGATTCGACCGTTCCGGGCGTTCGGGAGGCCGTTTGAATTTCCTGTGCACGCGTGGAGGGCGGCGAACAGTGGGTCGAAGTCGGCCGGGCGTGGCATGACGGCAGACCACCGGACGCCTTGGTGTGCCATCGCTTGTCGGCGCCCGCGGCGGCGCGCTTGACCCGGCGGGCCCCATGCCGGCGTGCGACGGCACAGCAACATCACGCTGCGACGTCAGGACGATCCTGCGGGGACGGGCTGGGGGCAGCCCGTCCCTGGGGGCCTCAGGGCGTCTTGCTGACGAACGCCCGGCCTTGCGACTGCGGAACCGTCGGGCCCTGCGGCTGCGGCTTCTGCGGCAGGCTGCGCCCGCACCGCGTCGCGCCCTGCGGCCTTCGCCGCGTAGAGCGCG
>JAJTDE010000264.1 GCA_021298085.1 Rubrivivax sp.
GTTCCTTCACATCTTCGCGACCCGCAATGTCCTGGAGATCCTTCGCAAGCGGGAATTCGACAAGGGGCCAGCCACACCTGCCGGGCCTGCGTTGCTCGCTGTGTGACTACGTTGCCTGGACCGCCCTGCGGTCTCAGCGATCAGCGGACGGCATCCTCAGGTGGCGCACGCCACCGACCGTGGTGTCGAGGTACTGGTGGGCATGCCCTGAGACGAAAAGTCGCAGGGTCGGTCGCAAGGGGCCCGATCAGTCCTTCATCAAGATGATCCAGTGCGATGCGGGCTACCGCGACAGCACGAAGGCTGGAAGGCGCTGATCGCGCGGGCGGGCATCAAGCCGGAATGAGCCGGCCGGGCTGAATGTCTGGCTTGCTGCCAAGCCGCTTTCACGAAGCCGACATGTGGGCTTCAAAGAATGGGGGAAGTCGTAACTTTCCGTGATCCTCCATGCCCCTGCACAACCTGCTGCGCGACACCGCGCTGGCCGACCCTTCCCGCCGCCGTTTTGTGGAACGCGGTGCCGCCGTACTGGCGCTGGCACCGCTGGCGGGCTGCCTGGGTGGCGGTGGAGACGATGCACGCAACGTCATCTTCACCCATGGCGTGGCCAGCGGTGACCCGCTGAGTGACCGCGTCATCCTCTGGACCCGCGTGCGCCCCCAGGATGCCGCCGACAACCAGCCGGTGATCGTGCGCTGGGAAGTCTCTGCCGACGCCAGCTTCGCGCAGCTTGTCTCAAGCGGCCTCGTCCAGGCCAGCAGCGAGACTGACTTCACCGTGAAGGTGGATGCCACCGGCCTGGCGCCGGGGCAGCGTTACCACTACCGCTTTGTGGGCGACGGCCAGACCTCCACTGTCGGGCGCACCAAGACCCTGCCCTTGGGCACGGTGGCGCAGGCGCGGCTGGCGGTGTTCTCGTGCTCCAACTACCCGGCCGGCTACTTCCATGGCTACGCCGAAGCCGCCAAGCGAGACCTCGACGCCGTTCTGCACCTGGGGGACTACCTCTATGAGTATGCGCCAGGGGGTTATGCCTCGGCGCAGGCCGAGCGCATGGGGCGCGTGGTCCAGCCGGCGCGCGAGATCGTCTCTCTGGACGACTACCGCCGCCGCTATGCGCAGTACCGCACCGATGCTGACCTGCAGGCGCTGCACGCAGCCCACCCGATGATTGCGGTGTGGGACGACCACGAGATCACCAACGATGCCTGGCGCAACGGCGCCGAGAACCACCAGCCCAATGAAGGCGACTATGCGGTGCGCAAGGCCGCCGCGCTGCAGGCCTGGCACGAATGGCTGCCGGTGCGCACGGGCAGCGCGCGCGACCAGACCTGGCGCCGCTTCGACTGGGGCAGCCTGCTGTCGCTGCACATGTTGGACACCCGCATCGCCGGCCGCGACGAGCAGCTGGACTATGCCAACTACATCACGCCGGCCGGCTTCAACGCGGCGGGCTTCACGGCGGCGGTGTCAAACCCGGCACGTCAGTTGCTGGGCAGCACGCAGCAAGCCTGGCTGCAGCAGCAGTTGAATGTGAGCGGTGCCACCTGGCAGGTGCTGGGCCAGCAGGTGCTGATGGGGCGCATGAACATTCCTGCGCCCATCCTCTTCGAAGCCAACCAGCCTGGCACGGGCGTGACGGTGTCGGCCTACGCCGCTTTGGTGGGCAAGGCCCAGGCACAGCCCGCTTCGCTGACGGCGCAGGAGCGCGCCATCCTGGCCCAGCCGGCGATCCCCTACAACCTGGATGCCTGGGACGGCTACGCCGTGGCACGCGAAACTGTGCTCACCACTGCCGCCCAGTTGAACAAGAACCTGGTGGTGCTGGCGGGTGACACCCATAACGCCTGGGCCAATGACCTTCGCTTGCTCAACGGCACGGCTGTGGGCGTGGAGTTTGCGACGCCTTCGGTCACGTCTCCTGGCTTCGAGGAGTACCTGCCTAATGAGAACCCGGCCTTCCTGGCCGGCTCGCTGGCCCAGCTGATCGACCCTCTGGTGTGGTGCGACACGGCCCGGCGCGGCTTCCTGCAGCTGACGGTGACACCGGCGGCCTGCCGGGCTGACTTTGTTTTCGTCAGCAATGTCTTCGAGCGCAACTACACGGCCACCACCGGCAGTTCCTGGCAGGTGCTGGCGGGGCAGAAGCGCGTCGTCGCCGCCTGAAGCGCTCACCCACTCGTCACAATGGAGCATCTCTTGGCAAAGATCTTTCGCCCCAACATGCTGGCTACTGCCGTCTTCGCTGCCTTGCTCACCGCCTGCGGTGGTGGTGGCGATGCGGCCCCGGAGGCCGCGCCCACTGCCGCCGCGCCTGCGCCCGCACCGGCAGCAGCACCCAGCGGCCCGAACCTGCGCATATGGCCTTACCTGCAGCAGCCATCGGCCAACGGCATGCTGCTGACCTGGTTTACGGGGCGTGATCAAGCCGGGCGCGTGCAAGTCACCGGCCCTGGCCTGGCCGCGCCGCTGGTGCTGACCAGCCGCCCTGAGCAGCGCCCGGAGATGGCCTATACCGATCAGGAGAAGGCCGAAGAGATTGCTGGGGTTGAGAAAGGCAGCTGGCTGTGGGCCGGGCAGGCCTACAAGCACAGTGTTTCCATTGCCGGCCTGTTGCCCGCCAGCACGTACACCTACACGCTGACCCAAGGTGACGAAACCTTCACGCGCAGCTTCCGCACGGCGCCGGCGGAGACCACCTGGAGCGTGATTCGCTTCATCGCGTTCTCCGACAGCGAGACCGAGCCCCGAGGGCGCATCACGCGCCGTGAATGGGCTCCCGGCGCAGGCGCTGATGGCCGGCCCTCGGCCGCATCAGCGAGCGCATCGGCCTGGGCGCAGCGTTTCGGCGTGACCACGCTCGGCGGCGCGCAGGTCTTACGTTATGCCTTGACAGAGACCGAAGGCTTTACCAACAACCTGCGCATCGTCGACGCCCGCAAGCCCGATTTCGTGCTGATGCCCGGTGACCTGGTGCAAGGCTCTGGTTACCAGCCGGCGTGGGACGAGTATTTCCGCCACGTGGCCGGCGAGTTTGGTGATCTCTTCACGCGCGTGCCCTTCATCGCCGCCTACGGCAACTGGGAAACCTTTGCGGCCGCCAGCGGCGGCTACGGCACCGCTGCAGACCGTGCGCCCGTGGTCAAGGCCCGCCAGCGCTTCAAGACCTTCATTGATGGCCCTGACAACGGCACCCCGGCCCACCGCAGCAACTACCACCGCATCGACTACGGCCCCGTTACCGTCATCACGCTGGACAGCACCAAGGGCGCGCCCGAGGACGCACCGGGCAACTACCCCAGCGCAACCAGGTTGACAGGGCGCCAGTACAGCGGCCCGGGTACCGATACTCAGAGCAGCTTCCGCGCCGACGAATACGCGCAAGCCTCGCAGCGCCTGGGCGTCACGAACGACTTGTCGCCTTACAACGAAGGCAGCATCCAGTGGCGCTGGGCCGAAGCGCAGCTGGCCGATGCGCGCGCCAAGGGCCGCATCGTCTTCGTGCAGTTTCACCATGCACCCTACTCTGATGGTGAGCATGGCCTGCTAATGAACCACACCCAGACATCGGGCCAGGGCGGTACCCCGATGCGGGCCTACCACACCCTCTTTGAGCGCTATGGCGTGGTGGCCGTGCTGTCGGGCCACAGCGAGATGTTCGAGCGCAGCTTCGTGGACGAAGACGGTGACGGCGTTGGCGTTCACTATTTCGATGTCGGCGTTGCTGGGGATGGCCTGCGCGGAGAGCGCAGAACGTCCAACGGCTTCACCG
>JAJTDE010000265.1 GCA_021298085.1 Rubrivivax sp.
TTATGCCGGCTCGCTCGGCCTGCCCAACGCGATGGACCACGCGCTGGACGCGATGAAGCAGCTGGCCGGGCAGCCGGTGCGGCTGGTGATGGTGGGTGATGGCCATGAACGCGAGCGGCTGGTGCGCCGCGTGGCCGATGAAGGCCTGGACAACGTGCGCTGGTTTTCGCCCATCCCGAAGGCCCAGGTGCCCGCCTTTCTGGCGTCCATCGACATCGCCTTCATCGGCTGGCAGCGGGTGCCCATCTACCGCTTTGGCATCGCGCCCAACAAGCTGATGGACTACATGATGGCTGGCCGCGCCGTGCTGCATGCCGTGGAAGCTGGCAACGACCCGGTGGCCGAGGCTGGCTGCGGGCTGACCGTGGCCCCGGAAGACCCCGCCGACATCGCCGCAGGCCTGCAGCGCCTGGCGGCGCTCAAGCCCGGAGAACGCAAGGCCATGGGCGAGCGCGGCCGCCAGTTTGTGCTGCGGCACCACAGCTACCCGGTGCTGGCGCAGAAGTTCCTGCGGGCCGTGTCGCCTGCCTGACAAGAGGCTGGGCACCGTGAGCACCGACCCGCATTCAATGGCCGAGCGTTATGCCCGGCGCATCGGCCTGGAAGACCGCTACAGCCTGCTGCGCCCAGAGGTCTGGCACATGGTGCAGGAGCGTCAGCGCGCCATCATCGAGTGCCTGGTGGCACAAGGCCTGACGGACCTTCCATCGCTGCGCGTGGTGGAGGTGGGCTGTGGTGCGGGCGGCAACCTGCTGGAGCTGCTGCGCCTGGGTTTTGCACCCGAACAGCTGTGCGGCATCGAACTGTTGCCGGAGCGCGCCGCGCAGGCCCGGCGCTGCCTGCCCGCCGCGGTCCAGATCCTGGAGGGTGATGCCTCGCTGCGGCCCATCGAGCCTGGCAGCTGCGACATCGTCCTGCAGTCCACGGTGTTTTCGTCGCTGTTGGACGACCATTTCCAGCAGCAGCTGGCCGACGCCATGTGGGCCTGGCTGAAGCCCGGTGGCGGCGTGCTCTGGTACGACTTCACCGTCAACAACCCGCGCAACCGCGACGTGCGGGGCGTGCCCGTGCGGCGTGTGCAGCAGCTGTTTCCGCAGGCCCGGCTGCAGGCCACAAGGCTGACGCTGGCGCCGCCGCTGGCCCGCGTGGCCTGTGCATGGCACCCGGGTTGGTATGGCGTGTTGAATACGCTGCCTTTTCTGCGTACCCATGTGCTGGTTTGGGCCGGCAAGCCCACCACGGCGGGCGGCGATGTGGCGGCGCTGAAGGGTTGACGCACTGCGGCTGAGGGTGGCTGTCGTCGCATGGCGGTACAGCCCACGCCGTCAGTGGGAAAATCGGGCGGTGAACCCTTCCAAACCTGCTGTGTCTTCGCCCCCGGTACCCTTTCTGCCCTTTGCCCTGCCCGACATCGGCGACGACGAGATCGCCGAAGTGGTGGACACCCTGCGTTCAGGCTGGGTGACCACCGGCCCCAAGGCCAAGCGCTTCGAAGCCGACTTTGCCGCCTTCCTGGGTGACCCGCAGCTGCACTGCGTCGCGGTCAATTCGGCCACGGCCGGCCTGCACCTGGCGCTGGAGGCCATCGGCATCGCGCCGGGCGACGAGGTCATCACCACCACCCACACCTTCACGGCCACGGCCGAGGTTGTCCGCTACCTCGGGGCCGACGTGAAGCTGGTGGACATCGACCCGGCCACCCTCAACATCGACCCTGCGCTGGTGGAAGCCGCCATCACGCCCCGCACCAAGGCCATCATCCCGGTGCACTACGCTGGCCGGGCGGCCGACATGCCGCGCATCCTGGACATTGCCCGCCGCCATGGGCTCAAGGTGGTGGAAGACGCCGCGCACGCGCTGCCCACCACCTGTGGCGGCCAGGTGATCGGCACGCTGGGCAGTGACGCCACGGTGTTCAGCTTCTATGCCAACAAGACCATCACCACCGGTGAAGGTGGCATGCTGGTCACGCGCAATGAGGCGCTGGCTGCGCGTGCGCGGGTGATGCGTCTGCACGGCATCAGCCGCGACGCCTTTGACCGCTTCACCGCCAAGGTGCCCAGTTGGTACTACGAGATCGTCGCACCGGGCTTCAAGTACAACTTGACCGACATCGCCGCGGCACTGGGCATCCACCAGCTGAGAAAGGCCAGGGCCTTTGCGAGCCGCCGCGCAGCCATTGCGCACCAGTACGACAAGGCCTTTGTCGGCTTGCCGCTGCAGCTGCCCGCCCATGCACCGCTGGGTGACGAGCATTCCTGGCACCTGTACGTGGTGCGCCTGACGGACGACGCGCGGCTGACGCGCGACGCGTTGATCGAAGCCCTCTACGAACGGGGCCTGGGCTGCAGCGTGCACTACGTGCCCCTGCACCAGCACCCGTACTGGCGTGAACGCTACGGCCTGCGGCCAGAGCAGTTTCCGCGCAGCCAGCACGCCTACGAACGGCTGGTGAGCCTTCCGTTGTTTTCCCGGATGACCGATGCCGATGTTCAGCGGGTGACCGACGCCGTGCAGTCGCTGCTGGGCTGACGGCTCCAGCCCCTGCGATGCTCAAGCGCCTGATGGACATCGTCGTGGCCGCGCTGGCCCTGGTGCTGCTGGCACCGTTGCTGGCGCTGGTAGCGTTGTGGATCAAGCTTGATTCCGCAGGGCCGGTGTTCTTTCGGCAGGAGCGGGTGGGCCGTCATGGCAAGCCCTTCCGGATCTTCAAGTTCCGCACCATGACGGCCAGCCAGCCTGCCGGCGGCTTGCAGATCACCAGCAGCCAGGATGCACGCATCACACGGGCCGGGGCGTTCCTTCGCGGCACCAAGCTGGACGAACTGCCGCAGCTGATCGACGTCTTGCGCGGCACCATGAGCCTGGTGGGCCCGCGGCCCGAAGTGCCCCGCTATGTGGCCGAATACTCCGCCGCACAGCGCGAGCGCCTGCTGAGTGTGCGCCCGGGCATCACCGACTTTGCATCCTTGCGCTTTCGCAACGAAGGTGACTTGTTGGCCCGTGCGCAGGACCCTGAACGCGAATACCTGGAAGTCATCCTGCCCGACAAGCTGCGGGTGGCGTCCAACTACGTGGAGCATGCCAGCCTGACGGCCGACCTGCGGGCCCTGGGCCTGACCCTGCGAACCGTCTTTCTGCCCCAGCGCCCCTTGAAAAAGGTGATGAACGTGATCGAGCACCAACGCTTCTGGGGCCGTGTCGAGGCCCGCCTGCAGCAGGACAGCCCCGTCAAGCGTGTGCTGGCCATGGCGGCCGACGCACTGATGGTGCTGGCCTGCTGGCACCTGACCTACCTGTTCAGGCTGGGTGTAGAGCGCTGGCAGCCTGCCCGCGCCTGGTATGACGACCTGGTGTCGGTGGGCGTGGTGTTGGCCTACCTGCTGGCTCTGCAACTGCTGGGCGCGCGCCAGGCGCTGTGGCGCTACTTTGCCTTTGAGGACATGCGGCGCATCTTCCTGGCCTGCCTGGTGGCTGGGGCCTTCAGCGCCGTCTGGATCCGCATGGCCGAGCTGGAAAAGGTGGCCCGCGCCGTGCTGGTGCTGCACCCGGTATTTGCCGCCCTGGGCCTGATCCTGCTGCGCATGCTGCTGCGCATGGTCTGGGAACACGCCCACGCGGTGGCTGCGCAGGCCGGTGGCGACGGCCAGACCCGCCGCGCCATCATCCTGGGTGCTGGGGAAACCGCCAGGCGACTGCTGGCCGGCCTGCATCGCCGCCAGGGCTGGAAGGTGGAGATGCTGCTGGACGACGCACCCGCCTTGCAGGGTGT
>JAJTDE010000266.1 GCA_021298085.1 Rubrivivax sp.
ACGGCATGGTCGAGGGCCAGGGGAATGGACGCCGCCGAGGTGTTGCCGTGTTCGTCCACCGTGACGATCAGCTTGGACATGGGCAGCTTCAGCTTCTTGGCCGTGCCCTGCATGATGCGGATGTTGGCCTGGTGGGGAATGAGCCAATCGATGTCGGCCTCGGTGCGTTCGGCCTTGGCCAAGACCGCGCGGGCGGCCTGTTCCAGCACGTTGACCGCCAGCTTGAACACCGCCTGGCCGTCCATCTTGAGGAGCGGGTCACCCACCACCTGGCCGCCCGACACCGTGCCCGGTGTGCACAGGATGCCCACGTGCTTGCCATCGGCGTGCAGTTCGCTGGCCAGGATGCCGGGCTCGGCACTGGCCTCCAGCACCACGGCACCGGCTCCGTCGCCGAACAGCACACAGGTGGTGCGGTCGTTGAAGTCGAGGATGCGGGAGAAGATTTCGGCGCCGATCACCAGCGCACACCGCGCGGAACCCGTGCGGATCATGGCGTCGGCGACCGTGAGCGCATAGACAAAACCCGAACACACCGCCTGCAGGTCAAAGGCCTGGCAGCCGTTGGCGCCGATTGCGTTCTGCACGATGCAGGCCGTCGACGGGAAGACCATGTCCGGCGTAGACGTGGCAACGATGATGAGGTCTACCTGGGATGCATCACGCCCCGCAGCCTGCAGCGCCTGGCGCGCCGCGTGGGCGGCCATGTCGCTGGTCTTGACGTGGTCCGCGGCGAAATGCCGGGCGCGGATGCCGGTGCGTTCGACGATCCAGTCGTCACTGGTCTCGACACCGCGCGCCGCCAGCAACTGCACCATGTCGGCGTTGCTGAGGCGGCGTTCTGGCAAGTGGCTGCCGGTGCCGACGATGCGGGAGAAACGCAAGACAGACATGATGAATGCGCAGTGTGCAGCAACTGGGTGTGCAAAAGGCTTACCCGCGCACGGAGAAGCTGAGAAGCCTGTTGCCTTGGTGTGGTTGGTCAGCCCGCCGCCTGCAGCGGCCGCTGCGTGTGGCTCTGCAGGCTGTGCGCCAGACGGGCCTGAACCCGCTCCAGCAACCGGTTGCGGGCGGCATCATACGCGCGCACCAGGGCGTGTTCGAAGGCGTACGCATCGGCTGAACCGTGGCTCTTGAAGACCAGCCCGCGCAAGCCCAGCAAGGCCGCGCCGTTGTAGCGCCGGTGGTCCACCCGAGCCTTGAAGTGGCGCAGCACCGGCATGGCCACCAAGGCAGCCAGCTTGCTGTACGGGCTGCGGGAGAACTCCTGCTTGATGAATTCGCCCATCATCGACGCCAGCCCTTCGGACGACTTGAGCATCACATTGCCCACAAAGCCGTCACAGACGACGATGTCGGTGGTGCCCTTGAAGATGTCGTTGCCTTCAACGTTGCCGTGGAAACGGATGTCACCGTGGAGCGACGCTTCCCGCAGCAGTTCTGCGGTGCGCTTGATAACCTCGCTGCCCTTGATGGACTCTTCGCCGATGTTGAGCAGGCCCACCGTGGGTTCGTCATCGCCGCCTGTTCGGCCTTCGACGGCCGACACCAGGGCTGAACCCATCAGCGCAAACTGCAGCAGGTGTTCGGGCTGGCAATCGACGTTGGCACCCAGGTCGAGCACCGTGGTGAAACGGTCAAGGCGGTTCGGCAGGACGGTGGCAATGGCCGGCCTGTCGATGCCGTCGAGTGTCTTGAGCACATAGCGCGCCACCGCCATCAATGCACCGGTATTGCCCGCGGAGACACAGGCGTCGGCCTGCGCAGGCACGGCGTCGGCGGCTTTCAGCAGGGCCAGTGCCACCCGCATGGAAGAGTCACGCTTCTTGCGCAGTGCCACTTCGACGGGGTCGTCCATCGTGACCACTTCAGTGGCTTCGACGAGGCGGCAGCGGGCCCAGGAGCTGGCGGGTTTCAGCGCCGAAGGCGTACCCACCAGGAGCAGCTCGGCGTGCGGCTGACGCGCCAGAAACGATTCACAGGCGGGCAAGGTGACGGCTGGGCCATGGTCACCGCCCATGACGTCAACGGCCAGGCGGACACGGGACAGGGGCTCAAACGCCGCAGCCATGGCCAGCGATCAACGCATCAGGTGCTGACAAATGCCGCAAGGGGTGCCGCAGGATTCGCTGCAACCTGTGCCTCAGGGTAGGCGCGCGGCGCACGCTTTCAACCTGGCACAGCCCCCGAGGGCGTGTCAGGCGTCGGCCTTGGTCTTCAGCACCTTGCGGCCGCGGTAGAAACCGTTGGGCGTGATGTGGTGGCGCAGGTGCACCTCACCGGTGGTGGTTTCCACGGCGGTGCCCGGCGCGCCCAGGGCGTTGTGCGAACGGTGCATGCCGCGCTTGGAGGGCGATTTCTTGTTTTGCTGAACGGCCATGATGAACTTTCGTTTCGGCGGTTGGGCTCAGGGACGCCCGGGGAAAAGCCCGCGATTATAGCCCGCAAACGGCAGGCCGGGGCA
Organism: Rubrivivax sp.; assembly: GCA_021298085.1. Lineage (GTDB taxonomy): Bacteria > Pseudomonadota > Gammaproteobacteria > Burkholderiales > Burkholderiaceae_C > Rubrivivax. Next base: position 2,465 of record JAJTDE010000266.1, read on the forward strand.
AGCCCACGGCTCGGTGCTGGGTTGGCCGCCCCGTTCAGCGCTTCAACGATGCCAGGGCGGCAAAGGGTGTGGCTTCGGGCTCATCGCCCTGCGCCGCCGCGGCGGGCTCGTCAGGCAAGGTGTCGGCCTGCCCCAGCCAGGCCTGTACATCGAGCGGGCACACCTCGTGGCGCGGCACGATGGGCAGCGACAGGATCAGCTCGTCTTCCACGAGCGCACAGACATCCAGCGAGCGGGTCAGCACCAGGACGTCCTCGTCGTCACTGGTTTCGTCCAGGCTTTCGGCTTCCTGCTCATTCAGGACAAACCGCAGGACACGGTCGACCTCACACGCCACCAACATGGGCTGGAGGCAGCGCTGGCAGGTCATCGGCAGGCGCCCGTTGGCACGCAGGTGCAGCCGCCATTGCGGTTCCCGGCCCACGGGCTGGGCAAAGCGCCCCTCGGCAGACCATGCAAAGGACCCCGCGGCATCGCCACCCGGAACCGAGGCCGGCTCCAGCACGGACTGCACCGTAGGCAGGCGAGGCAACTCTGGCCATTTCAGCTGGCCTTCCAAAGTACCGCCCGCGCGGCACCAACGTTCCACGTCCAGCTTGCGTGGGTCAGCGGGGGCAGGAAGACGGGCCATGCCCACAGTGTACGGGGCCACAATCCCATCGCATGGAAGACAAGCACCCCACGCCAGGGACGGCATCGGTCAGCGCACCGGCACTCATCCTGGCCTCGACATCCCGCTACCGGCGCGAACTGCTGCAACGGCTGCGGTTGCCTTTCGACACCGTGGCCCCCGGCGTCGACGAGACACCGGCTGCCCATGAGAGCCCCGCCGAGCTGGCGCAGCGCCTGAGCCTGGAAAAGGCCCGTGCGGTGGCCCGTCGCTTCCCGCAGGCGGTGGTGATCGGGTCAGACCAGGTCGCCGACCTTCATGGCCAGCCGATGGGAAAGCCCGGCAACCACGAGCGCGCCGTGCAGCAACTGCAGGCCCTGAGCGGCCAGCGTGTGGTGTTCCAGACGGCGCTGGCCGTCGTCTGCCTGCACACGGGCTTTGAACAGCACAGCCTGGCCTCGGTGGCCGTGCGCTTCCGGACGCTGGATGCACAGACCATTGAAAACTACCTGCGCGCCGAGGAACCCTACGACTGTGCCGGCAGTGCCAAGAGCGAAGGCCTGGGGATCGCGCTGCTGGAGTCCATCGACAACGACGACCCCACCGCCCTGATCGGCCTGCCGCTCATCAGGACCTGCGCCCTGCTGCGGGCTGCCGGCCTTGACCCGCTGCGCAGCGCGA
>JAJTDE010000105.1 GCA_021298085.1 Rubrivivax sp.
CTGCTTCAGCACTCGCTGCGGCGGCTGCCTGTCCCTGAAGTGCTCACCGAACTGGGCTTCCTGCCCGACAAGTCCGGCCTGACTGCATGGGACTGGTACGGCCTGCATGCTGGCCACCGCCTACAGGTCTCAGCGATGCCTGATGGGGTTCTTGGCAACCAGTGGGTGATGCTTGGTCAGGCGAGCACCAGTGGTACCCGTATGAGTCAAGAGCGACGGTTCCACTGGCATACCGAAGTGTGTCGGGGCGAACTTGCAGCCGTGGTGGCCGGCTTCTGGCGTGATGCCTTCGGCGCGCAGGCCCCAGCGCCAGCAGCCTTGTCGATCGGCGAGCTCTACGAGGGTTACTGCCGAGACCTGGCCAAGATACCGAAGGGCCCGCCGGCCTTCAGCCTTGACGGTCAAGCCTTCCGGGCGCTGCGGCGTATGTTGATGCAGCGCTATCCTGCGGACTCCGATGTCGCCGTGAACCTCACCGTCAAGGACGGCATGATGGTGTTTACGGTGGACGGGCAACCCTTCGGCATTCCCGGCGCGGGTGTCTGGCTCGAAGAACGCAGCGTCCCGTTGAAGGCTCTTGTTGAGCTGCCGCGCTGCGCACGCTACGGGCGGTCGGTCGTCTTGCAGCAAAGCAAGGAAGGTCTGTCGATTCGAGGTCACTTCTTTGGGTGAACCCGTGGAGCTCCTTTGCGCGCCGGTGGGCGCGGGTGACTCGTTCGTGCCTCCGCAGCGGCGCTCACGTTCTGTGTCGGGAACCCATGCGGCGAGGGCCGACAGCCGAGGGCTGTGCCGCAGGATGGGACAGCGTTTTAGGGCTGCCGTCATGGGGCTCGTTTCGTCAAGAATCCACACGACATGAACCAAGACCTGAAAAAAACCCTCTGGGCCGCCGCCGACAAGTTGCGCTCCAGCATGGACGCGGCCGAGTACAAACACATCGTCCTGGGCCTGATCTTCCTGAAGTACATCAGCGACGCCTTTGACGAGCGCCGCGACGAACTGGAAGACGCCTTCGCCGACCCGTCCCACGAGCTGTACCTGGCCGACGCAGACGACCGCGCGCTGTCCACCGAGGAGCGCGATTACTACACCATGGTCAACTGTTTCTGGGTGCCTGGGCCGGCACGGTGGGTCACCATCCGAGCCAATGCCAAGCAGGCTGACATTGGCACCCGCATCGACCTGGCCCTGGACGCCATCGAAGCCGACAACCCGCGCCTCAAAGGCATCCTGGACAAGCGCTTCGGCCGCGCGCAGCTGGAGCCCGGCAAGCTGGGCGAGCTGATCGACCTGATCTCCACCATCGGTTTCACCTCCAGCGAAGGACACCACGCCAAAGACCTGCTGGGCGAGGTCTACGAATACTTCCTTGGCCAGTTTGCCAATGCCGAGGGCAAGAAGGGCGGCCAGTTCTACACACCCGCCAGCGTGGTGAAAGTGCTGGTGGAGGTGCTGGCCCCGCACAAGGGCAAGGTGTACGACCCGTGCTGCGGCTCGGGTGGCATGTTTGTGCAGAGCGAAAAGTTCATCGAAAGCCACGGCGGCAAGTTCGGCGATATCTCCATCTACGGCCAGGAAGCCAACCCCACCACCTGGCGCCTGGTGGCCATGAACCTGGCCATCCGGGGCATGGATTTCAACCTCGGCAAGGAGCCGGCCGACACCTTCCACCGCGACCAGCACCCGGACCTGAAAGCCGACTATGTGCTGGCCAACCCGCCGTTCAATATCAGCGACTGGGGTGGCGACCGGCTGTTGGACGACAAGCGCTGGGTGCATGGCACCCCACCGGCTGGCAATGCCAACTACGCCTGGCTGCAGCACATCCTTCACCACCTGGGCCCGCGAGGGCAGGCCGGCGTGGTGCTGGCCAACGGCAGCATGTCGTCCAACCAGAATAGCGAGGGCGAGATTCGGCGTGCGATGGTCGAGGCGGATGTGGTCGAGGTGATGGTGGCCTTGCCGCCGCAGCTGTTTTTCAACACGCAGATTCCGGCCTGCCTGTGGTTCCTGGCCAAGGACAAGCGCAAGGGCGGACGGGACCGGCGCGGTGAGGTGCTGTTCATCGACGCCCGCAAGCTCGGGAGCATGGACACGCGCGTGAACCGCGTGTTCGGCGACGAGGACGTCCAGCGCATTGCCAGCACGGTGCACCGCTGGCGCCAGAGCGGTGAGGCGGGGTCAGACGAGCCGTATGCCGACGTACCCGGCTTTTGCCGCGCGGTGAAGCTGGCTGAGATTGCCGAGCATGGGCACGTGCTGACCCCTGGCCGCTATGTGGGCGCAGAGGCCACGGACGATGACGATGAGGCGTTTAACGAGAAGATGGAGCGGCTGACGGCGCAGCTGGCTGAGCAGATGGCCAAGGGCGCTGAGCTGGATGCGGTGATTCGGGAGAAGCTCGGGGGGCTGGGCTATGCAGTCTGAAGGCATTGGCCCGACTCTTGGGACCTTGGTCAACATTGTCCGCGGCAATACCTACAAGAGCGCACTGTTGGGCCTGCCGGGGCCTGTTCTGTTAGGCCTCGCTTCGATTCAGCGCGACGGCGGCTTTCGTGGTGACTCCTTAAAAACCTACGGCGGGGAGTCAGCAAGCAAGCTCTTGCTGAGCCCTGGTGACTTGTACGTGTCTCTCAAGGATGTAACCCAGTCGGGCGACTTGCTCGGAGCGGTTGCCCGCCTTCCGAAGAGCGTTCCTGTGGGGCGATTGACTCAGGACACGGTCAAGCTCGTGTTCGACACAGCGAGCTACCCGCCTTCGCTGCTCTACTGGGCGCTTCGCGCTCCGGAATACCGCTCCTATTGCCGGGAGCGAGCAATTGGAACGACCAACCTGTCCCTGTCGCGGGACGACTTCCTCGCCTTCCAGTTGCCCGCTGCGACCAGACCCAGATTAAATCTGGTCGAACTGCTAGAGCGTATTGAGCACCGCATCGACCTCCTGCGCCAAACCAACGCCACCCTCGAATCCATCGCCCAAGCCCTGTTCAAGAGCTGGTTCATCGACTTCGACCCGGTGCGCGCCAAGGCCGAAGGCCGCGAGCCCGAGGGCATGGATGCGGCCGCGGCGGCGCTGTTTCCTGCGGAGTTTGAGGAGTCGGCGCTGGGGTTGACACCGAATGGATGGACCGTCCGCTCCTTAGACTCGTTCGCGACCTATCTAAATGGCCTTGCCCTTCAGAAGTACCCGGCGGAAAGAGAGGACGAGTACCTTCCTGTCATCAAGATTGCTCAACTTCGGGCCGGGCATACGAACGGCTCCGATAGAGCCAGCGCTCGCTTGAAGCCAGAGTACATCGTGCGAGATGGCGACGTGCTGTTTTCTTGGTCTGGCTCCCTGGAAGTTGAGTTCTGGTGTGGCGGAGAAGGTGCATTGAATCAGCACCTATTCAAGGTCACGTCATCTGAAGTGCCGAAGTGGTTCTACTACCTTTCCACGAGGTACTTCTTGCCCGGCTTCCGCGAGATTGCTGCGCACAAGGCGACGACGATGGGCCACATTCAACGCGTGCACCTTACTGAGTCAAGACTCGCGCTGCCACCTGCGTCAGTGATGCGAGCGCTGTCGACAGTTGTGGGGCCGCTCATCTCCGGCAAGCTGCGCCTGCCCGAAGCCCAAGAACACGTGCAGGACGCCCTCGCATGAAGACCCCCCTTGGCAGACTCGAGCGCATCCCCCTGCGCAAGGCCTGGGCCCATGAAGCCGGCGAGTTCACGCCGTGGCTGGCGCAGGCCGACAACCTGAACCTGCTGGCCGAGACCCTTGGGCTGGATGAGCTGGAGTTGGTCGGCATCGAGCACCCGGTGGGAGACTTCAAGGTCGACATCCTGTGCTCTGACAACGGCGGCAAGGTCATCATCGAAAACCAACTCGCCAAGACCGACCACACCCACCTGGGCCAGATCCTCACGTACTCCGCCGGCGTGGGCGCGCGCAAGGTGATCTGGCTGGCCGAGGCCTTCCGAACCGAGCACGTGGCGGCGCTGGAGTTCCTGAACCAGCACACCACCGACGAGCTGGACTTCTTTGCCGTCGAGATTGAACTCTGGCGCATTGGCGATTCACCCCTGGCACCCAGCTTCAACGTGGTGGTCAAACCCAATGACTGGGCAAAGACCGGGCAGCAGAACGCCAAGGCTGCGGCCACGATGACGCCCACCAAGCAGCGTCAGCTCAAGTTCTGGACAGAGTGGTCGGCCTGGTTGCAAGCCAAGGGCTCGGCGCTGCGTCCGCAGAAGCCACTGCCGCAGCACTGGACCAACATCGCGCTGGGCCGCGCGGGCGCGCACCTGGCTGCAACCGTGAACTCTCGCGAGGGACGCGTCGGCGTCGAGGTCTACATCGATCACGAAAACTCCAAGGCCATGTTCAAGCAGTTGTTGGCGCAGAAGGATGCCATCGAGTCTGAGCTGAAAGTCAATCTCGACTGGCTGGAGCTGCCGGATGGCCACGCCTGCCGCATCTTGCAGCTGAGGCCGGAGTCGCCGCTGGAGAACGAATCGCAGTGGCCCGCGTACTTCGCCTGGCTGGAAGATGCCGGGCTGCGGATGACCGACGTGTTTCGGCCCAGGGTCAAAGGGCTGGCATGAACAGGCCGCCGACTGACCCGGAACTTCAGTTGCTGCTGGAGCGTCTGGAACATGAGCCTGCCGACGCGCTGGAATCGCAGTGGCTGGATTTCAAGCCCTGGACGGAACCCAAGGCCGATCTGCGCACCGCGTGCGAGTACGCCGCCTGCTTTGCCAATGCCGAGGGCGGAGTGCTGGTGTTCGGCGTGGCCGACAAGACCGTGGGCCGGGCGCGGGCCATCCACGGTGCACGCGGTTTTGACGTCGACCTGTTTCGCCGCGGCGTTTACGAGGGCACCCGCCCCGCACTGAGCGTCGAGGTGTCGGTGCTGCCCGTGCCGGAGGGCACGGGGCAATTGCTGGTGGTGCGTGTGCCCCAGGGTAGCGAAGGGCCCTACGGCACCTCCGCCGGGCTGTACAAACAGCGCGAGGGCAAGAACTGCATGCCGCTGGACCCGCGAGTGTTCGCCCGCGCGCGAACCAGCACCGGCGAAGTGGACTGGAGCGGGCAGCCGGCCCATGGTGTCGGCCTGGCCGACCTGGACCCGGTGCAGCTGGCGCGGGCGCGCAACGTGTTGCGCTCCAAGGACCCAGGCTCAGGGCTCCTCGAACTGGGCGACGCTGACTTTCTGGCCGGCCTGGAGGCGGTGCGCGACGGGGCCGTCACGCACACAGGCATGCTCCTGTTCGCCCGGCGCGACGTGCTGGCGGCACGGTGTCCGCAAGCGCAGTTTCACTATGTGCTGTTGCGCGACGAGACCACGGTGGCCCGCAACGACATTGATCGCCTGCCCATCTTGGAAGTCATCGAACGCATGGAGCAGGTGTTCCAGGGGCCGCTGAACCCGGAAGAGGAGATCTCACTGGGCCTGTTCAAGTTGCGCATCCCGGAGTTCCCGCTGGAGGCCGTGCGCGAAGCGGTACTGAACGCGCTGACCCACCGCGACTACGGCTCGCCCGCCGAGGTGCTGGTGCGCCATTCGTCGGACGAACTGACGATCACCAGTCCCGGCGGTTTCATCGCCGGCATCTCGCCAGAGAACATCCTTCGGCACGAACCCCGGGCGCGCAACCGCACGCTGGCCAATGCCTTCGTCAAGCTGCGGCTGGTGGAGTCCTCGGGCATCGGCCGCAAGCGCATCTACCGCTCGGCGCTGGCGTTCGGCAAGCGGAGGCCCATCTACACCGCCACGCCTGACTCGGTCACCCTGCGCATCTTCAACCGCGGCGCCAATCCGCGGCTGGCCAGCCTGGTGTCGGAGTTGAGTGCACGGGGTGCGCCGGTGTCGCTCGATCATCTGCTGGTGCTGGACGCGCTACTGCAGAGCGATCACGTCGACTCGGGTGCAGCCGCAGCCGTGCTGCAGCTGCCACGTGACGATGCTCGCACGGTGCTGGACGCCATGGCGGACCCAAGTCTGGGCCTGCTGGAGCGGCGCGGCCACACACAGAGCGCCACCTTCCACCTGGCCAAGGGCGTGGCCACCACGCTCAAGGGAAAGGCGGCCTACACACGGTCACGCGGGCTCGACCCGGTTCGTTACGCCGAGATGGTGCGCGAGTACCTGAAGGACCACAGCAGCATCACCAATGCGGAGTTGCGGCAGCTGCTGGGCCTGGGCGCGTCGGCCTCGGCGTCGGTCGAGGCCTCTCGGCTGCTGGCACGATGGAGCGGCCCCGATGGCTTTCTGGACAAGCTGCCGCCCGAGAACCGGCCCCGGTACATGCGCCGAAGCGCCGGCACGGGCGCTAAACGGGGCGTTTAGCACTTGCTAAACAGCACGCGAAAAGGTCAATAAAAACAATGACTTGCCTGTTTGACGTGCTAAGCGAAAACCAGCAGGGAGCCTTGCGATGAAGCCCGCCATTCTGGAAGACCACGTCGAACAGGCCTGCCTGGCTTGGCTTGCCAACCTCGGCTGGGAGGTTGGCCACAGCGCCGATGTGTCGCCGCCCGACGCCAAGACGCCCGGTACCGAGCGCGACACCTACCGCGAGGTGGTACTGAAGCACCGGCTGAGCGATGCCATCGCGCGTCTGAACCCGCACATCCCAGCGGGCGCTCAGGACGAAGCCTGCCGCATGGTGTTGAACCCCAACATCCCGGGCCAGGTGCAGTCCAACCGGCAGATGCATCGCTGGCTGGTGGAAGGGGTGCCCGTCCAGTACCAGAAGGACGGCGAGACCCGAGGCGACCGGGTGAAGCTGGTTGACTGGACTGACACCGGGCGAAATGACTGGCTCGCACTCAACCAGTTCAGTATTCAGGGCCCGAAACTCACCCGGCGGCCGGACGTCGTGCTGTTCCTGAACGGCCTGCCTGTGGTGGTGATCGAACTCAAGAACCCGGGCGACGAGAACGCCGACCTGTGGGGCGCGTTCAACCAACTTCAGGCCTACAAGGAAGACGTACCCGACCTGTTTCACAGCAACGCCCTGCTGGTCATCAGCGACGGCATCGAAGCGCGCGTGGGCTCGCTCACGGCTGACCAGGAACGCTTCATGGCCTGGCGCACCATCGACGGCGTGGCGGTGGACCCGCTGGGTGCCTTCAAGGAACTGGAAACGCTGGTCCACGGTTTGTTCCAGCGAGACTTGTTGCTGGACTACCTGCGGCACTTCATGCTGTTCGAGGACGACGGCAAACTGGTGAAGAAAGTAGCGGGATACCACCAGTTTCATGCGGTGCGCGCCGTGGTCGACAGTGTCCTGGAGGCGTCCCACCCCAAGGCTTCGGCGTCCCGCCGCGGCAAGGGCGGCGTGGTCTGGCACACCCAGGGCGCGGGCAAGAGCATCGAGATGACTTGCCTGGGCGGCAAGCTGATGCAGCACCCGCAGATGGGTAACCCAACCCTGGTGGTGGTGACCGACCGCAACGACTTGGACAACCAGCTGTTCGGCGTGTTCGCAGGCTCGGCTGAGCTGCTGCGTGAGACACCGGTGCAAGCTGACACGAGGCCCAAGCTGCGCGAGTTGCTGGCCAACCGGCCGTCGGGCGGCATTGTCTTCACCACCATTCAGAAGTTCACGCCAGGTGAAGACGAGGACAGCTTCCCCGTGCTCTCTGACCGGCACAACATCGTCGTCATCTGCGACGAAGCCCACCGCAGCCAGTACGGCTTCCAGGCCAGCATGCCCAAGCTGCAGAAGCAGATGGAGGATGCACGCAAAGCCTCGGCCGCCAACGAACCGATGGCGCTGCTGGCAGCCGAACCCGCCGCCGAATACCGCGGGTTGCGCAATGTGCGCTATGGCTACGCCCAGCACCTGCGCGATGGACTGCCCAATGCCACCTTCGTGGCGTTCACGGGCACGCCGGTGTCTCTGGAAGACCGGGACACCCGCGCCGTGTTCGGCGACTACGTGCACATCTATGACGTGGAGCAAGCGGTCAAGGATGGCGCCACGGTGCCCATCTACTACGAGAGCCGGCTGGCCCGCCTGGAGCTGCAGGAATCCGATGCGCCGTTGCTCGACGATGAGATCGAGGAACTGACCGAGGACGAAGAGGACGACGTTGCCAAGGCGGCACAGTTGCGGCGCTGGGCAGCGCTTGAACAACTGGTCGGTGCGCCACCACGCATTCAGAAGGTGGCAGCAGACCTGGTGGAGCACTTCGAGAACCGCCTGGCCAGCCTTGATGGAAAGGCCATGGTGGTGGCCATGAGCCGCGAGATCTGCGTGCACCTGTACGACGCCATCGTCGCCCTGCGCCCGAGTTGGCACCACCCAGATCCCGAGAAAGGCGCCATCAAGGTCATCATGACCGGCTCGGCCGCAGACAAAGCGCTCCTCAAGCCGCACATCAACAGCAAAGACGTCAAGAAGCGCCTGGAGCGCCGCTACAAGGACCCGTCCGATCCATTCAGGCTGGTGATCGTGCGTGACATGTGGCTCACCGGCTTCGATGCACCATGCATGCACACGATGTATGTCGACAAGCCCATGAAGGGCCACAACCTGATGCAGGCCATTGCCCGCGTGAACCGCGTGTTCAAGGACAAGCCTGGCGGTCTGGTGGTTGACTACATCGGCATCGCCAACGAGCTGAAGGCCGCGCTCAAAGACTACACACAGGCCAAAGGCAAGGGCCAGCCGACCATCGCAGCCGAAGACGCGCTGGCCGTGCTGCTGGAAAAGATGTCCGTGCTGCACGACATGCTGCACGGCTTCGACCACAGCGAGTTCCGCACGAAAGCCTGGCAGCTACTGCCCGGCGTGGCCAACCACGTGCTGGGCCTGGAGGACGGGAAGAAGCGCTTTGCCGATACCGTGCTGGCCGCCAGCAAGGCCTTTGCGCTGTGCTGCACGCTGGACGAGGCCCTGGCACACCGGGACGAGCTCGCCTTCCTCCAGGCCGTCAAGGCCGCCTTGACCAAGTTCGGCACTTCCGGGAAGAAGCTCAGCGACGAGCAGAAAGAACATGCCCTTCGGCAGATCATCAGCAAGGCAGTGGTCAGCGCCGAGGTCGTCGACATCTTCAAGGCCGCCGGCCTGAACCGTCCCGATATCGGCATCTTGTCCGAAGAGTTCCTGGAGGATGTGCGCCACATGAAGGAGCGCAACCTGGCGGTCGAATTGCTGGAGCGGCTGCTGAAGGACGACATTCGCTCGCGCTTCAAGACCAACGTGGTGCAGCAAGCCAAGTTCTCCGAGCTGCTGCAGCAGAGTCTGCAGCGCTACCGCAACCGAGCCATCGAGACGGCCCAGGTCATCGAAGAGCTGATCGAGATGGCCAAGAAGTTCTATGCCGCCGCACAGCGCGGGGAACAGCTGGGCCTCAACGGCGACGAAATGGCGTTCTACGACGCGCTGGCCACCAATGAGGCGGCCGTCCGCGAATTGGGCGACGACACCTTGAAGACCATCGCCGTCGAGTTGACCCAGAAGCTGCGGGCCTCGGTGACCGTGGATTGGTCAGTGCGGGAGACTGTGCGGGCACGTTTGCGCGTGATGGTGAAGACGCTGCTCAAGCGCTACAAGTACCCGCCCGACCGGCAAGATGAGGCCACCGAGACCGTCCTGAGGCAGGCCGAGACCTTGTCGGCGACGTGGAGTGCTGTTTGAACTGAACCAGTCCCTGAAGGGCAGGGGGCAAAGGTCAGACTACGGCCGGCGTCTATGCGTGACCCGCTGGCGGACAGCGTGGCGGAGAGGCGGAGCAACTGCCCGCAAACCCAATGAATACGCGGGTCTTGACAGACTCCCGCCCCGCCAGGATAAGTTTCTTCAAATCTTCGGTCTTTCAACCGCAACCGACATGCTGTTGATCTGATTGACTTTTCGCGGTCAGCTCCTGACCAGACCTTGAAGACAGTCCCGTCACACCGGGGCTTCAGCGCGATTGAAATGCTGTTCTGCACAGAGCCAAATGACTGAGCGAGTTCGAAGTCGATTGCTAAGCCGTATCAATTGAACGCTGGTTGTGGTGATGCTGTTGACTGACTGCAGGCTTTAGGTCCCGGGGGCCCGACCACGAAATCAGCGTTTGGCGATGAAGTGCCGGCGCGAAAGCAGCAAGGGGATACCGAACATCAGCCCAGTTGCCGTATTGAGCAGCACATTGCCCCAGACGCCATGGGCGATTGAAAACGCCGTGTCGATAAGAAACCAACTGGCCAGTGGAATCGCAATGGTGTTCCAGGCGTGCAGCCGGCCTTCGAGGAACGGGCCCCTGGCCAACAGGATGATGCAGATCATCCAGCCAGCCATCACGGCGCCGATGATGCCGTTGGCAAACCAAATGTAACCTTGCGCCAGGCTCGGCACTTCAACGGGCATGGAAACCTGGTGGAAGTAAACCAGATTGAAGATTGCTTCCCCGAGGTGTGGCGACAACAGCAATGTCAAACTCAGGACGATGACGACAGCCGCTGCGCCTTGAACAAGGCGCGACCACAGGCGAAGCGCCCGGGTGGCGGCTGCATCCGCCGAATCCTGCTCCCCGGTCATGCTGTTTGACGCCTCAGTGCCTTGATGCCCGAAAGGGTCTTGCTGGCCTTCGCTGCGACCCGTGCTTGCCAGAGACCGCATGCAGCCTGCTCAGCCAGCCACACCTCGGCCGCCCCGCCATGATCGCGCCCCAGCCAATGCTCGGTGCGCAGTGCCATTGAAGAGCTGATCGCAGCCCGCCCATTGACTACCTCGGATGAAGTCGTCCGGTCGACGCCCAACTGGGCAGCTGCTTCGCCCACCTGCAGATCCAAGGCAGGCAGGATGTTGTCCCTCACAGTGAGGCCAGGGTGCGGTAGGTTACACATCGAACTCATCAACACCTCAGAGGTAATCATGATAGACCACCCGGATGGTATCGCCGTGTTCAGGAGCAAGGGTCAGACGCCAGTTGCCATTCACGCTGACTGACCAGTGGCCGTAGAGGCCACCCTTGAGGGGATGCCATTCCCACCCAGGGCGGTTCATGTCTTCGGGCCGTGTGGCCGCGTCCAACGCAGACAGTTGCCGAGCCAGGCGCGGGGCATGAGCGGCTGGGATCGCGGCACGCGAGCAGGACTTGAAAAAGCGCTCGACGCCGTGGCGCCGGGAGCGTCGAATCATCTTGATGACGGTAGCGCGTAGCGCGCAGAGCCGCGCGAAGCAAGTGCAGCAGCAATCCGTTGGGGGTTCGAACCCCGTTCTCCACCAAGAATTGGGGGCCTGAAGACTGCGCGAGTGAGCGAATCAATCGCTTCTGCCCCGCCAGGTACCAGGTGCCGACAAATTCGGCCCCCATCTACTTCGTCGTCAACCGAATCCCTTCCTGCGGGGGGCCGACCAGGCAGTCGCCACGCCCCAGCGCGTCCACGAACGCGCTGATGGTCCGCGCCGTGAGCGCCTCTGTCCGGCGTGAAGCCCCGTTACCCGCGAAGTTCATGTGGCTGGCGCCGTCGATCACGCCCAGCCACTTGCACCCGGGCGGCATCGACGAAAACGCCGTGGTGCGTGTCTCCCAGGAGGCGCCTCCCAGCTCTGTGTCCCGTGTGCCGGTCAGCATCAACACCGGCTTGCGAATGCCCGCCCATGCGTTCTCGGGAAAGATCGCCCCGACGCCCTGGGGTGACAAGGTGATGTAGGCCTTGAAGGCATCAGACCCCTTCACGCCCAGCAGGTTGGCCGCGCCCGCTTCCAGCATGGCGGTGGCCGCGCCCATCGAGTGACCGATCAGCAGCTTCTCAGTGGATGCGCACCGGGATTCGGCCCAGCGCACCGATGCGGCGATGTCCAGGAAACGGCCGTGGTAGGCCTGGGGGTCCGTGATCAGGTCGGCCAGTCCTTCACGCAGCCCTTGGCCGCGCACCTGCTCCCGCAAGGCGCGCCGCCCGCTTTCTGGGTGGCCCACCACCACGGCCAGGTACCCCAGCGAGGACAGCGCCTCGCCGAGGTACCCATAGCCCTTCTCGCTGCCGCCGGCCCCAGGAGAGATGATGGCGATCCCGCGGCAGGGCATTGCGGCAGGCGCATGGGCCGCCGCCTGGAAGCGATGGTGGTCGGCACGCCGCAACTGAAGCGCCTCCTGACCCGACGCCGAGCCAGCCGTGGCCAGACACAGTGCGCTCAGGGTGATGCGGTGCAGAGGATGCTTCATGCGGGTGACGCTCCGAAGGGCAGCAGGCATGCCCAACATGCTGTCGCAGCATCAGATGGCCTGCGTAACGGTTTGTTATCGGGGGTGTCGTGCACGGGCCGCCAGCGCCCTTCACGGCCCCCGCAACGACGGGTGCCGTACCCCTAGTTGTAGCGCGGACGCTCACGAGGCGGCCCCTACACTTTCTGGCTCGTTTCTCCACCCCGGCACAGCGTGTCGAGCGCGTTTGCAGCATGCGTCAGATCTACGAATACCACCCCGTGGTCGGTTTCCGATTCATCCCGGAGACGAAGGTGCGCATGCCGCACGAGGGTGGCGGCTATCTGGTGAGAACCAACGACAGTGGGTTTCGCTACGACAAGCCTTTTGACACCGAACGCCACGGCCAGCGCAAGCGGGTGCTGGTGTTTGGCGATTCGTTCACGGCCGGTGAGGGTGTCTCCAACGGGCAGCGCTACAGCGACGTGCTGGAAAAGCTGCTGCCCGGCTGCGAGTTCTACAACTTTGGTCTGCCCGCCACCGGCCTGGACCAGCACTACCTGATCTACCGCGAGTTTGCGCAGGGCATCGAACACGACCTGCTCATCATTGCCGTCTTCGTGGAAAACGTGCGCCGGGTGGGCTCACGCTTCCGCCATTTCCACAACGAGGCCGGCGAGAAGGTGCTGTACGCCAAGCCCTACTACACGCTGGACAACGGTTCACTCACGCTGAACTGTGTTCCGCCGCCCAAGCTGCCGCTGGACGAGTCCACGTTGGGCGAGGACGAGCGCTCTCACATCTTCGTGACAGAGCGCTTCCCGCGCCTGAAGCAGCAGTTCAACACCCTGAAGAACAAGCCCTGGTTCGACCGTGCCTTTGTACAGAGCGGACTGAAGGAACGGCTGATGCGCTGGGGTGGCTACCAGCCCATCAAGGAATACGAAGACCCGCAGAACCCTGCTTGGCAGGTGATGGACGCGTTGATCCAGCGCTGGATACGCGAGCACCACAAGCCGGTCATGCTGATGCCCATTCCCCTGCACCACTTTGTGTACGGTGTGTCCAGCCCGCGGTACTACCAGGCGCGGCTGAGCGCGGCCACCGCGGCGGGGGGTGGCAGCTTCTTCGAGCCGCTCGACGAACTGCGCAACCGCAGCCCTGAAGAGCAGCGGCGCCTGTTCTTTCCCGTGGATGGCCACCTCACCAAAGCCGGGCACGACGCCCTGGCGCGTGCCATGGCCCCCCACCTCTCCAACGTTCTTTCAGTCCCTCTGGCCCCATGAGCAAGACCATCCTCGGCATCAGTGCCTTCTACCACGACTCCGCCGCCGCCCTGGTCCAGGACGGGCGCATCGTCGCCGCCGCGCAGGAAGAACGCTTCACCCGCAAGCGGCATGACCCTCGCTTCCCGGCCAAGGCCATCAACTACTGCCTGGAAGAAGCCGGCATCGAGGCCGAAGACCTCGACGCCGTGGTCTTCTACGACAAGGCGCTCGACACCTGGGACCGCATCGTGCGCAACTGCATGCACTCGGGCCCGGCCTCGGCCGAGACCTTTGCCAAGGCGGCGCCGTCGGTGCTGGGTGTCAAGGCCTGGGTGCACGACCACGTGCAGCATGCCATCGGCAGCGTCGGCAAGCTGGGCCGGGTGTTGTTCACCGAGCACCACATGGCGCACGCCGCGTCGGCCTTCTACCCCTCGCCCTTCAAGGAAGCCGCCATCCTCACGCTGGACGGCGTGGGTGAGTGGTCCACCACCTCGCTGGGCTTCGGCCAGGACGCCTCGGTGGAGTTGGTCGAGGAGATCGACTACCCGCACTCCCTGGGACTGCTCTACAGCGCCATCACCTACTACTGCGGCTTCAAGGTGAACTCGGGTGAGTACAAGCTGATGGGCCTGGCGCCTTACGGCCGCCCGATTTACGCCCAGAAGATCAAGGACCACCTCATCGACATCAAGCCGGATGGTTCGTACCGACTGAACCTCGACTATTTCGGCTACATCGACGGCGACCGCATGACCAACGACCGCTTCGACGAGCTGTTCGGTGGCCCGGCGCGTGAACCGGAATCGCGCATCCGCCGCCGCGACATGGACCTGGCTGCGTCGATCCAGGCCGTCACCACCGAGGCCGTGCTGGGCCTGGCGCGCCGTGCGCGGCAGACCACCGGCGCCCGCCATGCGGTGCTGGCCGGCGGTGTGGCGCTGAACTGTGTGGCCAACGGCGAGCTGCTGCGTTCAGGCATCTTCGACGACATCTGGATCCAGCCCGCCGCGGGTGATGCCGGCGGGGCACTGGGCGCCGCGCTGCTGACGCACCACGTGTATTTCGGCCAACCCCGCCAGATGCCGGCCGATGGCCGCGACAGCCAGCACGGCAGCTACCTGGGCCCGGCCTACAGCGCCGGCGAGATCCAGGCCTTCCTGAACCGGCACGACTACCCCGCCGAGCGCATCAAGGACAAGGAGCAGCGCGCCCAGGTGGTGGCGCAGGCCCTGGCCGAGGGCAAGGTGGTGGGCTTCTTCTCCGGCCGCATGGAGTTTGGCCCGCGTTCGCTGGGCGCGCGCTCCATCCTGGGTGACGCACGCGGTCGCGAGACCCAGAGCAAGCTGAACCTGCAGATCAAGTACCGCGAATCCTTCCGCCCGTTTGCCCCAGCGGTGCTGGCGGAAGATGCCCGGATTCACTTTGAGCTGAAAGGCGAGAGCCCCTACATGCTGCTGGTGGCGCCGGTTCGCGAGGACAAGCGCCTGCCCATCATGCCCGGGCTGTTCGAAAGCGAGACCGACGACGACCTGCTGCGGGTGGTCAACCAGCCGCGCTCTGACTTGCCGGCCATCACCCACGTGGACTACAGCGCCCGCATCCAGACAGTCGATGCCCGGGACCAACCCGAGTTCCACCGCCTGTTGACGGCCTTCAAATCGCTCACAGGGGTGGGTGTGCTCGTCAATACTTCGTTTAACGTCCGGGGTGAACCGATCGTCTGTTCACCGAAGGACGCCTACACCTGCTTCATGCGCACCGAGATGGACGTCCTGGTGCTGGAAGAGTTTGTGCTGCGCAAGGAACAACAGCCGGCGTTTGCCGACAGCGGCGATTGGAAAAAGGAATACGGCAATGACTGAGGACAAGCGCCAGCGCGAGATCAAGCGCTTCTTCGACGAGCAGCTGCTGCCCTTGGCCGCCCAGCTCAAGGCCCAGGGCCTGCCCCTGCTGGATGCCGGCCCCGAGCCGAGCGCGGCCAGCTACTTCATCCCGCGCCAGCAACGCCGCATGACCCCGGCCGATTTTGATCAGGGTGGCCTGACCTCGCCCGAATCTGCCGCGCAGGACATCCGCAAGGTCTGGAGCGCCACGGCCGGCCACCCCTTGGCGCCGCTGGCCGACAGCGTGGCCCGCCTGGCCGTGGACCTTCGGCAAGGCCAGGAGCAATCCGGCGACGTCTCCACCTTCATCTACGCGATGTACTGAGGCGCGGCGGTAGCCAACCATGTTCAGTTCCAGTGTCTTGGCGAAGCTCCAGCGCCGTTTGGCCCGCCATGTGGTCAAGCGCCCCAAGGCACTGCGGCTGTCTGCGCCGGTGGTGACGTTTTCCTTCGATGACGTGCCCCAGTCAGCCTGCCTGATGGGCCGGCGCCTGCTGGAACGTTTTGACGCCCATGGCACCTACTACGTCTGCGGCGGCTACACCGGCACGGTGCGTGAGCAGCCCATGCACACCCTGGCCGATCTCCACAGCCTGATGGACTCGGGCCACGAAATCGCCTGCCATGGTTATGGCCACCTGGACCACCAGGCCCAGGGGCCCCAGCGTGCGTCACAAGACATGGACCGCAACCGCCGTTTCCTGCAGGAGCTGGGTGCCGCCCAGGGTGGCGAACTCAACTTTGCCTACCCATTTGGCTGCGTCAGCGCTGGCATCAAGCGGGTGGTGCAAGGGCGTTACCTCAGCGCTCGCGGCGTGGTTGGCGGCCAGCACCTGGGTTCGGCGGACTTGAACCTGTTGGGGGCCGTGCCGCTCTACGACGCCACGATCACCCCAGAACGTGTGTCGGCACTGATCGAGCACAACGCCCGTGAAGGTGGCTGGCTGGTCTTCTTCACCCACGGCGTGCTCGACCGCCCTGGCGCCTACGACTGTTCACCCCAGCTGCTGGCCCACGCACTCAACGTGGTCCAGGGCACTGGCTCGCAGGTGCGTTCGGTGCGCTCGGTGCTGGGCGCGGGTGCCTCTGCTGCCTATCCTGCATCGGTCAGCGAGGCGCGGGCAGCGTGAGCGTCGCGGCCGGACGCACGGCGTCGGTCACAGTGTCTGAGGGCGGGTAGAGGGCTGTCTTCGGCACCACGTAACGCGCGCCGTGGGGCGCCGTCCAACTCAGGCTCAGCGTTGCGGGTTTGCCGTCCCCACGCGGCGCCGAGATGGCCGCCCATTCAACCGTGATCGGGTGGTAGCGGCCTGCAGCCAGCAAAACCGTCTCGTGCGGGCCTGTGGCACCGTCGGCAGATTCGCCCAACCGCTGCCCAGCCACGGTGATGGTGACCCCCGACTGGTTGGCATGGAAGCTGTACGCGCCGCTCAGCGGTGGACGTATCCACCCCCTCCAGCGGACCGAACGGATGTTGGCCACGCCTGGCGTGCCCATGTCGGCTGGCCGGGCTTCTTCGACAGGGCCTTCCAGCCTCGCCACCACGGGACGTCCACCAAAGGCCGGCTCGGCGAAGTACTCGGCCATCAAGCCGGCGGCCTTGGCCTCACGGCCACTGCACATGTTGCCGCGCTCGGCGGCGCGGGCCAGTTCGCTGTCCATCGCGCCGCTGGCCAACGCCGGCGCAGGTGCGGCCGCCGTGGCCGTTGCAGCGGGGCCGGCATCCGAGGGGCGCGTGGGTGTCGGCGGTGCGTCGGCGCCACAGCCCACCAGCCCGGCAAGGGCCGCCAGCACGGCCTGGCGCGCACGGGCGGTCGGTTGATGCGAAGTCCACGAAGTCACACCACCATTCTGGGAGGGGTGTTCGGTGGGTCGGTAACCGGCTGTGCCGGACTCCAATACACACTAAAGGGGGGGATGTGGCAGCAGCGTGGGCTTGAACAATCGCTGCCACTGGCTGGCAGGGGTGGCGACGGCACGGCCAGCAAACACGGGCGAGGAAACCGACATGATCCGTTGGTGGGCCAGGGCGGCATGCGTGGCGGTGGCTTTGTTGCCGCCGTTGCACGTGTTTTCACAAGAGCTGAGAGTCGGCATCCGCGAAGACCTGGCTTTTGTTGATGTACTGCACGAGGGCCGCAAGGTGCGCATTCAGCGCATCCAGGACGTGCAGCACCGGCTGGTTGACAACTGGGCCAGAACCTCTCGCCCCTGTCCGCCGGCTTGCCTGCAGCCCTTGGTGCCGGCGTCAGGGGTTCAGCCGGTGGCCGAACTGGAAACCCTGGACTTCCTGCAGCAGCACGTCAACGCGGGTACCGGCATGCTCATCGACGCCCGGCCGCCGGAACTCTATCGACTGGAGACCATACCGGCGGCGCTCAACGTGCCCGCCTCCGTGCTGCGGGCCGAGCAGCCACGCAAGGATGCGGTGCTGCAGGCGCTGGGCGGGCGCCTGCATCAGGGACGATGGGATTTTGCGGGTGCCGCAGAACTCTTGCTTTTCTGCAACGGTGCATGGAGCGATGATTCAGGCCGTGCTGTCAAGGCGCTGGTGGCCCTGGGTTACCCGCCTGGCAAGCTCAGGTACTACCGAGGAGGTTTGCATTCGTGGCTTTCGCTTGGCATGACCACCGTCGTCCCGACCCGAGTGCCCTGACATACTCGCGCCGCATGCGGGCTTGTCCGGGCCGGTGGTCTCCCTGCGCGAGCGCTGTGCCGGAGATGGCTGGGTGACAGTGTCACGTTTGTCATGGCTG
>JAJTDE010000018.1 GCA_021298085.1 Rubrivivax sp.
GGATCAGGGAAGAAGAACTAGTGAATGGACGGTCTTGCGTAAATCTGCAAAGCGATAGTAACCGATATTCACGACCGTGTGTCAGTTTTGTGCGGCTGTCGATACGTCAGCCGAAGGGGCCACAAAATCGCGGCGCAATCTGCGGCCGCCGGATTGTTTGCCGGCATGCATGGACACGTCGGCACGCTTGAGCAGCTCGGCCGCCTGGAGGCCATCCAGCGGTGCCAGCGCCAGGCCAATGGTGGCACCCACCAAGCACTGCTGCTGCCGCACGACAAACGGCTCGTCAAAGGCTTCCAGCAGCTTCAACCCCAGCGCCTTGGCCGCGGACTCACCGCCCATGCCAGGTGACACCACCACGAACTCGTCACCGCCCAGGCGCGCCACCACGTCACTGGCACGCACAAGGGTGCGCAGGCGGCGCGCTGCCTGCACCAGCAGGTCGTCTCCGGCATCGTGCCCCCAGCGGTCATTGACAAGCTTGAAGTCGTCCAGGTCCAGCAGGTAAAGCGCCACGACCTTGCCGTTGCTGCAGCTCTCGAGGGCCTCGCGGAGGCTGCGCTCCAGTCCTCGGCGGTTGGGCAAGCCCGTCAGGGCATCGGTCTCTGCCATCGACAGCAAGGTGCTGCGCTCCAGTTCGGCCCGCTCGGCCGAGCGCCTGACAGCCAGCAGACGCAAGCCCAGCACCCGCACCCAGATGATCATCTGCAGGGTGGTGGCCAGCTGGAACCCGTACTGGCTCCAGAAGCCCGCCGGGACCAGCCCGCGCAACAGGCCCAGCAAGTACAGCGCGCCGGCCAGGTGAGCGACCCCGCCCAGCACCAGCCAGCGGGCCGATACGTCGCCCGCACGAGCCCTGGCCACCGCCACCGGCAGCGCCAGCAGCAAGGGCAACGGCCCCATGCTGCTGGCCAGCACCTGTGTGGCCCGGTCGTCGAGCACCCCGCTGAGCGACAGCACAAGACACACCCCGGCCACGGCCGACAGGCCGAGCAAGGCCCGGTGCGTCAGGGGGTGGGACTGGCGCAGCTGAAGCGCTGCGCTGACAAAGGGTGCTGCAGCCACCTGCATCATCAGCATGGCCAGCGGCCCGATCTTGTCCACCAGCGGGCCCGGCACCGTCCACAGGTAGGCCTGCCCGATGCCGTTGAAGGTGCAGAAGAACACCGTCATGCTGGCGACCATCGCGGCGTACTGCAGGAACAGCGGGTCCCGCAGTGCCATGGCGTTGAACAGGCTGTAGACGAGCAAGGCCAGCGCCACGCCGATCAGCAGCCCCTGCAGCAGGTGGTCGCTGCCTGCAGCGCGCAGCAAGGCGGGCTCGCGAACCAGCGTCAAGGGAACGACGACCGCGGTGTTGCTCTCCACACGCAGGTAGACCTCGCTGGTCACGCCCGCCGGGAGATCGAGCATGGCCGTGTGAGCCCGCGTGGGCAGCGGCCGATCGTCAAACGGCACGGCACTGCCCAAGGTGTGTCTGGCCACCTCCACGCCATCGCGAACGACATGGATGTCGATGCGGCGCAGCATCGGATAGTCCACCTGAACCGCCCAGCGCGGGGCCGTCGACAGGTTCTGGACCGTCCACTTCAGCCACACCGGGCCTGGGCGGGCGCCGAAGTTGCCGGCCGGGTCGGGTGGGTGTTCAAAGGCTCCCGGGCGCGCGCTGAGCGTCGCCCACTCGGCAGGGGCCTCGGCAGACAGGGCCACCGTGACATAAGGCCATACCGACACGGTGGATGCGTCGTCGCGCAGGGTCAGCACCGCGCCCCGCGCATCCGACGCCCAGGCGGGTACCGCCACCGCCAGTGACATCCAGCAGCACACCCACCAGCAGCAGGCCATGCCCGCCAGCCGGGCGGCCCGCGCCCAGCCAGCCAAGGCTATTCTCATCATGTCCGGTGTCATGGGTTGAAGAGTAAGGTCCTGACTCCGCGCCATCTTGGCGGTATCGGCAAGTCGCCCGCCGAACTCAAGCCATCACCGCATGGCGCTCAGGCCGCCTCGAAATCCAGCAGCACCTTCATCGCGCGACTGCGGTCGCTGGCCAGCTCAAAGGCCTCGCGCGCCTGGACCAAGGGGTAGGCACCAGTGATCATCGGCTGCAGGTTGATACGGCCCTCGTTGATCAGGCGTACGGCCAGTGCAAACTCGGCGTGGAAGCGGAAGGATCCACAAATGCTCAGTTCCTTGCCAACCACGAGATTCTGGGGAAGGCTGACGTCACCGCCCAGGCCCAGCTGCACCACCACGCCCCGCGGCCGCATGGTCTCCAGGCCCGCCCGCAGGGCACGCTCGTTGCCGCTGCACTCGAACATGACATCGAAGCTGCCCTTGTCGGCGGAAAAGCGCTGAACCCAGCTCGTGTCCTGAGTGACGTTGATGGTGCTGTGCGCGCCCATGGCCCGGGCGATGGACAGGGTCTCGTCGGTCAGGTCCACAGCGGTCACCTCGGCAGCGCCGTGGATACGTGCCGCCGCCGCCACCAGGCAGCCAATGGGCCCGCAGCCGGAGACCAGCACGCGCTTGCCCAGCAAGGCACCTGCACGCTGCACACCGTGCAGCGCCACCGAGAAGGGCTCGGCCAGTGCGGCGTGCTGCAGCGGCACCTGATCAGCCAAGGGTTCACACTGGACGGCATCACAGACCAGCAGGTTGCGGAACGCGCCTTCGACGTGCGGGTCCCGCATGGCGCTGCCGTAGAAACGCATGTCCAGACAGTGATTGGGCAGACCCTCCAGGCAATACCGGCACGCGCCGCAGGGGCGGCTGGGGTTGACGGCCACGCGGTCGCCCGGCTTCACGCGGGTGACACCCGGTGCCACGGCGCTGATGGTACCGGCCACCTCATGGCCCAGGATCATCGGCCGCTTGATGCGCACCGTGCCAAAGCCGCCCGCGTGAAAGTAGTGGAGGTCTGAACCGCAGATGCCGCCAAACCCGACGCGCACCAGCACCTGCCCCGGCGCCAAATCACCAGCATCCTGTTCCAGCACACGCAGGTCGTCGGGCGCATGGATCACCAGGCACAGGCAGCGCAGGCGCAGGGGCCGGCCGTGTTCTGGGTCCGGCAGGTTGTCGGGGCTCATGCGGTTCTCCTGGGTGGCACGTATTCCCCATTGTGGCGCTGCATGGCGAGGTTGGTCAGCTCAGCGCTGTGGGAATCGAAACGGCGACACCCACAGTCATCGCGTCGCCGCCCATGGCAGGCAGCCACACGCGAAAGCAGCTGCCCTGGCCAAGCACGGACTCGATTTCGATGCGCCCGCCATGGGCCTGTGCGGCCTGCAGCGACAAGCTCAGGCCCAGACCCGTGCCCTCGAATTTGCGCTGCGGGTGCAGGCGCGCAAACGGCTTGAACAATCGTGGGATGTCCTCTGCGGCGATCCCGACCCCGTTGTCCTGGATGCCGATCACCCAGGCGGTGTTGACGACCCGCGCCGACACCCTCACCCGAGGTCGTCGGTCCGCTGGCACAAACTTCAGCGAATTGCTCAGGAGGTTCTGAAACAGCAGCGACAACAGGGCCGGATGCCCCTGCACCACGGGGAGTGGTTCGACTTCCAGCAGCGCGTCGCGCCTGCCCAGCGATGCGGCCAGCGCCTCCTGCACGTCCGCCACGAGCACCGCGAGGTCAACCGCCTGCACCGGCTCCTCCTGGCCTCGCCGCAGGCGCGCGTACTGCAGGACGTCGTCCAGCAACTGGCGCATGCGGCGCGCAGCCTTGTCCATCAGCCTCAGGTATTCGGCGCTGCGAGCATCCAGGCGGTCGCCAAGGTCAGCGCGCAACAGCCCGCTGAACTGCGTCACGGTGTTCAGGGGCTCGCGCAGGTCATGCGACGCCATGCGCACAAACTGTTCAAGCCGCTCGTTGGCGGCTTCCAGCTCCCGGGTGCGCTGTTCCAGGCGCTCCCAGCCCAGGCGAACGGCCGCCACCGTCGCGGCCAGCATTTGCGCGGGCAGCAGCGCCGCCGCAAAAGCGAGATAGACGTAGCCCTGCGCCCAGACCGACTGCGCAGGTGGCGGCACAAACAGCCCCGAGGCCAGGGCCACTGCCACTGTCAGTGACACACCCAAGGTCAACACGCAGACGGCCAGCAGCCCGAGCACCATCGCCGACAGCAGCAGCGGCAATGCGGTCAGGATGAACGCAAATGGCGTAAAGGCCATCGCCGCCAGCGTGATCGCCACCGTGATGGGCAGGGCCGCCAGGAACCGCCAGTCTTCCAGGGCTGCCTTCAGCGAGGCCTGGGGTTGGCGCAGCGCGATGCTGATCAAGGCCAGCACCGACAGCGCACCGATCACCGAACCCTGGAACCAGCGCAGCCACGCGGTCTCCGGGTCCATTCCAAGCTGCCCCCATAGCAGCAGTGCTCCCAGGCTTGCACCGGCCATCTGCGGCAGCACGCCGCCCAGCCCCAGCAGCCGCAACAGCGCCCAAGGCGACTGCAAGCTCACCCGGTGCAGGCCAGCCCGCCGCAGCAAGGTCACGGCCAGACCGATCTCCAGCAGGTTGGGGGCCACAAACGAGAGCGCCAGCAGCACCTTGGGCTCCCACAGCAGGTTGACGATCAGACAGGCCAGCGCCACCGCCACCCATGGCAGCCACGCGCAGCGATCCACGGGAATGCGCATCAGCACACCGATCGCCAGCGCGTTGGCATACCAGATGGTGGCAATGCTCCCGGGCTGCCGGGAAAGGTACAGCGACACCGCAGCCAGTAGCAGATAACCGGCCATCAGTGGCCAGGCCTGACGCCAGCCGTCAGCCAGCGCAGACCGGCAGCGTGCGGGAGGCTCCAACACATCGTCCAGGCCCGAGACCAGACGATCCGGGGTCATGGGACCACCTTCGGGGAAGCCCGCCGCTGCCGCCGCCAACCCCAGACACCGATCAGCAGCCCCAGCGCCAGCAGACCCAGCACCGCTTCCTCCAGCAGGCCCTGCCACCGGGGTGGCGGATCCAGGTCAAGCGGGGTCATCCAACGCTTCACCACCGCCATGCGGGTGGCATCCGGCAGAGTCTGCAAGCTCTTGTCAATGCGCGCCAGGATATCTGACCTGTCACGCCTGACACCGAAACTCAGCAGGTACTCAAAACCCACGGCTGGCCCGGCTCTGACGCCCGATACGCCGTTTTCGCGGACGATGAAGGACAGGCTCGCCGCATCCACCACGGCTGCGGCAAAACGCCGTTCGGCAAGTCCTCGCAGCGCCTGCAGGTCGTCGGGAACGGCTTGCCAGTGCAGCTGCGGCCAGGCCGTCTGGACATGGGACTGCACCGCATACCCTGCACCGACGGCCACGGCCTGACCGGCCAGCCCACGCCACACTTCGCGGTCAGTCCGCTGGTGCAGCGGGTCATCGGTGCGCAGCACCAGCACCGCGGGAACCGATACGTAGGGCCGGCTGAACAGCAGGTAGGCCGCGCGCTCGGGTGTCGGGCGTAACGACGTGATGACATCAAGCCGGCCAGCCTGAAGCTCCGTCAGCAGCTCATTCAAGGGCCGCGCGGGCATCCACTGGAGCTGTAGACCCGCATCGCTGGCCAAGGCCTGAAGGAGTTCGATGGACAGACCAGCGGGTGCCCCTTCACGTCCGGTATAGACAAAGGGACCGTAGTCCGACTCTACCCCCACCTTGACAGCCATGGTCGGCATCGAAGGCGGCAACGCCTGGGCACCCAGCAGGCTGCAGGGCAACAACATCAGCAGCAAGAGCCGGAGCGGGTGCCGCACCGCCGTCCCCTCAAGGCGCGGACGGGCCGAGAAATCGCAACAGCCCGAGCGCAGCATCGCGGTCAATGGGCTTGGTGACATAACCCTTGACGCAAGCATGCTGAAGCGCCCGCTGGCGGTCAGCTGGGTCTGGTGACGAGCTGAGCATCACGACGGCAGGTGCCGCATGTTGCCGATGCACCGCATCGTCCGGACCTGCTGGACACCCCGCGCCCGACTGCAGCGCATAGGCGTCCAGAAACTCGAAGCCGTTCATGCCCGGCATGTTGATGTCCAGGAGGATCAGGTCGAACACATCGCCACTGCCGGCCAGTTCAACCAGGGCCTCCTTGGCCGATTCAAGCGCCACGACCTCGCTGGCGGCCCCAGAACGCTCAAGCACGATGCCCGTGTAGAGCCGGTCGGCCTCGCTGTCGTCGATCAGCATGATTCGAATGGCCATGATGCCTCCACCGCGGCCGCTCCGGGCATATGCCGGTGTTGCGCCACGTTGACCAATGTACTGGATGCACACCGGCGTCTCAATGGCCCGGAGTCAGCGCATCCGTAACGGGATGCAGAGCCCAAGGCCGTGCCGCCACTGGCTGACCCGCCTTTGTCGCCGTTTGTCGCCCAAACGCGCATGGAAAACGCCAGCACCTGCCACACACCGTAGCGCTGACAGGCACACTGTGAGCATGAGTTGTTTTCAGCCCGCAGGGCACGCCACCACTCCGTCGGCCGAGGCGACGACCGCCTCGCTCACCGTCTACTTCGACGGCCAATGCCCGGTGTGCTCACGCGAAGTCGCGCTCTATCGCCGCCAGGCGGGGGCCGAAAGCTGTCACTGGGTTGACGCCTCGGAATGTGCCCCGTCTGCGCTGGGCGAAGGCCTTGGCCGCGAACAGGCGCTGGCCAGAATGCATGTGCGAAGGGCTGACGGCGAGCTGGTGTCGGGCGCGCAGGCCTTCGCCGCGCTGTGGCAAGCCTTGCCCAGCATGCGACGGTGGGGGCAGCTGGCTGGCTGGAGACCGCTGAATGCGGTACTCGAGCTGGCTTACCGCATGTTCCTGCGGCTGCGGCCGCTATGGCGCCCCGACACGTCGTTCGAACGTTGGCTGGCCGCAGAGCTGCGCAGCGACCACGCGGGCGAAACCGGTGCCATCGAGATCTATCGTGGGATCCTGGCTGTCAGCCGCGACGCCGATGTGCGGCGATTTGCCGAGCAACACCTGGCCACCGAACAACGCCATCTCGTTACACTGGAATCCGTCAAGCCCGCGGTACTCCGCAGTCGGCTGTTGGTGCTGTGGCGCCCTGCCGGGTGGCTGACAGGCGCTCTGCCCGCGCTGGCCGGCCCGCGCGCGGTGTACGCGACCATCGCGGCGGTGGAGCGCTTTGTGGACGGGCATTACGCCCAGCAGATCAGCCGCATCGACCAGGAACTGGGCCGTGCCGATGCCGGCGCAGCGGGCGGTCTGAAACGGCAGCAGCTCAGCGCGTTGCGAGAAACGCTGGCACGCTGTCGGGACGATGAGTTGCAGCACCGCGACGAAGCGCTGGCCGCGGGGCCAGCGACCGGCTGGATGGCCGCCGCCTGGGCCCGCGTGGTAGGCAGTGGCTCTGCCGCGGCGGTCGTCTTCGCACGCCGCTTCTGAGCCGGTGGCCCCGGATGCACACCGGGGGCCGCACTCAACCCAGCTTGAAGTGGCTCAGGCGGTGGGTCAGACGTTCGCCATGGGAACGCAACGAGTGCGACGCTTTGGCCAGCTGTTCCACCAGCCCGAGGTTCTTCTCGGTGGTTTCGCCCAGTGAGCGGACCTGCTCCAGGATGGCCGACGACTCCCGCTGACCGTCGCGGGTGAGCGACGACACATCGGCCATGGCACCGTGGATCAGGTCAATGTGCGCATCCGATTCGGCGATGCCCCGGCCCGTGTCCTCGGCCAGCTGCGCGCTCTGCTCGACGTGGGTGCCCGAGCTGGCCACGATGCTGCCGATGCGGCGAGCGGCTTCGGCGCTGCGTTGCGCGAGGCTGCGAACCTCCTGCGCCACCACCGCAAAGCCCTTGCCGGCCTCACCGGCCTTCGAGGCCTCGACCGACGCATTCAATGCCAGGATGTTGGTCCTGAATGCCACGTTGTCGATCAGCGAAACCGACTCCGTGATCTGCTGGCTGTGGCTGCGCACCTGGGCCAGTGTGGCGGTGAGCATGTCCATCTGGCGCCGACTGCGGGCTGATTGCAGGCGCAGCGCCTGCACTGTGCTGACCACACGCTCCACCTGGACGCTGCAGGCCTCCAGCTGCGCGCTGTAGCGCGCCACGCCATCCACCACGTTCTGCAGCGCTTCGCTGGTACGGTGGTTGCGGGTGCGCAGATCCACGTTGCCATTGGCAATCTGCTGGGCTGCATGCGACACCGAGCTGGACCCATACCGCACCTGCGCCAGCAGTTCACCCAGTCGCTCGACCGACAAGGAAACGGCCTGCATCGTTTCAGCCACCTCGTCGCCGCCAAGCGGTCGACGGCGGACCGTCAGGTCACCGGTGGACATGCGGCGCGCCTGTTTGGTCAAGGTCACCAGGCCGCCGCGCATCACCAAATAGAACGAGTAAAACAAGTACATCGCCATCAACAGGCTCAGCACCGTGCCGCTCACCGTCAGTACCCGCGTCACGCGGGTATGGTCGCGCAGAGCGGCGTAATCCTGCGTGAGCGCGCCCAGAAGGCGGCTCTGCATCGCCACGATGGCGTTGGACGCCTTCATGGCGTCGCTGCGCAGGGTGTCCAGCTCAGCCGGGGTGATCTGGCCGTCATTCAGCAGGTATTGCTTGGCGTGAAAGCTGACACGGTTGAGCGTCAACAGTTCCTCGGCGCTGGCGACCACGTCTTCCGACAGCCCGCGGGTGCTGAAGGCCGGCGTGGCCAGGCGCGCCGAGGCCGTGAAGGTCTCCATGCGGCCCAAGGCCTCCACGAGGCTGGGCGCCATCCATTCCGAGGAGCCATCCCGCACGGCGGCAGCGGCATGTTGCTGCAAGCTCCGGTGCAGCGCCCACAGTTCATCACCCAGGCGGGGCAACTGTACAAAGGTGCGCACCACCTGGGCAAAGCGGTCAGGCTCGGCCACCAGCAGAAAACCCGATTCGTGCACGGCCTGTTCACGCAGGCTCGCCAGGGTCGCACGGGCCAAAGACACGCCCTCCATCAAACCCTGCGGCGACAGCACGATGCCAACATCCAGACGGGCCAGCGCAGGATCCACCGACTCCCAGGCGCGTGTCAGCGCCAGACCATGCTCGGTGGCAGGACCCCTGGCCTGACGCAGCATCAAGGCCGACTTGGCCAACTGTTCCCGGTCAAGTGCCTCGCCTCGCTCGAGCCGTCGCGTCTGCTCTTCCAGCACCACAGACAGCTGCTGGACGGCCGCCGCCAAGTTCGCGCCGGCAATCCGCCGCTCGGCCTGGGCGACGATCTGCGACTGTTCATGGAGCAGGTAGCCTGACATCGGCGCCAACGGCAAGGCCGCCATCAGCACCACACTGAAGATCTTCCCGCGAATGCTCAGGCTGCGCAGCAGGCGCACGCCCACGGCCCACACGCCGTGGTAAGCAAAGAACTCACGGGTGCTGGCCCACCATCGGGGTGGTGTCCAGCGGCCTTGCACCAGGCCCAGGACTGTGCTCTTGTTCATGCGTTTTCCTTCATGCCGGCATCAGGCAAGAGGGCGTTCAGCCACCCGCCCCAGGGCCAATCCGGGCTGGACGTGATGTTCCTGCCGAACTGGTGTGAAAGAGACCGCGAATTGGTCGGGCCGTCTGTGCCTTATCGCCGCTTCGGGCAGGGGTCACTGGGCTCAGGATACGAAGGCTGGCTGCCGATAACAACCCAAGGGTTCGGTGCAGTCGTGGCCATGGCAGGTAGTGCCACCAGGAACCAGCACCGCCAGCAGAACCGAACACACCTTCTTCACAATGGCTCAACCAAGCACAGCTGAGGGCAGCCTTCCGTCCCGCAATGCCGATGCGCCACCTGCCGGGCGCTGGCGTGCGGTCGGCATGGGCTGCGGAGCCGTGGGGCTCCTGGGCGGCTTAGCGCTCGCCTCACAGGCAGGATGGGTGGGCGTGGCGTCGAGCGCGGTGGCCGCTGCCGCCGCCACCTGCACTGCGCTGGCCTGGAAGCGTCTGCCCGCAGCCGCACAGCCCGCCGGCCAGCCAGCGGACGACCCTTCAGACGACACCCCTGACCTCCATGACAGCGGTCTCGCACGAAGCCCAGTGGGCGCGGCCGCCAGCGGCGTCTCACCCATGGTGTCGCAAGTGGTCCCGGTGTGGTCGAGGCAGCTTGAAACCACACGCAGCACCGCCGACACGGGTCTGGGCAGCGTTCTGAATACCTTTGTGGCCATGAACAGCTCGTTGGACGCGCTGCTCAGCAGCCTGGACGGCATGTCCTCCAGCGTCCAGCCCGGTGCGGTAGACGCCGCCATCGGCCAGGCCGGTGCGCCGTTGTCGTGCCTGCTCAAGCCCAGCCAACGCGCCTTTGAGGAACGCGACCGTGCGCTGGCTGAGCTCCACCACTGCAGCCAGACACTGGTGGAATTGTCGCACCTGGCCCGCCAGGCCTCGGAGATCGGGCGGCACACGCGCTTGGTGGCGTTCAACGCCTCCATCGAAGCCAGTCGCAACCAGCAGCAGACCGACGGCGGCAACGAGGCCGTGGCCCACGAGATGCGGCTGCTGGCCAGCCGCATGAGCGAAAACGGCAATGCCATCCATCGGCTGGTCAGCGCTCTGCAGGAACGCATCGACCCGTTGCGCAATGCAGCTGTGGCCCACCAGGCCAACGAAAGCGAGCTGAGGATGGAATTGGACCTGCGGGCCCGCGAGGCCCTGATGGCGCTGATGGCGGCGGTGAGCGCATCGCTGTCCACTTCCGGCTCGGTCAGGGACTCGAGCCTGGCCCTGCAAAGCCAACTGGATGAAGCCTTTGTGCACTTCCAATTTGGCGACCGCATCAGTCAGATGCTGGCCATCATCAGCAACGACATGAACAACTTCGTCGAGTGGACGGGCAAGCACCCGAACGCCACTGTGGACGATGCCAACGAGTGGCTCAAGCGCCTGGAAGCGAGCTACACGATGGAAGAACAACGTTCCGAACACCACGGCAACGTTCACGTCGACCGCGGCAGCGAAGTCGAGTTTTTCTGACCCCCTCCCTCACCCACCGAAGGACTGAAAGCGAAATGAGCAAGACCATCATGATCGTCGACGATTCCGGCAGTTTCCGCACTGTCGTCAAGTTGGCGCTGCAAAAGGCGGGTTACTCGGTTGTCGAGGCCGTTGATGGCCAGGACGCTGTCAGCAAGCTGAACGGGCAGAAGCTCAACCTGATCGTGTGCGACGTCAACATGCCCAACATGGACGGCCTGAGCTTCCTGCGTCACTTGAAGACCACGTCGGCCTACAAGTTCACGCCGGTGATCATGCTGACCACCGAGTCGCAGGAAGCCAAGAAGGCCGAAGGCCGGGCAGCCGGTGCCAAGGCCTGGATCACCAAGCCGTTCCAGCCTTCGCAGCTGGTGGACGCTGCCAACAAGCTGTGTGTGTGATGGAAACCTCGACCGCTGCCGCGTACGCCTGGGCCATGGGGCCCGAACTGACCATCGCACAGGCCGCCGACAGCCGCGCACAGCTGCTGTCGGCAATGCCAGACCTTGTCCGCGACGCCAGGCTTGACATGGCTGACGTCACCGAGTTCGACAGCAGCGGCATCCAGCTACTGCTGGCTCTGCGCAACTCGCTGGCGGCGCAAGGACAAACCTTATACCTGATGAGACCCAGCGCCGTCGTCCGCGATGCGCTGGCCACCTTCGGGCTGACTGAACAGTTCCCCATTGGCGTGACCGGCTGAAACCAGCCGGCCCCGATGCTTGAGACAACACCGCACCGTAAGAAGGACCTGGGATGAACAGGGACGATGATGCCGAGATCCTGGCCGCTGCACGCGCCGGCTTTCTGGACGAAGCCAACGACATGCTCGCGCAGTTCGAGCAGGCGCTGCTGGTCATGGAAACCGCGCCTGACGACGCCGAGAACCTGAACGCGGCGTTCCGCGCAGCCCACACGATCAAGGGCACCGCTGGCATGTTCGGCTGCGAGGCCGTCGTGACCTTCACTCACGAGGTGGAAACCCTGCTGGAGCAGCTGCGCTCGGGCAAACTGGGCATCACTGACGCGATTGCCGCCGCGCTCCTGGAGGGCCGCGACCAGATGGAGGCGCTCATCGGTGAGGTGCGCAGCGGCATCAACAGCCCCGACGTCAAGGTCCGAAGCGAGGAGCTCGGGCAGGTGCTCAGGAAGCTCTACGGTGCCCCTTCTGCAGCAGCGCCCGAGGCGCCGTCGCCGGCTCAGGCTGCCGTCGACACCGGCCCAGACACGGCCTCGCCGGCCAGGCCCGCCGCTGCGTCCACCGCCGGTGCATGGCACCTCTCGCTGCGTTTCGGGCCCGACGCCTTGCGCGACGGCATGGACCCGCTGGCCTTCCTGCGCTACCTGCGCACGCTCGGCGAGGTGCTTCATGTGCACACCCTCACCGAGGACGTGCCGGCCCTGGAACGGCTCGACGCAGAGAACTGCCACCTCGGCCTGGAGTTGCGGCTGAGGTCAGACCGCAACCGCAAGGCCATCGAGGATGTCTTCGAGTTTGCACGCGAAGTGGCCAGCATCGAGATCCTGGACCCGCAGGCTGGCCCTGCCGACTATGAGGCCCTGCTAGACCGCCGCTGCGGCCAGGACGAAGAAGCCCGAGCACGCCTGCTGTGGATCTGGGTCTCGCAAGGTGCCAACCTGCCCGTGCGCGAGGCGCCGGCAGAAGCACCCGCCGCGGCTGTCACCCCCAAGATCGAGCGCCGCGCCGAGACGCGTGATCGCCGCTCATCGGGCAAGGAACGCCGCAGCGCCGACGAGCACCGCTTTGTCAAGGTACGCGCCGACAAGCTGGACCACCTGATCGACCTGATCGGCGAGCTGGTGATTGCGGGCTCCGGCGCACAGATGGTAGCCAACCACGAAGGCTCACCCGCCTTCCTGGAAGCCACACAACGTGTTGCCGACCTGGTGCAGGCCACCCGCGACGGTGCCCTGGCGCTGCGCATGGTGCCGGTGGGTGAAACCTTTGCGCGCTTCCAGCGTGTGGTTCGCGACACCAGCAAGGCCTTGACCAAGGAGATCGAGCTCACCGTGACTGGTGGCGATACCGAGCTGGACAAGTCCATGGTCGAGGTGCTGGCTGACCCGCTGATGCACTTGGTACGAAACAGCCTGGACCACGGCATCGAGAGGCCCGAGGAACGCGAGGAGAGCGGCAAGTCACGCACCGGTCACCTGGGCCTGAACGCCTACCACGAGGCCGGCTCGATCGTCATCGAGGTGAGTGACGACGGGCGCGGCCTGCGCCGTGAGCGCATCGTCAACAAGGCAATCGAGCGCGGCCTGATCTCACCCGAGGCTCAGCTGACCGACGCCGAAGTCTGGCGGCTGATCTTCGCGCCAGGCTTCTCCACCGCCGACAAGGTCACCGACCTGTCAGGGCGCGGTGTGGGCATGGACGTGGTCAAGCGCAACATCGAGTCGCTGCGCGGCCAGATCTCGCTGGTCAGTACGGAGGGCCACGGTACGACCACGCAGATCCGCCTGCCCCTGACGCTGGCCATGATCGACGGCTTCCTGACCATGGTGGGCAGCGTCCACTATGTTCTGCCGCTGGCTGTGGTGTCGGAGTGCATCGACCTGCCAACCGAGTGCCGCGATGCACCTGAGCGCATCTGCGGCACGTTCGACCTGCGAGGTGAAGTCCTGCCCTACCTGGACCTGGCCCGCTTCTACGGCGTGGAGAACACCGAGGCACGTCGACGCAGCCTGATCGTCGTGCGCGACGGAAGCGTCCGGATGGGCCTGGTGGTGGACAAGCTGCTCGGCGAACACCAGACAGTGATCAAGCCGCTGGCAGGCATCTTCCGGCACCTGAAGGCGCTGGCGGGTTCGACCATCCTGGGCAGTGGCGACGTGGCCTTGGTGCTGGACATGCAGGGCCTGGTGGCTGCGGCCACGCAGGCGAGCTACCGATCACCGCGCGCGGCCACGCCGCATTGACGTCAACGCGAAACCCGAGCCATTCCTAGGATCGATGACCATGTTCTCCAATCTGAAGCTGGGCTGGAAACTCTCGCTCGGTTTTGGCAGCTTGCTGTTGGCGATGAGCATGCTCTGCGCGTACGCCGTGTGGAGCCTGAACAAGGCCAATGCCTCCCTTCACTACATCGCCGAGAGCGTCAGCGAACGCCTCGTCCTGGCCTACAAGATCCGAGATTCGCTGACAGTGCGCCAGGGCATTGTGTGGGCGGCACTCGAAGCGTCCGACACGACCCGTGTCCGGGAGTTGGCCGACCAGTGCCTGGTCGAGCGCAAGCGCACCCACGCCTACCTTGACGACCTGGCCAAGAAGGTCACCTCGGAGGAAGGCAAGCGACGCGTCGAGGAGCTGGAGCGCAGCGCTCAGGCCTTGTCGTCCACCGTGGACGAGGTGGTCAAGCGGCTGCTGTCCGGCGAATCCATCGAACCCGCTGTCCTGCGCCAACGGCTGACTGGGGCCGTGAATACGGCTCTTCAGAGCTCGGACGCCGTCATCCAGCGCCAGACCGCGGTGCAGAAGGAGGCTTCATCAGAAGCCGACGCCGCGCTGGCCACGGTCATCCAGACCATGCTCACCGCCTCGGGTACGGCCCTGGCGATCACGGCCTTGCTGGCATGGAGCATCACGCGGTCCGTCACCCGGCCGATCGGCCAGGCGGTCGACGCGGCCGAAGCCATCTCGATGGGCCGCCTGGAGCATGACATCCCCGCCGGTGGCACCAACGAAGTGGGCCAGCTGCTGAAGAACATGAGGGTGATGCAGGACTCGCTGCGGCAACAACGCGACGCCGACGAACAGCGGCTGGTCGTGTCTGAAGCACAGCGTGCCTCCACGGCCAAACTGACAGACGACATCGGGCGTGCGGTGGATAACGCCCAAAACGGCGACTTCACCCAACGGCTGCGCCTGGACGACAAGGACAGCCATCAGGTGGCACTGTGCGAACGCTTCAACCAGCTGCTGGGCACGGTCAGCGACACGCTGAACCAGGTGCGGGCCGCGGCCAACCAGCTGGGCTCGGCATCGCAGCAGGTGTCACAGACGTCACAAAGCCTCTCCCAGGGTGCAGCACAGCAAGCCGGCAGCATTGAAGAGACCACTGCCTCATTGCAGGAGATGGCCACCTCCGTCAAGCGGAACGCCGACAGCGCGCAGGTCACCGATGACATTGCCGAGAAGGCCGCCAGCGAGGCGTCCGAGGGCGGCGGCGCTGTCGCGCAGACGCTCGAAGCGATGAAGTCCATCGCCGACAAGATCAGCATCATCGACGACATTGCTTACCAGACCAACCTGCTCGCACTGAACGCCGCCATCGAGGCAGCACGTGCCGGTGAACATGGCAAGGGATTTGCTGTGGTGGCCGCCGAGGTACGCAAGCTCGCCGAACGCAGCCAGGTGTCAGCGCAGGAGATCGGCAACCTGGCGCGCGACTCCGTGGCCACCGCGGAGCGGGCTCGCAGCCTGCTGGACGCGATCGTTCCAGGCATCCGCCGCACCAGCGAGCTGGTGCGGGAGATCGCATCGTCCTCGGGCGAGCAGAGCGACGCCGTGGGCCAGATCGGCAGCACGATGGGCCATCTGTCTGCCAACTCGCAGCAGACAGCCAGCGCTTCGGAGCAGCTGTCGGCCACCGCCGAGGAACTGTCGGCGCAGGCCACCCAGCTGCAAGACCTGATCTCGGGCTTCAGGCTGGACGCACCCAGCGCCTCAGCCGGAAACACCGTATCCACACCCCGCGCCTCGACGCGCCTGTCGACGGTACACGCACCAAAGAAGCGCACATCCAGCGATAGCACACATCAAGTGAAGCGCCAGCGCGCCGACATTGAGGAAGTCAGCCTTGCAGACCAACCAGCCTGAACCGCCCACCCGCTGCGCGCCACGCTCGCGCTGCGTAACCGGCACCCACTCAAACCAACCGACCTTCCACGGGAGACACGCATGAACTCGGTTCTTCGCAACATGAAACTCTGGCACAAGTTCGCCATCATCGGCGTAGTGGCCGGCGTAATGACGGCTGTGCCCCTGGTTACCACCATCAACTACAAACGCGGTGAACTTGCGGTCGCTCAGGGCGAGGCCACGGGCATTCCGTCGCTGGCCGCGGCCGTTGCCCTGCAGCAGCACCTGCAGAACCATCGCAGCTTGTCAGGCCTCGTGCCGAACGGCAACAACCAGTCAGACGCCGACCGCAAGCGAGCGCTGCAGCAGGCCACGGACAGCATGGCGAAGCTGGAGCAGCTGCTGTCGCAGGCGGGCTACGCCAAGGCGACCGAAAAGGCCCGCAAGCTGAATGCCGATCTGTCGGCGCTGGCGCAGCGTATCGAGCAGCGTGGCCTGTCCCAAAAGGACAGCTTTGCCGCGCACTCCGCGCTGATCAACGACAACCTGCGCATCATGGATACGTTGGCCGATGAATCCGGCCTGTCGTTGGACCCGGTGGCCGAGAGCTACTACCTGATGACGGCTGCCGTCGACCACCTGCCCCGCCTGGCCGAGGCCATCGCACAGCTGCGCGGGCGCGGAGCCGCCATGCTCAGCGCCCCTGAGGTCCTGGCCGTCGAGCGTGGTGGGCTGCAGAACCTGACCAGCAACGCGCTGTACTACCATGGGCGCGCCGACGCGCAGATCAAGAAGGCTGGCGACATCGACCCCAAGCTCGGTGAGACGCTGGCTGCCGCCGTCAAGACCGGTGAGCAGGCCGTCAGCTCGGCGATCCAGACGACAAACGACGAAATCCTGTCCAAGGAGAAGCCGGAAATTGCCGCAATGGCGTACTCCTCCGCGCTGAGCAGCGCACTGGACGCGCAATACGCGCTGGCCGACAAGTCCAAGGAAGTCCTGCTGGCCGTCCTGAACGACCGCATCAGAGATACCCAGGCCGCGCTGGTCAAGCTGCTGACTGCATTGGCGGGCCTGGCGTTGCTTGGCGTGGGCATCAGTGTGGCCATCATCCGTTCGGTGACGACGCCCATGAACCGTGCCATCGACGCCGCCAAGGCCGTCGGTTCCGGTGACCTGAACCACCAGATCGACACCAGCGGACGCGACGAACTGTCGGTGCTGCTGCGCGGCTTTGCCGTGATGCAGCAGTCTTTGCGTGAGCGCAAGGAAGAAGACGAGCGCCGCATGGCCGTGTCGGAAGCCCAGAGTGCCGCGGCCGCCCAGGTGACCGAGGAGATCGGCGCCGCGGTAGACGCTGCCACGCAGGGTGACTTCACCCAGCGACTGAGCCTGGACGGCAAGGAATCTTTCCACGCCGAGCTCTGCGGCAAGTTCAACGAGCTGATCGACACCGTCAGCCAGTCGCTGACGGATGTTCGCTCCGCCGCCGAGCAGCTGCTGGCCGCGTCCGG
This sequence comes from Rubrivivax sp., assembly GCA_021298085.1. GTDB lineage: Bacteria > Pseudomonadota > Gammaproteobacteria > Burkholderiales > Burkholderiaceae_C > Rubrivivax. The sequence continues at coordinate 17,269 of JAJTDE010000018.1, forward strand.
CCAGGTCTCGCAGACGTCCCAGAGCCTGTCGATGGGCGCCTCGCAGCAGGCCGCCAGCGTCGAGGAGACCACGGCGTCGCTGCAGGAGATGGCGGCCTCGGTGAAGACCAACGCCGAAGCGGCGTCGGTCACCGACGGCATCGCCACCAAGGCGGCCTCGGAAGCCATAGAAGGCGGCCAGGCCGTCAGCCAGACGGTGGATGCGATGAAGTCCATCGCCACCAAGATCTCCATCATCGACGACATCGCCTACCAGACCAACCTGCTCGCACTCAACGCCGCCATCGAAGCGGCCCGTGCTGGCGAGCATGGCAAGGGCTTCGCGGTGGTCGCTGCCGAGGTGCGCAAGCTGGCCGAACGCAGCCAGGTGGCCGCCCAGGAAATTGGCACTCTGGCGAGCAACTCCGTGAACCTGGCCGAGCGTGCCGGCAACCTGTTGTCGGCGATGGTGCCGGGCATCAACCGCACCAGTGAACTGGTGCGGGAGATCTCTGCTGCATCGGGTGAACAGTCAGAGTCGGTGGCGCAGATCACCAGCGCCATGAACCACCTGTCGGGCACCACCCAGCAGACGGCCAGTGCCTCGGAAGAGCTGTCGGCCACCGCCGAAGAGCTGAACGCCCAGGCCGCGCAACTGCAGGACACGGTCTCGTTCTTCAAGCTGGCGGACGACAACAGCAACCGCGGCAGCGCAGCCCGGCCGATGGCCAAGCCCAGCGCTGGCAAGGCCCGCAAGGCCCCGCCGTCGGCTGCACCGTCTCACGGCGCGGGTGCTGCGCACAGCTCGTCAGGCAGCAGCCGGCGCGCCAGCGCCAGCATGTCCGCCGACGTCGACGAAGGCGCCTTCACGGCCTTCTGACCTCACGACCCATCGCAGCCTGCACAGCGATGGTGCAGCTTCAGGCATCAGCAACCAGACCACTCTTCAATGACCACCTTGAATTCCAGTCCCTCCCGGACCGTGCTGGGCACCGTCGCTGCCACAGCCTGGGTGACGGCCATGGGCTGTGGCATCGCCTGGGGGCAATCGCTCCCCGGCCTGGCACTCCTGTTGGGTGCTGGCGGCACCAGCGCACTGGCGCTGCTCGTCTTCCTGGTGGGCTTGCCGCGTGAAGGCGCCTCCAGCGCCCGATCAGGCTCAGTCGGCGCCGCCCAGGCCAGCAGCCTCGCCGACAAGCGTGCGCTGGACACCAACCTGCACCGCGACGTGGTGGCGTTCAAGGCCGAACAAGCGACCTTGAACACAGACGACAGCGTCGACCAGTGCATCGGTCAGTTCGGCGCCAACCCGGCCGCTTCGGTTGCCGAGGGCAACAGCCTGGGCACCACCGGCCAGTGGCGCGACTTGAGTGAGCAGCGCCACTCTGAAACCCGGCTGAACCAAGTGGTGCAGGCCGCACGCGATGGCGGCGATCCCCACCGCACGTCCGGCGATGCCATCAATGCCCTGCTGGACAGCATCCAGGCCACGATGGCCGAGGTGCAGGCCTCGGCCATGCGCCTGAGCAGCGCCAGCCAGGAGATCACCCAGACCTCCAACAGCCTGTCCAACGCCGCATCGCAGCAGGCCAGCCACATCGATGACACCACGCCCAGCCTGCTGGCCGAACGCAGCCCGATGGGAAGCCGCGTGACGCACCTGGTGTCAGCCGCCCAGCAGACGGCCAGCTCCTCCGAGCAGCTGTCGGCCACCGCCGAGGAGCTGGCCTCACAGATTGGCACCCTACGCGACACGCTGGAGCGCTACAACCTGGCCAATGCGCCCACCCGAATCCCAGCCGGCACCATCAGGCACGACACCCGCCCACAGACGCACAGGCCACGCCCAACAGCCAGCCAACGCACACCCGTGGCGGCCTGAAGGCAACAACTCCCGGATGCACAACCCCACGTGAATGCCGCCATGAACACGAGCAACGCTTCCACCGAATCCCGTGGCCTGCCCACCTTGGGCGAGAACCTCGACGGAGCGCAGTCACTGCTGCGCATGGCCGTACGCACGGAAACCCTCGCTGTGCCCATCGAACATGTCCGAGAGATCCTGGAGGTCACGCGCCTAACCCCCCTGCCCCGCACGCCCAACTTTGTGCGCGGCGTCATGAACCTGCGTGGTTCGGTGGTCCCGGTGGTAGACCTGTCATCTCGACTCGGCCTGGGCGATACCGTCCTGGGTCGACGCTCGTGCATTGTGGTCGTCGAGTCACCGCAGACCCAAGCCGCCGAGGAAGCCACCGACGACGAAGCCGTGATCGGTGACACGCTGGTGGTGGGGTTGCTGGTCGACGCGGTGTACGAAGTGTTCGACACCTCGTCCTCTCGCATCGAACCCGTGCCCCAGCTGGGCACCCGAATTCCGCCCGACATGCTGGCCGGCATGGCCCGCGCACGCGGCGAAGTCATTGGCATGCTTGCTCTGGCCAAAGTGCTGAGCGGCGCCGAGCTGACCGACCTGATCGCGCGCCACAGCGCACATTGATCACCACAGCCCGCAGCGCCTGAAGCCGCACCGAAGCCCATGAAGACACTCTCCAAGAAGTCCTTCGACAAGGTCACCTCGATCTTCCACGATGTGTCCGGCATACGGCTGGGTGAGCACAAGATGGCGCTGGTCAGCGGCCGCCTGCAGCGTCTGGCCCAGGAAGCCGGTGAGACCGATGTCGACCGTTATGTCGACAGACTCGTCAACGGAAGCTTCTCCGGCCAGGAGATGCGTCGCGTGATTGACCGGCTCACCACCAACGAAACCTACTTCTTCCGTGAACCTCAGCACTTCGAGGACCTGGAACGCCGTGTCAGCGACATGAAGACCACCAGCGACGAGCTGCTGGTGTGGAGTGGCGCATCTTCCTCGGGCGAAGAAGGCTACAGCATCGCCATGCTGCTGGCCGAGAAGGCCGGCCGGCGCCCTTGGCGTGTGATCGGCACCGACCTGTCCAGCGCGATGGTGGTGACAGCACGCCGCGGGCTGTACCCGCTGGAACGCGCCCGCCTGGTGCCGGCCGAGTACCTGAAGAAGTACTGCCGCAAGGGCACCGGCGAGTACGACGGCCAGCTGCTGATCAGCGGCCAGCTGCGCGAGCGTGTGAGCTTCCTCGAAGCCAACCTCATGCAGAAGCTGCCCGACGAGCTGCCCCAGTTCGACGTGATCTTCCTGCGCAACGTGTTGATCTACTTCGACAACAAGGCCAAGGAACAGATCATCCGGAACGTGGTGACCAAGCTCAAGCATGGCGGTGTGCTGTACACGGGCCATGCGGAGTCGGTGTCGATGCTCAACGTGCCGCTGCGCAGCCTGGGTACGGCCATCCACACGCACGCCTGATCGATTCCACGGATGTTTCAAACCCACCTTCACCGCGCGAGGAGCGCCGCTTGAGCACCAGTGTTCGTAGGGCCGGCTTGGCCACCCGACGCAACCATGGCAGCTGGCACCTGAGTGCCGAGCTGGGACAGGACGTTGTGCTGATGCCTGGGCAGATGTACTTCGGGGGCCGTGCGGCCAGCATCCGTACCCTGTTGGGTTCCTGCCTGTCGATCACGTTGTGGCACCCGCAGAAGAAGGTGGGCGGCATGTGCCACTTCCTGCTGCCGTCGCGCCAGCGCAAGGCGTCCGATTCACTGGACGGCCGCTATGGCGACGAAGCCATGGAGGCCATGGTGGAGATGGTCTCGCTGACGGGCACCAAGCCGTCGGAGTACTCGGCCCACCTCTACGGCGGCGCTGACACCATGCCCGAAGGCGGCGGACTGCGCTTAAACGTGGGCGAACGCAATATCGAACAAGGCTGGAAACTGGTGGACCAGTACGGCTTTCAGCTCGAAGGCATTGACGTCGGCGAAGACGTTCCGCGCACCGTGACGCTGACCCTCGCATCCGGGGAAGTCGACATGAAGCGGGGCACCGGCCGTGCACCCCAGTTTGCAACCCCTGCGATGCAAAAGAGCCTGGCATGACACTGCCCGTCACACCCATCACCGCCTTTGTCGTCGACGACAGCGCCGTGGTGCGAAAGCACCTGACTGAACTTCTGGTGGCTGGCGGGATCGATGTCATTGGCAGCGCCAGCGACCCGCTGTTCGCCTGGCCAAAGATGAGCGCACGATGGCCTGACGTGGTCGTCCTGGACGTGGAAATGCCACGCATGGACGGCATCAGCTTCCTGCGCAAGATCATGGCCGAACGGCCCACGCCAGTGGTGATGTGCAGCACCCTGACGGCCGCCGGCGCCGAGACCACCTTGCAGGCCTTGGCGGAAGGCGCCGTGTCCTTTGTGACCAAGCCGAAGCTGGGGCTGCGCGACTTCCTTACCGACGAGAACAATGGCCTGGTGGCTTCGGTGAAAGCGGCTGCCAGGGCACGCGTGCAGGTCACGCGGCCCAGCGCAACGGCAGCCGGCCAGGCGGGCGCCCTTGCCAACAGGGTGCCCATGGACGGCGCCCAGGCGCCGACCGAGCCCTCCACCGCTCTTGGCGCCCTGGCCGAAACCACCGACCGTGTCATTGCCATCGGCAGTTCTACCGGCGGCGTGCAGTCCATCGAAGCCCTACTGACCGAACTGCCGCGCACCACCCCGGGCATCATCATCGTCCAGCACATGCCGGAGAAATTCACCGCGGCGCTGGCCCAGCGGTTGAACGGCCTGTGCGCGATGGAGGTCAAGGAAGCCGAGGACGGTGACCGAGTGCTCGACGGCCGCGTGCTGATCGCCCCGGGCGGACGCCATATGCAGATGCAGCGCAGCGGCGCGCGGTATGTCGTCAGCGTCAGAGACGGCCCGCTGGTCAACCGCCACAAGCCCTCGGTGGACGTGCTGTTCCGTTCGGTGGCGCAATGCGCCGGCGCGAACGCCGCAGGGCTGATCCTGACTGGCATGGGTGACGATGGCGCCCGCGGCCTGCTGGCCATGCGCCAGGCCGGCGCCGAGACCGTCGCGCAGGACGAGGCCAGCTGCGTGGTCTTCGGCATGCCCAAGGAAGCCATCCGCATGGGCGCTGCGTGCGAGACGCTGCCACTGAACATCATGCATCAATGGATCGGCGGCTGGGCACAGCGCATCGGCAAGGCCAGCCGCGCCGCCGTCTGACGCGTCTCCGCGCAAGTCCAGCGTTTGCTGGCCTTAAGTCCCCCTCTTCGCAAGTTCTACCCGCGCTGGCTGCGCGAGCATCCGGGCTGGAATTGGCCCTACTCTGCCCGAAGCCCGCGCATGCCACGCACACTGACCTCCGCCGACGCCGCCAACTCGTCAAGCACCGCCGCGGCGCCACCTGTCGGCCGGGCGCGCCGATTCACGCGGCTGCTGTGGCGACCAGGCATGAGCCTGATGTGCCAGCTGCACCTGCCAGGCAAGCTGGCCCTGGTGCTGATAGTCATCTGCGTACCCGTCTACGCGCTGCTGGTGAGCAATCTGCAGACGCTGTATGGCTCCCACGAGCAGATCCACGAAACCCAGGCAGGCATTGCGGTGTCCATGCCCATGGTCGACACCTTCGCTGCGCTGCAGCGGCTGAAAGGTCTGCAAACGGCCAAACTCGCCGGCGGCAAGGGTTTTGACGAGCCCTTGAAGGAGGCCAGAACCAGTGCCCAGGCTGCGCTGGAGAAGGCCAATGGCGCACTGAAGAGCACACCTGGCCTGCCAGCGATGCACACCTGGCCGGGTCTGTATCAACGCCTGGGCAAGCTGATCGCGGGTGAACACAGCCACAAGGCCGACGAGGCCTTGGGGCAGTTCTCTGCCGGCCTGACCGACCTGCATGTGTTCATGCACGACCTCAGCGAACGCACGGGCATGTCCGATGTCGGCGGTGCGTTGTCGCGCCAGCTCAGCAAGTTGCTGCTGGACAGCAGCATGCAGATGGCGCTGATCGCTGGCGAGCTGCGCGGCATCGGCACCCAGACGCTGATCCTGGGTGACAAGGCCAGCAGCCTGGACAAGGGCAAGGTCATCGGCATGGCAGGCGCGCTGAGCCGCCAGCAAGTGGCCGTGGACATCGACCTGCGCCAATTGCAGCGCCTTGACCTGGAACTGCCCGGCGCCTGGCAACAGACCACCGAACTGGTGCAGCACCTGGTCAGCGATGTCGAGTCGCGCTTCTCGGCGGCCACGCCGGGGGAATCGGCGTTTGCCTTCTTCGACACTGCCAGCATTGCGGTGGACCAGATCCTGGCGGTGCAGCAAAACACGCTGCAGCGGCTGCGCAGCGTCGTCGAGGCCCGGCATGCAGGCCTCAAGCAGGAGGCGTTTGTGGTGGCCAGCCTGTGGTTGAGTGGCACGCTGGCCATGTTCTATGTGGTCGCCGTCTACTACCTGTCGTTCCAGGGCGCGCTCAAGCAGGTGCTCAAAGGCATGCGCGCCACGGCCAACGGCGACCTGTCCCACAAAATGAAGATCCGCGGCAACGACGAGCTGGTCGAGATCGCTCGGGCCTTCGACGCGATGAACGAACGCCTGTCGCGCCAGACCTCGGAGTTCCGCACCCGCGCCGCCCGCGTGGACCTCTCCGGCCGCCAGGTGGCCGTTGGCAGTGCCCGCCTGGCCCAGCGCACTGACGAACAGTCCCGCAGCGTCAGCAGCGCCGTCGTCGCCTTGGCCCAGATCAGCCAGGCGGTGGCGCAGAACGCCCAGTCAACGCGCGAGCTGGACGAACTGACCGAACGCCTGTTCACCCGCGCCGAAGAAGGCAACGCTGCCATGGCCGAGACTGTGATGGCCATGAACGAGCTGCAGAACGCGTCGTCCAGGGTCAATGAGATGGTCGCGGTCATCGACGATGTGGCCTTTCACACGGGTATGCTGGCCTTGAACGCGGCGGTGGAAGCCGCCCGGGCCGGCACGGCGGGCAAGGGCTTCGCCGTGGTCGCTGGCGAGGTTCGTCAGCTGGCGATGCGCTGCGCCGAGGCGGCTGACGAGATCCGCAGCCTGATCAGTGCATCGGGCGCCAAGGTGGCCGATTCCTCCGACAAGCTGCAGCACGTCAGCGTGGCGCTGGACACGCTTTTCAGCGGCGTGCGCGAGGTCTCCAGCCAGCTGCGCGTGATTGCCTCAGCCAGTACGCAGCAGAGCGCGTCGCTTCAGGAGGTGGAGGCCAACGTGGCCAACCTCGACCACACTACCCGCGACAACGCAACCCTGGTGGACGAGTCCAACGGCGCCGCCAACATGCTGGTGGCCCAGGGCGAGGCACTGACCGCCAGCGTGAGTACGATGCGCCTGCGCCATGGCTCGGCCGACGAGGCGCGCGACATGGCCGAACAGGCCGTCGCGCACGCGCAGGCCATTGGCCGCGACAAGGCCTTGGCCGAGTTCAGTGACCCGCACGGCCCCTGGGTCGACCGCGACCTGTTTGTCTTTGCCATCGACAAGATGGGCAACATCCTGGCCAACGGCATGCGGCCCCAGAACATCGGCTCCAACGTGGAGGCCATCGAAGGACTGCGCGGCACCCACCACACCGACAGGCTCTGGGACAAGGCCAACGCCGGCGGCGGCTGGGTGCGCTACGAGGTGGGCCACCCGGCCACCGGCGTGCTGACCGAGAAGGAGTCGTATGCCCTGGCGCTGGACGACCATACGCTGGTGGCCTGCGGCTGCTACGGCAAGCCCCGGGCCGGCGGCGCCCAGGACGACATGCCCGTGCGGCCGGCGGCCTGGTCACGGGCGCGCGAGGGTACCCAGCTCGTCACCGCCTGACGGCGAGTCGGTGGATTCAGGCGCTGGCTGGCGGCGACCCGCCAAGGGCCTGACCAGGTAGCTGTAGAGCACCGGAACCACCACCAGCGTCAGCAGCGACGAGGTCAGCACACCGCCGATGATGGCGCGCCCCATCGGTGCCTGGATCTCGCCGCCGTCGTTCAAGGCCAGCGCCAGCGGCAGGCTGGCCATGATGGCCAACGGCTGCACAAAGCTGCCGAACTGGCTGGCCAGCACGATGTCGATGAAGACCACCGCCAGGCCCATGGCCGCCAGCAGGCCGGTGAAGGCCTCGTCCTGCTGCTGCAGCTGCCCGCCCACGTCAAAGCTGAAGCCCGGGGGCAGGGTGGTCTCCTTCACCAGCTTCTGCACGTCGGCCCCCACCTCACCCACACTGCGGCCCTTGACACCGGCATACACCGCCTCACGCCGCTGCAGGTTCTGGCGGCGGTTGATCTCAGGGTTGAAGACCTCGGTGATCTCGGCCACGCTGCCGAGCGTGACGGGTGTGCCGTCCCGCGCAAAGGACACTGGCAGGTGCAGCAGCTGGTCCACACGCTGGCGCTGCTGCCGGTTCAAGCGCAGCAACACCTCCACCTGGTTGCCGTCGGGTGTTGTCCAGTGGGTGGCCACCTCGCCGTTGACGTAGGCCCGCAGGTTGGCGGCCAGGTGCGGCGCCGTCAGGCCCAGTTCCCGCACCGCGCCCTCCTTCAGACGCACCGCATAGGCCGGCATACCCTGCTTGACCGAGGTCTCGACATCGACGATGCCGGGCAGCTGCCGGACCTTGTCGGCAAAGGCCGGGGCCACGCGGGCCAGGCCTTCGGGGTCGTCGCCCAGGATGGCCACGTAGACCGGGCGGTTGAAGCCCACCGACCAGGGCGATGTTCAGCCAGGCCTGGTTGCGCTGCCCTGCTCCGCCCACCCAGGTCGACACCGTCTTCACCTCGGGCAGGGCCCGGACGATGTCCTCGATCTGGCGCACCTTGGCGTCGGTGCGCTCCAGGCTGGCGCCCACGGGCATGCGCAGCGCCAGCTGCGTGAAACCCTGGTCGGTCTCCGGCACAAACTCGCTGCCCACCAGCGGCACCAGCGCCAGCGCGGCCACAAGACTGCCCGCCCCCAAGGCCATGACGATGCCTCTGGGTGTCAGCGTGGCCCAGCGGATGGTGCGTTCGTAGGCCCGGTGCAGGATGTCCATGCCACGGTCGGTGGCCCGGATGGCGTGGCCCAGCACCGGCAGGCGGGCCACCCGCGTGTGCGGCGGGTCCTTCCAGACGGAGCTGAGCATCGGGTCCAGCGTGAAGCTGACAAACAGGCTCACCAGCACCGCCACCACCACGGTGACGCCAAAGGGGTAGAAGAACTTGCCGATGATGCTGCCCATGAAGGCCACCGGCACAAACACCGCGCACAGCGCAAAGGTGGTGGCCATCACCGCCAGGCCGATCTCGTCGGTGCCGTCGCGCGCCGCGGTGGGGTGGTCCTTGCCCATGCCAATGTGGCGCACGATGTTTTCGCGCACCACGATGGCGTCATCGATCAGCAGCCCGATGCACAGGCTCAGGGCCATCATCGTCATGACGTTCAGCGTGAAGCCAAACAGGTAGACGGCGATGAAGCTGGACACCACGGCAATCGGCAGCGTCAGGCCGGTGATCACCGTGGAGCGCCAGCTGTGCAGGAACAGGAAGACGATGGCCACCGTCAGCAGCGCGCCTTCGATGAGCGTGTGCTTCAGGCCCGTCAGCGAACCCTTGACCCAATCGCTGCTGGAGTAGATGGTCACCAGCTGAACGTCCGGCGGCAGCTGCTTGCGCAGGGCCTCGAGCGCCGCATTGACGCCGTCGCCGGTGGTCACGATGTTGGCGTCCTGCTGCTTGAAGACGTTGAAGTTGATGGAGCGCTGGCCATTGATGCGGGCCACGGAATCGGCCTCGCGCTCGCGCTCCACCAGCGTGCCCAGGTCGGCCAGGCGCAATGCCAGGCCGCCCCGGCGCGCCACCACCACATCCTCGAAATGCCGGGGCTCGCGCACCCGGCCCTCCACGCGCAACAGGGCGTCCTGCAAGGGGCTGCTGATCAGGCCTATGGGCTGGTCGGCATTGGCTTCGCGCAGCGCGGTGGCAATCTCGGCCGGTGTGACGCCATAGGCGCGCAGGCGGGCGGGGTCCAGGTCCACGCGCACTTCACGCGTGGCCAGCCCGCTCATCTCCACGCGCGCCACACCCTCCACACGCTGCAGCCGACGTGAGACAGTCTGCTCCGCCAGCAGCGACAGCTCGCGGCCACTGCGCGCGCTGGACAGCAACGCAAAGTTGACCAGCGGCTGGGCGTTGTCGTTGTTCCAGCGGGCGATGAGCGGCGGGCGAACATCCTTCGGGAACGCAGCCTGCAGTGCAGAGACCTTGTCACGCACCTCCTGCAGTGCGCGGCTCATGTCGGCATCCAGGCCAAACTCGGCACTCAAGGTACCCTGCCCTTCACCGGCGCGCGACATGATGCGCTTGACACCGGCCACGCTGTTGACGGCTTCCTCGATGGGCTTGATCACCTCGCGCTCGACCGCCTCGGCCGAGGCGCCGGGGTAGCGCACCTCCATCCACAGCCCCGGCGGTGAGATGTCGGGCATCTGCTCGACGCCCAGCTTGAGGTAGGAAAACACACCCAGCACACACAGCGCCACCATCACCATGACAGCAAACACAGGGTGCTGGATCGAGACTCACGTGATCCACATGGGCGGCTTTCAGCGCCGGCCCGGGGGCCGGGCGGGTTGGGCGTATCAGGGCGCGGCGCGCTGGGCCACCACGGTGGCGGGCGCACCTTCGCGCAGGTTGTCAAAGCGGGCCGCCAGGATGCGCGCACCGGTGGGCAGGCCTTCCAGCACCTCGACTTGGCCGGAGGCCTCGTCGCGCCTGCCCAGCGTGACGGTGGCGGTGGCGTACTGGCCGGCCCTGAACAGCTCCTTGGGGTTGGCCAGGCCCACCGTCACAACAATGGCCCGGGTGCCGGGCTCGGCCGCCGGCGCAATGCGCACCAGGCGGCCCTGAACCGGCACCGGGTGCCCTTCGATGCGCACGGCCACCGGCATGCCCACGCTGAGGCGTGAGACCTCGTGGGTGCCCACCGTGCCGGCCACCTCCAGCCGGGCCAGGTCCACCAAGGTGAACAGGGTCTGTTCGGCGCTGACCATCTCATCCGGCAGCGCCTGCCGCCTGGCCACGATGCCGGCAATGGGCGCCACCACGTTGGCGTCGCGGGCCGCGCTGTGTGTGGTGGCCAGCGACGCCTGGGCGGCATCCACCTGGGCCTTGGCGGCCTGCACGGCGGCACGGGACGTTTCCAGCGCAGAGCCTGAGATGAAGCTCTGTGCCGCCAGCCGCTCATTCTGCGCATGGGCGCGTTCGGCCTGGCTCAGTGCGGAGTGCGCGGCATCCACCAGGGCCGAGCGTTCGGCGACCCGGCTGCCCAGGTCGGCCATCTCGATCTGGCCCAGCACCTCACCCGCCCGGACTCGCTGGCCTTCGACCACCCGCAGGCTGGTGAGCCGGCCACCGCCACCGCCAGCACCAGCACCAGCACAACGGCCGCCACGGCGGTCCATTGCCGTTTGTTCATCACGTCTGCATGCTCCTCGCTTGCCCTCATCCACACGCGGCACCATCGTGGGTGCGCTGATCGGAGGGCGTGTAGGCAGCCACCCGGCCAACCCACAGCCTTGTGCGATGAACTGCAGGCCCGGCGGGACCAAGCGCGCGCAGAACGGCTAAAGCCGCCGGTTCAGGCCGCGGGCGGAAGGCTGCTGGCCGGGCCGGCCGGCGTGCTGCGGGCGCCGCGGTAGGCACACCAGGCTGCCACCACACCGGCCACACCGGCGGCGGCGAACAACGCCCGAAAGCCGGCATGCTCCACCAGCCAACCACCGGCCACACCGCCCAGCACACCTGGCACACCGTAGCCGAGGGTGGTGTAGAGCGCCTGCCCACGCGCCCGCAGGCGACCCGGAAAGTGCTGGTTGACCAGCGAGATGCAGGCCGCGTGGTGCGCGGCGAAGGTGATGGCATGTGACACCTGGGCCAGGATCAGCGCCCATACCCACTGCCCCGCGGCCGCCAGCAACCAGAAGCGCAGCGCCGTGACCAGGCCGACCACCCACAGCCACTGCCACGGTGACCAGCGCCCGAACCAGCGCCCCTGCCACCAGAAGAAGGCAATCTCGAAGACCACCGACAAGGCCCAGATCAAACCGACCTGCGTCTTGCCGTAGCCCAGCTCCTTCAGGTAGAGCGACAGGAAGGCGTACAGGCTCACGTGGGCCAGCACGGTGAAGGCCACGGACGCAAAGAACCAGCGCAGCTGCGGCTGGCGCAGAAGGGGCAGCACGGGCGGTGCCGGCTCGCTGTGCACCACGGCACTGCGGGTGCTGGGCAGCAGCCACGCGGCCACCAGCAACACCACCCCGACCGCCACCACCACCACCGGGAAGGCCTGCACACCGGCCACGTCCAGCACCCAGCCACCCAGCAGCACGGCCAGGATGAAACCGATGGAGCCCCAGACCCGCACCTTGCCGTAGCGACCCGCGTCAAAGCCATCGGGCCCACTGAGGTAGCGGCTCACCGCCGCTTCTGACAAGGGAATGATGGCGCCATTGAAGGCAAACAGCAGCACCACCACCACCGCGATCGACACCGTCTCGCGCACGGCGAGCAGCAGCGCGGCGCTGAGCAGGGCGCCCAAGGCCGCGGCCTGGATCAGCCGTACCCGCCGCCCGCTGTGGTCACCCAGCCAGCTCCAGCCATAGGGCACGACGATGCGCGTCCAGGACTGCAGCGAGGCCAGCGCCCCGATGGCCAGCGTCGACACCCCCAGGCTCTGCAGCCACAGCGGCGAATACGGGTTGAAGACACCCACCGACGCAAAGTAGGCACAGGACAGTGCGCCAAAGCGCACCAGCGGCGAGGCCGCGACGCTCACAGGCCCTTCGGCGGCACGCCACCGGCCAGCGGCGGCAGCGGCAGCTGCACGTCGCCGCACTGCGCCCGGTGGCGCAGCACATGGTCCATCACCACCAGGGCCAGCATGGCCTCGGCGATGGGTGTGGCACGGATGCCCACGCAGGGGTCGTGCCGGCCATGGGTGACCACCTCGGTGGGCTGGCCGTCGCGCGTGACGCTGGCCTTGGCCAGCCGGATGGAGCTGGTGGGCTTGATGGCGATGTTCACCCGCAAGTCCTGGCCCGTGGAGATGCCACCCAGCACGCCACCGGCATGGTTGGTGGCAAAGCCTTCCGGCAGCATTTCGTCGCCATGCTGACTGCCCCGCTGCTGCACCACGGCAAAGCCGTCGCCGATCTCGACACCCTTGACGGCATTGATGCCCATCATGGCGTACGCAATGTCGGCGTCCAGCTTGTCGTAGAGCGGCTCGCCCAGGCCGGCGGGCATGCCACGCGCCACCACCGTCAGGCGGGCACCGACAGAGTCACCGGACTTGCGCAAGGCGTCCATGTAGGCTTCCAGACGCGGCACGACCGAGGCGCTGGCCGCAAAAAACGGGTTCAACGGCACCTGGCTTTCGTCCTCATACGGAATCTCGACCTCGCCGATGGCCGTCATCCAGCCACTGAACTGCACACCCAGGCGTTCACGCAGCCACTTGCGCGCGACGGCCGCAGCCGCCACGGCAGGCGCCGTCAGCCGGGCCGAGGAACGCCCGCCGCCGCGCGGGTCGCGCAGGCCGTACTTGCGCCAGTAGGTGTAATCGGCGTGGCCGGGGCGGAAGGTGTCCAGCAGGTTGCCGTAGTCCTTGCTGCGCTGATCGGTGTTGCGGATCAGCAGCGCAATGGGTGTGCCGGTGGTCATGCCTTCGTAGACACCGGACAGGATCTCCACCGCGTCACTTTCCTGGCGCTGCGTCACGTGCCGGCTGGTGCCAGGCTTGCGGCGGTCCAGTTCGGGTTGGATGTCGGCTTCGCTCAGCGCCAGGCCGGGCGGGCAGCCGTCAATCACACAGCCGATGGCGGGCCCGTGGCTTTCGCCGAAGGTGGTGACGCGAAAGAGTTCGCCGAAGGTGGATCCAGACATCCACGGATTCTAGGGAACCCGCGGCGACGGCTGGCTGAGACCCGGCCCGCGACGCGGTTCGGGCTTTCAGCGGTTGGCGTCGCTGTCGCCGGGCTCGACCGGCCAGTCGCGGATGTAGGCCTTGAGCATGCGATTCTCGAAATCCTGGGAATCGACCACCGCCTTGGCGACGTCATAGAAGGAGATGACGCCCATCAGCTCGCGCTTGTCCATCACCGGCATATAACGCGCATGGCGCATCAGCATCATGCGGCGGACTTCGTCGATCTCGGTCTCAGGGGTGCAGGTCAAGGGGGCGTCGTCCATCACGGTGCGGACCACCGTGGTGCCGATGCCGCCGCCGTTCTTGACCACCGCGGCGATGACCTCCCGGAAGGTCAGCATGCCGGCCATGTCGCCGTGGTCCATGACGACCAGCGAACCGATGTCCATCTCCGCCATCAGGTTCACGGCTTCGGCCAGTGGCCGCTCGGGCCCGGTTGTGAACAAGGCGCTGCCCTTGACGCGAAGAATGTCGCTGACTTTCACCGATGGTCTCCTCGGGGTGATGCACGGCCAATATAGCCCACAATCTGCCGCCATCCCTACCCCCAACAACCCTGCACTGGACACCCCATGCCAGGCCATGCCGACCCCGGCTTCGACACCTTGTCGCTGCACGCCGGTGCCTGCCCTGACCCCGCCACCGGGGCACGGGCTCTGCCCATCCACCTCAGCACCAGCTTTGTCTTCGAATCGACCGATCACGCGGCGGCGCTGTTCAACATGGAGCGGGCGGGCCACGTGTACAGCCGCATCAGCAACCCCACCACGGCGGTCTTCGAGGAGCGTGTCGCGGCCCTGGAAGGCGGCACCGGCGCGGTCGCCACGGCCAGCGGCCAGGCCGCGCTGCACCTGGCGGTGGCCACGCTGGCCGGCGCGGGTTCCCACGTGGTGGCCTCGGCGTCGCTGTACGGCGGCTCGTACAACCTGCTGCACGACACCCTGGCCCGCTTCGGCATCGACACCACATTTGTGCCGCCGCGGGACATCGATGCCTGGCGCGCGGCCATCCGGCCGACTACAAAACTGCTGTTTGGCGAGACCCTGGGCAACCCTGGGCTGGACGTGCTGGACATCCCTACCGTCAGCAGCATCGCCCACGACGCCGGCCTGCCCCTGCTGGTGGACAGCACCTTCAGCACGCCCTGGCTGATGAAACCCTTCGAGCACGGCGCCGACCTGCTCTTCCATTCAGCCACCAAGTTTCTGAGCGGCCATGGCACGGTGGTCGGTGGCGTGCTGGTCGACAGTGGCGCCTTCGACTGGGACGCCAGCGGCCGCTTCCCTGAACTCACGCAGCCCTACCCCGGCTTCCATGGCATGGTGTTCAGCGAGGAAAGCACCACCAGCGCCTTCCTGCTGCGCGCACGCCGTGAAGGCCTGCGCGACTTCGGCGCCTGCATGAGCCCGCACACGGCCTGGCTCATCCTGCAGGGCATCGAGACCCTGCCGCTGCGCATGGAGCGGCATGTGGCGAACACGCGCCGGGTGGTGGAATTCCTCGCCGCACACCCCATGGTCAGCCGGGTCGGCTACCCGGAGCTGCCCAGCCACCCCGACCACGCCCTGGCCCAGCGACTGCTGCCACGGGGTTGCGGCTCGGTCTTCAGCTTCGACATCCGCGGCAGCCGCGCCCAGGGACGCGCCTTCATCGAGGCGCTGAAGATCTTCTCGCACCTGGCCAATGTCGGCGATTGCCGTTCACTGGTCATCCACCCCGCCTCCACGACCCATTTCCGCATGGACGACAGCGCGCTGGCGCGGGCCGGCATCGGCCCCGGCACCATCCGCTTGTCCATCGGCCTGGAAACCGCCGACGACCTGATCGACGACCTGGGCCGGGCCCTCAAGGCCGCCCAGCGGGCCGATGCCAACGCCACGCCCGCAGGAGCCGCCCGGTGAAGCTGCTCGTCAACGGCCGGACGGCCTATGCCTACACCGGCGGCAAGCCGCTGGACACCACGCTGCCCGCCGTCGTGATGGTGCACGGCGCGATGAACGACCACAGCGTGTGGATCCAGCAGAGCCGCTACCTCGCCCACCACGGCATGGCCGTGCTCGCGGTGGACCTGCCGGCCCATGGCCGCAGCGAAGGCCCGCCCGTGGGCATCGAGGCGGCGGCCGATTGGCTGGTGGCGCTGCTGGACGCCGCCGGCGTGGGCGACGTGGCCCTGGTGGGGCACAGCATGGGCTCGCTGGTGGCGCTGGAAGCCGCGGCCCGGCTGGGCGCACGCGCCCGGCACCTGGCCATGGTCGGCACGGCCTACCCGATGAAAGTCTCCCCCGCCCTGCTGGAGCTGTGCCGCAGCGACGTGCTGCAGGCCATCCACCTGGTTGCGGCACTGTCGCACTCGACACACTCGCCCAAGCCGTCGTCACCCGGCCCCGGTTTCAGCACGCACGGCATCGCCCGTGCGCTGATGCGGCGCATGCAGCACGGCTGGACCGAGGGCAACCTGTTTGAACACGACTTCCTGGCCTGCGACCGTTACGACGGCCTGCCCGCGGCGGCAGCGCGTGTGGCCTGCCCCGTCACACTGATGTTGGGCTCGGCCGACCAGATGACCAGCCCCAAGGCCGTGGCGCCCGTGCTGCAGGCCTTGACGCCGGAGGTGGTGCGCCTGGTGTCGGGGCACAACATGATGGGCGAGGCACCTGACGCCCTGCTGCAGGCGCTGTACCAGGTGCTGACAACCCACCGCAGCGCACAGGCCTGACGCGTCAGCGCATGTTCCGCTCATGCGCTGGGCGACAGCGTGGCGTGCCCGGCCTTCGGCTGCTGCAGCAGCCATTGCAGGGCCGTGTCCCAGAGCGGGCGTGCGCTGTCGCGGAAGTAGCCCATGTGGCCGATGGGCCCCAGGCCCAGCTGGCGAGGGTCCAGCGTGACGGGCTCCACCGTCGTGCCGCGGTAGTGCTGCATGAAGGCGTCGCGTGAGGCCGGCGGGGCCCACAGGTCATCCAGCGCGTTGGCGGCCACGATGGGCGTTTTCACCTGGGCAAAACGCTCAGCCAGGCCGGGCAGATCGGGGTCTCCAAAGAAGTAGCGCGGGTGGCTGCACCAGCGCCGCCATTGCAGGAATACCGGCTTGGGCAGGTCTTCACCCATGCCCAGCACGCTCCAGTTCAGGTAGCCCTTCCAGCGCACCAGCAAGGGGCCCAGCACACGCCACATCAGCTGGACCCGCAGTTGCTCGGCGCGCGGCATCCAGCCGTGCCAGCCCGCCCCGGTGGCAAAGGTGTAGAACCGCGCGACACGGTGGTGGTTGGGCAGCAGGCCGAAGGCGTGACCACCATACGAGTGGCCCACCATGTACAGCGGCAGACTGTCTTCCGCGGCCATCAGGTCCACGGCGGCGGCAATGTCCTGGCGTGCCCAATCGAGGTAGTTCATCTGGAAGCCGCGCAGGCTGGCGGGTTTGGACAGCCCGATGCCGCGATAATCCAGCGTCAGCACCTCCAGCCCTTGGGCCGCGGCATGCTCGGCAAAGCGCCGATAGAAGCGCTGGGGCACGCCGGTGGCCCCCGCCACGATCAGTCGGCCGCGCAGGGACTGGCCGCCCGATGACGGGCCGGTGGCAGTGGGGCTGTAGCGCAGTGCCTGCAGGCGATAGCCGTCGGCGGCGGTGAGGGTGATCGTCTGGGTGTGGACCGCTGTCGGGGCTGCGGTTTGGGAGGGGGTGTGGGCCATGTGACGGTGTTTCTCCAGCGAACGTTCAACGGGCGGGGCTGGCGTCCAGCTCGGCCTGCAGCAGGCTCAGCAGCACCTCGGCACTGGCCAGCATCGGGGCGGCGTCGCCGGCCACGCGGGCCTGCATCAGGGCCCCTTCATAGGTGGAGACGATCAGCGCGGCCAGGCCCTCGGCACGGGCCAGCGCCAGCCGGCCATCGGCCGCCAGCAGGGCCGCCACGCGCCCGCGCAGCAGCGCAAAGGCCTTGGCCAGGGCGGCGCGGAGGGCGGCGTCGTCCGGGGAGGTTTCCAGCGCCACCGTGGCCAAGGGGCAGCCGCGCTCGAAGCCGCTGTCCTGCAGGTGGGCGAGTGAGGCGTGCAGCCACTGGCGCAAGGCCGCGACCGGGTCGGCACGGCGTGCGATCAGGCCATCCAGCGAACGGACGATCTGCGCGGCCGTCTCGTCCACCGCCGCAACGGCCAGTGCGTGCTTGCCGCCGGGAAAGTGGTGGTAGAGCACGCCCTTGGGCGCCTGGGCGTCGGTGAGCAACTCGTTCAGACCCACACCGTGGAAGCCGCGGTGACGCAGCGCCTTGGCCATGGCGGCCACAAGCCGCTCACGGGTGCCGGGCGGCGGCACAGCGGGCACTGCAGGCGCCGTGGACGCGGGTGTCACTGCCGGCGCAGCGCCTGCGGCCCGGGGTTCAGGCGACAGAGGCTTGAGTGGTGGCTCGGACGACGGCACGCCCCGCAGTCTATAGACCAGTCGGTATAGCGTCAAGCGGCTGCGCACCCAGCACCCGCTGCAGCTGGCCCAGCATGTCGTCCACCATGGCCTGCAGGTCGTAGGCCGGTGACCATCCCCAGTCGCGCCGCGCGGCGCTGTCGTCGATGCTGGCCGGCCAACTGTCGGCGATGGCCTGGCGGAAATCGGGTTCGCTGCTGAGCGCAAAGCCCGGCAGACGGCGGCGGATGGCGGCCGCGATCTGCGCCGGGGTGAAACTCACGCCCGCCAGGTTGTAGCTCTGCCGCTCGCGCACCTGCTCAGCGGGCGCCTCCATCAGCGCGATGGTGGCGCGGATGGCGTCGGGCATGTACATCATCGGCAAGGCCGTGTCCTCGCGCAGGAAGCAGCGGTAGCGTCCTTGCTGGATGGCCGCATGGAAGATCTCCACCGCGTAGTCGGTGGTGCCACCGCCGGGTGCCGTCTTCCAGCTGATCAGGCCCGGGTAGCGCAGGCTGCGCACGTCCACGCCGTGGTGGCGGTGGTACCAGGCGCACCAGCCCTCCCCGGCCAGCTTGCTGATGCCGTAGACGGTGCTCGGGTCCATCACGGTGTGCTGCGGTGTCTCGTGGCGCGGCGTCTGCGGGCCAAAGGCGGCGATGGAGCTCGGCCAGAAGATGCGCGCCAGGCGGTGCGAGCGCGCCAGTTCCAGCACGTTCAGCAGGCCTTTCATGTTGAGGTCCCAGGCCCACATCGGGTGCTGCTCACCGCGCGCTGAGAGCGCGGCCGCCAGGTGGTAGATCTGCGTGATGCCGTGGCGTTCGACCACCTGCGTCAGGGCCGCGGCGTCGGTGCAGTCCAGCTGCTCGTGGGCCAGGCCCGGCACACGCCCGGTGCTGGCCAGGTCGCTCGTGACCACGGCCGCACGCCCATGGCGCGCCACCAGCGCCTCGGCCAGCTCGGTGCCGATCTGGCCGTTGGCACCGATGATCAAGGTGCGCGGCGCCCCGCTCATCGCACCAACCCCAGCTCGCGGCCGGCCTGGGCAAAGGCCTGCACCGCCGCCTCGAGCTGTTCACGCTGGTGAACCGCGCTCAGCTGCACGCGGATGCGCGCCTGGCCCTTGGGCACCACGGGGTAGAAGAAGCCCACGGCGTAGACACCCAGCTCCAGCAGGCGGGCGCTCAGCGCCTGGGCCTTGACGGCGTCGTAGACCATGATGGGCACGATGGGGTGCGTGCCCGGCTTGATCTCGAAGCCAGCGTCACTGATCGCCTGGCGGAACCAGTGGGTGTTCATCTCCAGCTGGTCGCGCAGCGCGGTGGAGCCTTCCAGCATGTCCAGCACGGCGATGGATGCCCCGGCGATGCTGGGCGCCAGGGTGTTGGAAAACAGGTAGGGGCGCGAGCGTTGGCGCAGCAGCTCCACCACCTCGCGCCGCGCGGCCGTGAAGCCGCCGCTGGCGCCGCCCAGGGCCTTGCCCAGGGTGCCGGTGATGATGTCCACACGGCCGAAGATGCCCCGGTGTTCATGCGTGCCGCGGCCGGTGGCGCCCATGAAACCGCTGGCATGGCACTCGTCGATGCCCAGCAGCGCGCCATGGCGGTCGCACAGCGTGCGCATCACGTCCAGCTGGGCGATGGTGCCGTCCATCGAGAACACGCCGTCGGTGAAGACCAGCTTGAAGCGGGCGCCCTTGGCGTCGGCTTCCTGCAGGCAACGCGCCAGGTCGGCCATGTCGTTGTGGCGGTAGCGCCAGAGCTGCGCCTTGCACAGGCGGATGCCATCGATGATGCTGGCGTGGTTGAGCTCGTCGCTGATGATGGCGTCGGCTTCGCCCAGCAGGGGTTCAAACAGGCCGCCGTTGGCGTCAAACGCCGCGGCATAGAGGATGGCGTCCTCGGTGCCCAGGAAGCGTGCGAGCCGCTGCTCCAGCGCCTGGTGGATGTCCTGCGTGCCGCAGATGAAGCGCACCGAGCTCATGCCGTAGCCATGGGTGCGCAAGGCCTCGTGCGCCGCTTCCAGCACCCGCGGGTGCGACGACAGGCCCAGGTAGTTGTTGGCGCACAGGTTGATCAGCTCGCGGCCGTCGGTGGTGCGGACCACGGGACCTTGCGGCGTGCCGATGACGCGTTCACGCTTGAACAGGCCGGCCGAGCGGATGGCGTCCAGCTCGCTCCTGATGTGGGCATGGAAGTCGGGCGTGGCGGGTGACGTGTCAGGCATGGTGGTGTCCAGCGTGGAGTCAGTGGGGTTGGCATCGTGTCCAGAACCGCGGGCCCGGTGCACAATCACGCGGATGGCCAAACGGCTGCACAACGCACAGTGTTCTTTATATCGAACGGGTGTGCAGTATCGTGAACATCGTCTGCCGCGTCAAGCGCAGGCCATCCCCTGCCCTGTCAGTACCGGCCGTCGCCGCCTTCACCGCGCTTCATCCCCCCACCACGAGCACACCCATGCCCCGTCAACGCCACAGCGCCCACCCAGCGTCAGCCCTGCACGCCAGCGCATCGGCGCCGCCCCAGCCCCCGGCCGTCGGCCAGGCACTGGCCGAGCTTCGCGAACGGCATGGCCTCTCGCTGGACGAACTCTCGCGCCGCGCCGGGGTGTCCAAGAGCATGCTGTCGCAGATCGAGCGGGCACAGGCCAACCCGACGGTGGCTGTGGTCTGGCGCCTGGCCAACGCGCTGGGGGTGTCCATCGGAGACCTGCTCAACGGCCCGGTGCGCGCTGAAGCACCCGCGATCGAACTGGTGCCCGCCCACGCCACACCCGCGCTCGGCCACACCGAACACGGCGCCCACCTGCGCATCCTCGGCCCGATCGACCTGGCGGGCCGCTTCGAGTGGTATGAGCTGACCCTGGCACCGGGCGGCGCACTGGTCTCACAGGCGCACGAACCCGGTTCGCGCGAGCACCTGTCCGTCATTGCCGGCAGCATCGACGTCACCGCCGGCGCGGCCGCTCAGCGTGTCAAGGCCGGTGAGATCGCGCGCTACGCGGCCGACCAGCCCCATGCCCTGCGCAATGCCGGCCGTTCAGCGGCCACCGCCGTGCTGGCCGTGGTGCATGGCAACTGAGCCGCGGGCATCAGCCCAGCAGGTCTGCCAGCCGCAGGCCACGCACCCCCAGCGCTGAGCGCGCCGCGGCCGTCGACGGCCCATCGGCCAGCAGCCAGACGTCCACCATCGGCCAGGCCGCCGTGGTGTCGGGGTCGGCCAGCAGCACATGCCGCTGTGCCTCGTCGTCGTCCAGCCGGCCCACCCACCCCTGGCTGACCATCCAGGTCAGCAGCGGGTCGATCTGCAGCGGGTCCACCCGCAGCCGGGCGGCCAGCTGGTTCAGGGTCAGGCCGTGCGGCGGCTGGCGGCGGGCCGCCTGCAAGGCCGCCAGCACGCGCAGCGCGAGGTCAAAACGCCAGCCCGCCTGCACCGGGCGGCTGGCCACACCCAGGCTCAGGGTGGGCGCATACGCGGCGATGACCGCGCCAAACAGCACCACCAGCCAGACGAGGTAGGTCCACAGCAGCAGGATGGGCACACTCGCAAAGGTGCCGTAGACCGAGCCATAACTGGGCATGGCCGACAGGTACCAGCCCAGCATCACCTTGGCCACCTCGAAGGCCGCCGCCACAAACAGGCCGCCGGCCAGCGCATGGCGCCAGGCCACGTGGGTGTTGGGCACGTAGCGGAAGATGCCGGTGGCCGACATCGCCAGCAGCACAAACTGCAGCACATCAATGACCAGCGCCCACACCGCCGGCACCGCCGACACCAGGCCCTTGGACGCTGACAGCGCATAGGACGTCAGCGTCAGGCTGCCGCCCAGCAGCAGTGGACCGAGTGTCAATGCCGCCCAATAGACCAGCACCCGCTGCGCCAGCGGCCGCACACGGCGCACGCGCCAGATGCCGTTGAGCGCGCGGTCAATGGTCAGCATCAGGGCCAGCGCGGTGGCCATCAAGCCGCCCAGGCCCCAGGCGCCCAGGCGGTTGGCCTTGCCCGCAAACTGCGTCAGCGACGCCAGCACCGGCTTGGCGATGGAATCGGGCACCAGGTTCTGCAGGAAGTACTGCTCCAGGGCCAGCTTGAACTGCCCGAAGTAGGGAAACACGCTGAACAGCGCCAGCATCACGGTCAGCAGCGGCACCAGCGCAATCAGCGTGGTGAAGGTCAGGCTGCCGGCGGTCTGGCCGAGGCGGTCTTCCTTGAAGCGGTCGCGCAGGGTGCGCGCCGTCTCCAGCCAGGGCCAGCGTTGCAGGCTGCGCGACACGCTGCGCAGTTGCACACGCGCCCAGCGCCAGGGCCGCAGCCAGGCCGGCCGCCTTCGCCGCCGCAGGCCCGCCGAGGCCGCTGCGCCGGAGGCCATGCGCTCAGGAGGTTCAGACATGCTGGCTATGATGCCAGCATGACCTCTGCACCCGGCAGCCCGCCCCAACCCGCAGGCCTGACGCTCGATGGTTTTGCCTCGGGCGACCGCCTCATCCCCGACGGCCCGCCGCGATTGCCCGACGACGCCGCGCGCCAATCCCGCGCGCTGACGCTCGGCAGCGTCGTGGCCCTGCTGGTGCTGTGTGTGGCCTGGGAACTCTGGCTGGCGCCCACCGGCAGTGGCACGCTGGCCATCAAGGCGCTGCCGCTGCTGCTGCCCCTGCTGGGGCTGATGCGCTACCGGCTCTACACCTTCCGCTGGCTGAGCCTGCTGATCTGGCTGTATGCCGGTGAAGGGCTGCTGCGGCTCAGCAGCGAAGGCGGCCTCAGTCGCTGGCTGGCGGTGGCTGAAGTGCTGCTGTCGGTGCTGGTGTTTGTGGGCTGCGTGTGGCATGTGCGGGCCCGGCTGAGACACCTGCGTGCCGATGGTGCACCCGCCCAGGGCGCGTCACCGGCCCCCTGACGGCGTGTGCAGGGCATGGCGCTGACACCCGCCTTCCTGGCCTCCCTGCGCGAGGCGCTGGGCGAGGCGCACGTGCTGGCCGACGGCGACCTCACCGCCTACGAACACGATTGGCGCAAGCGCTGGCGCGGCCGTGCCGCCGCGGTGGTGCGCCCGGCCAGCACGGCCGAGGTAGCGCAGGTGGTGCGCCTGTGCCGCCAACAGGGCGTGTCCATCGTGCCGCAGGGCGGCAATACCGGGCTGGTGGGCGGCGGCGTGCCGGACACCACCGGCACCCAGGTGCTGCTGTCGCTGCAGCGCCTGCGCAGCATCCGGCAGCTGGACGCGCAGAACCTCACCCTGACGGCCGAGGCCGGTTGCGTGCTGCAGCACGTGCAGCAGGCCGCCGCCGACGCTGGGCTGCTGTTCCCGCTGAGCCTGGCGGCCGAAGGCAGCTGCACCCTGGGCGGCAACCTGGCCACCAACGCCGGCGGCACGCAGGTGCTGCGCTTTGGCAATGCGCGTGACCTCTGCCTGGGGCTGGAGGTCGTCACGGCCCAGGGTGAGGTCTGGAACGGCCTGAGCGGCCTTCGCAAGGACAACACCGGCTACGACCTGCGCAACCTCTTCATCGGCAGCGAGGGCACGCTGGGCATCATCACCGCGGCCACAATGAAGCTGTTCCCGCAGCCTGCGGCCACCCAGACGGCCCTGGCGGCCTGCACCACGCTGGACGACGCCGTGGCACTGCTGGGCCTGGCCCAGCGCCGGCTGGGTGCGGGGCTGACGGGTTTCGAGGCGATGAACCGCTTTTCGCTGGACCTGGTCGCCCGGCACTTTGCGCAGCTGCCGCAACCGCTGCCCGACGCGCCCTGGACCGTGCTGCTGGAGCTCAGCGACACCGAAGGCGACGCCGCGGCGCGCCTGCGCCTGGAACAGACGCTGGAAGATGCGCTGGGCCACGGCTGCGTGCACGACGCCGTGGTCGCCGAAAGCCTGGCGCAGTCGCAAGCCTTGTGGCATGTGCGCGAGAGCATTCCGCTGGCCCAGGCCGAGGAAGGGCTCAACATCAAGCACGACATCTCGGTACCGGTGTCAGCCATCCCCGCCTTTGTGCAGCAGACCGACGCGTTGCTGCAGCAGCACCTGCCCGGGCTGCGGCTGGTCAACTTCGGGCACCTGGGGGATGGCAACCTGCACTACAACGTGCAGGCGCCCGCGGGCGAAGACCCCGCCCACTTCCTGCAGGCCCATGAGCCCCTGGTCAACCGCATCGTCTACGAGCAGGTCATGGCCAACGGCGGATCGATCTCGGCCGAGCACGGCGTGGGGCAGCTCAAGCGCCATGCGCTGCAGCAGCACAAGAGCCCGGTGGCGTTGCAGCTGATGCGCAGCATCAAGCAGGCGCTGGACCCCGACGGGCTGATGAACCCCGGCCGCGTGCTCTGAACCCCCGAGTTCGACACGAAGCGCCGCAAGCCGTTGATTTCCTTAGAAATCACGCAAAAGTTTCCACTACAGCAGGCTGAGCTGGGTGTCTG
>JAJTDE010000106.1 GCA_021298085.1 Rubrivivax sp.
ACCGCAAAGGACAGATCCTTCACGGCCTGCACGCCGCCGAAGCGCTTGCCCAGCGCGCTCAAGGTGAGCAGGGGCTCAGCCATGGCGCAACCATTCAATACGGCGGTGTCGGATGAACTGCACGGCGCACTCTGCTCCAGACCGAAGGCTGCGACGTCTGTCACAGCGTTGCGTTTGATAATAGACCGGTCGTCTAGAAAGAGTCTCGAAGGAAAACCCTCAGTGAGGAACCGCCTGCCGGTCAGGAACGACGGGCGCGCCGCGTGGGCGGTGCCAGCATCGCGAAGAACATGCCGGCAAACTGGTCCAGGGGTTCGGCGTTCTGCGTCAGCTTGGCGCGCAGCACGGCGCCTTCCCAGCCGATCCAGAAGAATCTCGAGATGGCAGCAGGATCGCTGTCAGGCGCCAACTCGCCCGCTTCGATGGCCTGCCGCAAACAGCCTTCAACACGGCGCTCCCAGGAAATGAGAACGGCTTCCAGCTGCTCGCGAAACGCGTCGTCCAAGCTGGCCAGCTCCTGTCCCAGGTTGCCGATCAGGCAGCCGCGGCGGTAGCCGTACTTCAGCATGCCGCGCTTGGCGTTTTCCACAAAGGCCCGCAGGCGAGACAACGGGGACGTGGACTCGTCGTCGAAGATGCGCGTCATCTTGCGGGCGTAGTACTCGACGTAGTTCTGGATGACCGCTTCGCCGAACTCGTGCTTGTTGGCGAAGTAGTGATAGAAGGACCCTTTGGGGATACCCACGCGCTTGAGCACTTCGTCGATGCCGGTGACCTGGAAGCCGCGCTCTGTCAGCAGCTCAGTTCCGCACCACACCAAGGCCCGCTTCGTGTCGCCCCGCTCCGCAGCGCGTTCGCTGCGGCTGCGGCTGCGGGGGTCTCTCGGCTTGGCCGTCGCCACACGCTTCTCCGTGCGAAGCTCAAGCGTTGTACCTTCGGTTGGGGCCAGTCCTCGTCTCATGGGCTGCAGACTAGACCGGTCGGTTCCGGAAGTCAATGACTCCAGCAAATGCGTCTTGGGGATGCGCGGACCCCTGCTGACCGAACATGGCCTGATGGCAGCCCATGGCAATGGGAAGCCTGCGCTGCACGACGGTGGCAACCCGCCGTGCCAACGAGCGGTGTCGGCCAACCCGCCGCGCGTGGTTTCAGGTGGCGACTTCTGCCAGTCGGGGCAGCAGCTCCCGCTGACCATTCACGGTGAGCTCCACCGCCCGGCCGGGGTTCATGGAGGGTGTTCATCGGTGTCAGATGCGCGCGCTTCGCGAGCCTGGCAGCGCCTCCTCGCGTCGCCGTGTGGTTCCACTGAGTAGCCGATCAGATTGCCGCCACAGCGCGGAATGATCCGACCCCATGACTGTGCATAGCGCTTGAAGGCCTCGCGCTGGAAAGGATCGATCTGGTAGCGGATGAAGCAGGTGAGGGTCATGGTGTCGGGCACGGTGGATGAGAGGCGACCATGACTATGCGGCCCGCAAGGGGGTGTATTGCTTCGGGCTAGGCCGAACCGTTCCGGGTTGCGGTCAGCGCCGGTGCAGAGTTTTGGGAGTGCTTGGCAAGTCGGAAGCCGACTGGCACGGTCACTCACTACATGCCCCATCGCAGCGCCGCGGTATGAAGGGGTGAATCCCAAAGCTCCAGCGTCGGTTGATCGGCTGCGCAAATGGTGATCGAGCAGCCGGCCATTTCGAGCGAGGTGACATAGGAGCCCGTCAAGTGACGAACCGCCTTCACACCCGAGCCCTCCAGCACCTTATGGGCTGCGTTGACCATCACGTAGAGCTCCATCAAGGGTGTGCCGCCGAAACCGTTGACCAAGAGGAATACCTCCTGCCCGCTCCGCAGCTCGAGGTCCCTCAGCGCTGCACCCGTCAGCTCAGCGGCAATCTCATCCGCACTGCCCAGCTTGACGCGCCGGCGCCCAGGTTCGCCGTGAATGCCCACGCCGACCTCCATCTCGTCGTCACTGATATGAAACGTGGGCGAGCCCGCCGCGGGCACGGTGCATGAGCTGAGCGCCACGCCCATGCTGGCGGTGTTCTTGTTCACGGCATCGCCCAGCGCCTTCAGATCTGCCAAGCCCATGCCACGTTCCGCCGCGGCCCCGACGATGCGCTCGACCAGCAGCGTGCCTGCCACACCCCGCCGGCCCGTGGTGTAGGTGGAGTTCTCGACAGCCACGTCATCGTTGACGATCACGGTTGCATGTGGGCGATCCAGCATGTCGGCGGCCATCTGGAAGTTCATCATGTCGCCGGAGTAGTTCTTCACGATGAAGAGCACGCCGGTGCCGGTGTCCACGGCTTCGGCCGCCGCCAGCATCTGATCGGGGGTGGGCGAGGTGAAGACTTGGCCGGGGCAGGCGGCATCCAGCATGCCGTGGCCGATGAACCCCGTGTGCAAGGGTTCGTGGCCAGAACCACCACCCGAGATCAAGGCCACCTTGCCGGCTTTCAGGTGGCGCCTTTGGACGAAACGGCCAGCCGAGTCCAGGGTCACGATGTTGGCGTGGGCCGTGGCGAAACCCTGCAATGACTCGGTCAGGACGGAATCCACATGGTTGATGAGCTTCTTCATGGCAGGGTACCGGTGAGGTGAAACGGGGTGTGTGTTGCAGTCAAATCAGAGCGCATCGCAGATGCTGCCGATGATCAGTGCCATCGAGTGCGAACCTGGGTCCACATGCCCCCGCGCGCGATCACCCAGGAAGGAAGAACGGCCGCGACCCGCGTCCATGCTGGCGGTGGCCTTGGCGCTGTCGTGGGCGCATTGACGAATGCGTGCCAGCAGCGCAGGGCCCGTCAGGTCACTGGCGGCTTCCAGCTCCCGCCTTACCGGGTCGAGCACATCGAGCAAGGTCTTCTGGCCGACTTCGGCCTTTCCCAGGCGCGTCAGCGCCTTGATGGCGGCATCCAGAGCGCGGGCCACATCGGCGGCGCCTGGCTCTGCGGGCAGCTCCTTGCCAAGCGTGACCAGGAGGGTGCCGAAGACGGGTCCTGAGGAGCCGCCGATGGTGGACATGCAGGTCACACCCATGGTCTTCAGCGCCTCATGGAGGCTCTGCGACGAGAGCAGCTCCAGCTTGCCCTGAATCGCCTGTGCGCCGCGCCGCATGTTCAGCCCGTGATCGCCGTCGCCAATGGCCTGATCGAGTGCGGTGAGTTCGTCCACGTGGTCGATGAGCATTTGCGTGGCAGCTTGGATGAGTGGGATGTGATTCATGGGAGTCGTGTGTGATGGGGCCTGTTGATCAGGCTGCGATGCGTTGCCCGGTGCTGTCGAACCACAGCGCCGCGCGCACCCGCAGGCCTACGATGTCGCCGGGCTCCAGGCCCGTTGCTGTCGAGGTGGCCGAGACCAGTTCACGGTCGCTGCCGTTGACCTGCACATGCACCAGGTGCTGATCGCTCAGCCGTTCGACGCGCACCACCCGAGCAGCGGGCAGCCCGGTCGAGGTGGATGGCGCTGCGTCCGCGCCGAGCTTGTCCAGAACCAGGTGCTCGCAGCGGACGCCCACCGTGGCCGCCCGTTCCGGCGCGTCCAGGCCAGCCAAGGTGCTCCTTGGCACGAGGTTGATTCGCGGAGAACCCAGCCGCGCAGCCACGTAGCTGCTCACCGGCTCTTGGTAGATCTGGCGCGCCGTGCCCATCTGCACCAGGCGGCCCTGGTCCAGCACACCGACGCGAGTGGCCATGGTCAGCGCTTCGGTCTGGTCGTGCGTTACGTACAGGACAGTGGCACCCAGGTCCTGCTGGATGCGCTTGAGCTCCAGACGAAGGTCGTTGCGCAGCTTGGCATCCAGCGATGACAGGGGTTCGTCCATCAGCGTGACCGCCGGGTTGCGGACGAGGGCACGACCGATCGCCACTCGCTGCATCTGACCGCCTGACAGCCGTGTGGCCGGGTTCGGCAACTTGTCCTCGATGCGCAGCAGGCTTGCCACCTCGCGCACCTTGCGGTCGATCTCGGCGGGCGGTGTTGGCCGCATCGGCGAACGCAGCGGGAAGGCCAAGTTGTCGTAGACCGTCAGATGCGGATACAGGGAGTACTGCTGGAAGACGAAGGTCACATCGCGCAGGGCCGGGGCCAGCGCTGTCACGTCCTGGCCGTCGATCCAGACGCTGCCCGCGTCGGGGCGCTCCAGTCCCGCCACCAGTCGCAGCGTGGTGGTCTTGCCGGAGCCGCTCGGGCCGAGCAACACGACGAACTCGCCGCTGCGGATGTCCAGATCCAGGCCCTGAACCGCCTGAACGTCGCCGAAGCGCTTGCCGACGCCCTGGAGCCGAAGGTCAGCCATGTTGAGCTCTCGCCGCAGTGAACTTGGATCGAGGGGCGCTCGGCAGCACCGCATCGTCGCGGGCCGTTTGCAGGGCGCGTCCGGATGCCTGGTCGAACAAGGACACGGCCGCGACATCGAAGTGCAACCCCACATGGTCACCGCGTGAAACCGGCGCATCGGCATCGACCTTGGCGCGCAGCGTCACGCCTGATAAGGTCGTCAGGGTGACGACCTGGCTGTTGCCCAGGTACTCGGTTCCCAGCACCTCTGCGCGCAGCGCCGAGTCAGCGGCCAGCTGCACGTGTTCTGGCCTGACACCCAGCAGCAGCGCACTTGGCGCGACGTCCTGGCGCAAGGCCGGTACGGCCACACGGGCAGGCCCGATCTGCACCGCGTCGGCGCCTTTGCTCAACGCCGCGTCGAAGGGCAGGAAGTTCATGGCCGGAGACCCGATGAAATCGGCGACGAAGACGCTGGCCGGTCGCTCGTAGACTTCCATCGGGGCGCCCAGTTGTTCGATGGCGCCCCGGTTCATGATGGCAATGGTGTCTGCCATGGACATGGCCTCTGTCTGATCATGCGTGACCACCACGGTTGTCGCGCCCAGCCTGTCGTGCAGAGCGCGCAGCTCGTGGCACATGACCTCTCGAAACTCGGCGTCCAGCGCGCCCAAGGGCTCGTCCATCAGGAAGGCCATTGGTTGGCGAACGATGGCCCGTCCCAACGCCACACGCTGACGATCGCCGCTGGACAGGCCCGATACGGATGAGTTGAGCAGCCCGGTGATGCGCAGGATGGCTGCGGCTTCTTCCACCCGTCGCTTGATCTCGGTCTTGGGCACGCCTTGCGCGACCAGGGAGAAGCCCATGTTCTGCCGCACGTTCATGTGCGGGTAGAGCGCAAACATCTGAAAGCAGAAGGCGATGTCTCGTGCCGAGGCACGCTTGAAGCTGACGTCTTCGTCGCCCAGGAAAACCTGGCCCGAGGTCGGCAGCTCAAGCCCTGCGATCATGCGCAGCGTGGTTGTCTTGCCGCAGCCCGATGGGCCCAGCAGGCAGAAGAATTCACCATCGCGAACGGTAAAGCTGGAGTTCTCCACGGCCGTGAACTCGGCGAAGGCCTTGTGGAGCTGGTGAACGCGGATCTGGGCCATGGGGGTGGTCTCAATCGGGAAACTTCGAGACCACCATGAACATCACCGTGCCGAGCAGCGTGGTGAGGAACGACCAGGTGTACAGGACCAGCGCGAAGGGCTGCAGCATCATGAAGATGCCCAGCGCAATGACCCCGCAGGCCAGCATTTCCATCGGGCCGCGACGCAGCGCCTTGGGCCAGGAAGAGGGTTTCATTTGCGCACCGCACCGAAGGTGATGCCGCGAAGCAAGTGCTTGCGCAGCAGGATGGTGAAGACGAGGATAGGCACCAGGAACAACGTGGTGCCCGCAGCCACGGCCGGCCAGTCCTGACCGCCTTCGCCGATGATGATGGGGATGAATGGCGGCGCGGTCTGTGCCGTGCCTGACGTGAGCAGCACGGCAAACGCATACTCGTTCCAGGCAAAGATCAGGCAGAAGATGGCGGTGGCCACGATGCCGGTGGTGGCCTGCGGCAGCACCACCTTGCGGAAGGCCTGCAGTCGTGTGTAGCCGTCCACCATGGCGGCCTCCTCGTATTCACGCGGTATCTCGTCGATGAAGCCCTTGAGCAGCCACACCGCGAGTGACACGTTGATGGCGCTGTAGAGCAGGATCATCCCCAGGCGCGTGTCGGACAGGCCGAGCTCGCGGTACATGAGGAAGATCGGGATGGCCACCGCGATCGGCGGCATCATGCGCGTTGACAGGATGAAGAACAGCAAGTCGTCCTTCAATGGCACCTTGAAGCGCGAGAACGCGTAGGCGGCCATCACGCCCAGCCCCACCGAGACGATGGTCGAGCCCACGGCAATGATCAGCGAGTTGATGAAGCGCGGCACGTAGTTGGACGCACCCACCACCACCATGTTGTCGGCGCGTGCCTGCCGCTCGCAGGCATCATCGGCCGGCGGCAGCTGCGCGATGTACTCGGGTGTCTGCCGCGATCGCGTGGTAAACAGGTTGCAGTAGCCCTCGCTGCTGGGCTCGAAGATCACCTTGGGTGGATAGCTGATCGCGTCAGAGGGCGTCTTGAAGCCTGTGAGCAGAATCCACGCCAAGGGCATGATGGTGATGAATGCGTAGAGCGCCACCAGCACGCCAGCGACCAAGCGCGTGCGCGCGGTGGGCTCTACCACCGAGTGTGCTGTGCTGATGCCGCGTGTCATGATGGCGAGCCCATGGAGTCAACGGTTCTTGACATGGTTCAGAGCCTTGACGTAGACGTTGGCCAAGCCGAACACGGCAACAAAGAGCGTGACTGCAAAGGCCGACGCATAGCCAGTGCGCCACTTTTCGAAGGCGTCACGCTTGAGCGTGATCGAGGCCAGCTCGGTGGCTGAACCGGGGCCGCCGGAGGTGAGCAGGTTGACCATGTCGAACATCTTGAAGTTTTCGATGCCACGGAAGAGCACGGCCAGCATCAGGAAGGGCAGCACCATGGGCAGCGTGATCGACCAGAACTGGCGCCAGGCCGATGCGCGGTCTACCTCTGCAGCCTCGTAGATGTAATCGGGAATGCTGCGCAGGCCGGCCAGGCAGATCAGCATCACGTAGGGCGTCCACATCCAGGTGTCCACGATGACGATCGCCCAACGCGCCAGCTCTACCTCGCCGAGCATTGAGAACGACGAGGGCGCCACACCACTGAAGAGCGCGACCACATGGTTGAAGAGACCCATCTGCGGCTGGTACAGGAAGGCCCAGAAGTTGCCCACCACCGCAGGCGAGAGCATCATCGGAATGAGGATCAAGGTGGTCCAGAAGCCGTGGCCCCGAAACTTGCGGTCGATCAGCCAGGCCAGCGCAAAGCCGATCAAGACCTGGAGCAGGATCGTCCAGAACAGGAAGTGGGCCGTGGTCTGCATGGCGACCCAGATGTCCGGATCGGTGAGCACGGCGATGTAGTTGTCCAAGCCGATGTTGCTGACCTCGGCATTGGGCCGGTTGGCCCGAAAGTTGGTGAAGGAAAGCCTGACCGTCCAGATCAGCGGAAAGATGTTGATCGCCAGCAGCAGCAGCATCGTTGGGCCGATGAACAGCCAGGCGACCGTTCTGTCGGACAGGCCGCGCATGCGGGCGGCCAGTGGCGCCGGCGTTGCGCGCGCCGCGGTCTGCACCAGGGGTGCGGTGCTCAGGCTCATGGTGTTGGTCTGCAATGGGGCCTCAGAAGGGGCCGCCCTGGCCCGTGACGGACCAAGGCGGCACGGCGTTTCACTTCAGCTTGCCGTCTTCCTTGAAGACCTTCTTCCAGTCGGCCACCAGGCCGTCCAGCGCTTCCTTGGCCGTGCCCTTGTCGGCCACGACAAAGTCATGCATGCGCTTCTGCATCGCCAGCATCAACTGCGCGTAGGTGGGCTCTGCCCAGAAGTCCACCACCATGCCCATCGAGTCCAGGAAGGCCTGCGCGAAGGGTGAGCTCTTGGGGTAGGCCGGGTCGTTCAGCACGGCCTTGGCGGCCGACGAGCCCCCGATGGCCTGCCACTTCTTCTGGACCGCAGGGTCCGCGAACCACTTGATGTACTGCAGCGCCTCGTTCTTGTTGTTGGAGTACGAGACCACCGAGATACCTTGGCCGCCCAGCTGCACGCCCTTGGTCTTGTCCGACGGGTTGGCGAAGAAGCCGATCTTGTTGCCACCCACATTCGGATCCTTGTTCAGACCGGGAAAGAAGGCGAACCAGTTCATCATCATGGCGACCTGGCCAGACTTGAAGGCGTCCAGTCCTTCGCCCATGTAGGCGTTCGTGAGGCCCGGGGGGGTGCTGCCCTTGTAGATCGCCTTGTAGAACTCCAGGGCCTTGATCGAATCCGCCGAGTTGACGAAGCCGTCCATGGCATACGGCTTCTTCGGGTCCTGGTACTTGAAGCCCATGGGCACCAACACATTGGTGACGCCCATCGTGATGCCTTCGCTGCCGCGCTCGGTGAAGACATATGCGCCGTAGACCTTCTTGCCGTCGATCATGCGGCCCTGGAAGAACTCCGAGACCTGCCTGAACTCGGCCCAGGTCTTGGGCGGCGCCAGGTCACGGTTGTGCTTTTTCTTGAACTCGGCCTGCAGCTCGGGCCTGGCAAACCAGTCGCGCCGATAAGTCCAACCAACGGCGTCGGCCATGGCCGGCAGGGCCCAGTAGTTCGGCGTGCCCTTCGGCCACTCGGCATACCCGGTGACCGTGGCGGGCGCAAAGTCCGTCATCTTGATGCCTTCCTTGGCGAAGAAGTCATTCAGCTTGACGTAGTGGCCGCTGTCGGCTGCGCCGCCGATCCACTGGCTGTCACCAATGATCAGGTCGCACAGCTTGCCCTTGCTGTTGAGCTCATTGAGCATCCGGTCGGCGAAGTTGGGCCAAGGTACGAACTCGAACTTCATCTTCACGCCGCTCTTGGCGGTGAAGTCCTTGGACAGCTCGACCAGTGCATTGGCTGGATCCCATGCCGCCCAGCACAGCGTGATGGTCTTGTCTTGGGCCTGGGCGACATTGCCCAAGGCCAGGGTGGTGGCCGCCACGAGGGCCGCACGATGCAAGATGTTCATCCAGAGTCTCCAGTGAGTGACCGGCGAAGCAAGCAGACCATCCACTGGCTTCGTTGAGGGTGAAGGCCCTCATCGGAAGCCATCACAAAGATGAACGTTATGACATCAAATAAATCAATCAAACAATGCAAACCCTGATCGGGTTGACCCGATGTCCGGCATCAGCGGAGGCATCAACGCCAGAGATCTGAGCGATTCGGGGGACACTTCCGATGGATTTGTTTTCATGGCCTGCCACGATGCAGGCTCAAGCGCATGGCCAGTTCCGTCACCATCACGCAGATCGCTGAAGCCGCTGGCGTGAGCACCGCCACGGTCGACCGCGTGCTGAACATGCGGCCAGGCGTCAACCCGGCCACGGTGCAGAAGGTGCAGGCTGCGATGCAGATGCTGGGCGCCGGCGTGCCTGTGCGCGGGCGGCCACGCAACTCGGCCAACTACCGGTTCGGGTTTGTGCTGCCCGCTGAGCGCCTGGGCTTTGCCGACAAGGTGGACCGCGTCATCGCGCAGGCGGCCGGCGACTTTCGCCACCAGCACATCACCGAAGTCACGCAGCGCCTGTCTGCCGACAACCCGAGCGACTTCGCTGAGGCCTTGTCGCGCTTGAGTGACTTCGACGGCCTGGCCGTCATGGGCCCGGATGTCCCGGCCGTCAAGCTGGCCATCAACGACCTGGTGCGGGCAGGCGTGCACGTGGTGACGCTGTTCTCCGATGTTCCGGGTTCCATGCGCGCGGCCTTCGTGGGTGCCGACAACCGCGCCGCGGGTCGCACCGCCGCGCTGTTGCTCGGCCGCTCGCTCGGGCCTGACGTTGGCGCCCACACTGTGGGCCTTTTCTGCACCGAGAGCCGCTTTGCGGCGCAGGTCGACCGTCAGATCGGCTTTGCGCATGCGCTTCAGGAACGCCACCCGGCGGCCAGGCTCTGGAGCCTGACCGACCTGCCAAATGACGAGGACGAGGTCTTCGAGCACGTGCACAAGGCTCTGCAGCAGCCGGCCCCGCCGCATCTGCACGCGGCCTATGTGGTCGGCACGGGTACCTCTGGCGTGCTCAAGGCGCTGAAGACGCAGGGTCATGGTGCTGTCCTCACGGTGGCAGCACACGACTTGCTGGAGCTGCACCGCGCGATGCTCGTCTCGGGCCAGCTCACCTTTGTGCTGCACCAGGACCTGCATTACGCCGTGCTGTCGGCAACCCGGATGTTGCGTTCGCTGTGCGAGTCGCTGCGCGGTGCGCTGGCAGTCAGCAGCCCGCGGGTCGAGATCATGACTGCGGAAAACCTGGCTTGACCCGCAGCAGGGCAAGGCCGATGCTGCCGCAGCAAGAGAGGCGCCATGAAGAAGTTTCTGGACGATGTCGATACGCTGCTCGAGCAAAGCCTTCAAGGCTTTGCGGCCGCCCACGCCGATCTCGTCCAACTGCACCTCCATCCGACGTTCCTGGTACGGCGACATCCCAAGCCCATGGGCCGCGTGTCGCTGATCTCGGGTGGAGGCTCGGGCCACGAACCGTTGCACCTGGGCTATGTGGGCCCGGGCATGCTCGATGCCGCCTGCCCGGGCCAGGTCTTCACCTCGCCCACCCCTGACCAGATGCTGGCAGCCGCCAAGACGGTGGACCGTGGCGCGGGTGTGCTTTTCATCGTCAAGAACTATGCGGGCGACACCATGAACTTCCAGGTGGCCAGCGACATGCTGTCCATCGAGCATGTGACGGTGCTGGTCAACGATGACGTGGCTGTCGAGAGCTCCACCCACACCAGCGGCCGGCGAGGTGTTGCCGGCACGGTGGTGGTGGAGAAGGTGGTGGGTGCAGCTGCCGAAGCCGGTGCCGACCTGAATACCTGCAAGCGCCTGGGTGACCGAGCCAACGCCCGCACGGCGTCCATGGGCGTGGCCTTCAGCAGCTGCACCGTACCGGCAGCCGGTGTGCCCACGTTCGATATCGGGCCCGGCGAGATCGAGATGGGCGTCGGTATCCATGGCGAGCCTGGCCGGCGCCGAGAGCTGATCAAACCTGCCAGTGTCATCGTCGACGAACTGCTCGATGCGATCCTGGCCGATCTGAGCCCCGCCGCGGGGCAGCCTGTCCTGCTGCTGGTCAATGGCCTGGGCGGTACGCCCTTGATGGAGCTCTACCTCTTGCAGCAGTTGGCCGCCCGCCGGCTTGAGCGCGAGGGGCTGAGGCTGCAGCGCATGCGCGTGGGGAACATGGTCACGAGCCTGGAAATGGCCGGTGCGTCCTTGACCTTGACCGTGCTGGACGACGAGCTGCTTCGCCTGTGGGACGCGCCCGCCGAGACGCCCGCGCTGCGCTGGTGAGGTGCCCTGAATCGCCCCCTGGGGCACCCGCAGCGCCGATCACAATCGCCGCATGCCTGACCAGCCCCCGCCACCACGCCCGCTGCAGCCCGAGCTGCCACAACGCATCGTCTGCCTGACCGAGGAACCGACCGAGGTGCTGTATGCGCTGGGCCAGCAGCACCGCATCGTCGGCATCTCAGGCTACACGGTGCGGCCGCCGCAGGCGCGCCACGAGAAGCCGCGGGTCAGCGCCTTCACCAGCGCCAAGGTCGACAAGATCCTGGCGCTGCAGCCCGATCTCGCGATTGGCTTTTCCGACATGCAGGCCGACATCGCCGCGGCGCTGGTGAGGGCCGGCGTCGAGGTCTGGATCAGCAACCACCGCAGCGTGAGTGGCATCCTTGGCTATGTGCGCCGGCTGGGCGCCCTGGTGGGCTGCGCCGCCGAGGCCGATGCCATGGCCGCGCATCTGCTGGCCCGGGTCGAGGCGGTGCGCACGGCGGCTGACGCGCTGCCGCGCCGGCCGCGGGTCTACTTCGAGGAATGGGATGTGCCGGCAATCAGCGCGATCCGCTGGGTCAGCGAGCTGGTGGGCATTGCGGGGGGCGACGACATCTTTCCGCAGCGCGCGGCGGCGTCGCTGGGCAAGGACCGCATCGTCGCCGACGCTACTGAGGTGATCACCAGCGCGCCTGACATCATCATCGGCAGCTGGTGCGGCAAGAAGTTCCGCCCCGAGCAGGTGGCTGCACGGCCCGGGTGGTCGGCGATCCCGGCGGTGCGCGACGGCGAGCTGCACGAGGTCAAGTCGCCGTTGATCCTGCAGCCCGGCCCGGCGGCGCTGACCGACGGGCTGGACCGGCTGCAGGCCATCATCCACGCCTGGGCGCTGCGCCACGGCTGAGCGCCCTGCCGTTGCCTCAGGTGTCGGGTTGGAGATAGCTCTCGAACACGCCCACATGCACCAGCGCGTCATCGGCGGCGTCTGGCCACAGGTCGCTGCTCTTGAAGCGCACGTCGTAGGTTGGCTCGTCCTGCGCCTGCAGGCCGTGCGCATGTGCGTCAGGGAAGGGGTAGGGCGGCGACACACCCACCACCACGCCCTGCTGGCCCCGGATGTAGCCGGGCATGCGCACATGGCCGGCAACGTGGTCGTTGCGGACACGGACGCGGTCGCCGGGCTGAAAGCTGCGGCGCGCCGGCACATTGCTTCGCCCCGGCCCGAGTGGCAGGGCCAGCGGAAAGCCGCCGCCCGCGCGTTCCTCCAGCTCGGCCTGCGTCAGCACGCCCTTCTCCACACACAGCGTGGCCAGGCTGGTCAGCGTGCGTTCGTAGTAGCCCGCGCTCAGGTAGTGGCGCGGCTCCATGCGTTCGATGGCATGCCGGTACTCGTCCATGTTGAAGATGCCCAGGCGAACCGCCAGCCCGTACAGCGCGTTGATGCGCTTTTCCCAGTCTTCGTGGAACACGGCGGCGTCCGGGCTGTGGCGCACAGGCCCAAAACCCTGCCGGCCACCGAGGTCGTGCATGCCATCCATCGCGGTTCTCCTACAGGCGGGCGACGCCGATCATGGCGTCCTTGGTGACGATCTCGGCCAACTGGGCTTCACTCCATCCGTCGGTGTGCGGCGGGCGCAGGGGCAAGACCATGTAGCGCGTGTCGGCTGTCGTGTCCCAGACGCGAAGCTCCATGTCGGCGGGCAGGTCCAGGCCCATCTCGCGCAGGACGCTGCGCGATTCACGCACGATGCGCGCGCGGTATTCCAGTTCCTTGTACCAGTCCGGCGGCAGGCCGATGACGGTGAACGCGGTGCACGAGCACAGCGTGCAGCAGATGACGTTGTGCAGCGAGGCTGTGTTCTCCAGCACCACCAGGTGGCGGTGGTGCTTGGGCAGCTCGATGCCCAGCTCCGCCACGGCCGACTTGCCGTCGGCCAGCAGGCGGGCCCGAAACCCGGCGTCAGCCCAGGCCTTGGCGACGACACGCGCTCCGCGCGCGGGCAACCAGACGTCTTCGGCGTGGTGGAGGCCCTGTTCGATCGCATCGGCCGCCGGCAGCCCGTGCGCCTGCAGAGCCGCTTCGATGGCGGCGGCGCGCTGGGCCACGGGGGCAGGGGTCGTGGGCAGATGGCGGCGGTCAGTCATGGCGGGTCTCCGGCAAGCGGCGGGCCCGCCAGTATGCAGCGCACGGGGGCGAGGTTTCCGAGCGCCTGCCCGGTGTCTTGGCGCAGAACGCCGAGCACGTCTTCCGTTGACACACCAGGGCCGGTTCGCGTGACGGCTTGGCTGTTCGCCTGACCTCGTGCGCATGAAGGGTATTTTTGCGATGGCTGCGCAAGAATGGCACATGACCGTCCATCCTGACCGTTGTCACGTGAACCGTGGCGTTGGCGCCCGGTGACCATGTCGCCCGACGACGCCCTGACGTTGCGGCACGCGCGGCACATCGTGCGCGACGCATCGCGCAAGCCCGGTGGTGTGTGTGTGATGACGGGCGCGGGCATGAGTGCGGAAAGCGGCATTCCCACCTTCCGGGATGCCCAGAGCGGCTTGTGGAGCCGTTTTCGGCCAGAGGAGCTGGCCAGCGTCGAGGCCTTCCGCGCCAACCCCCAACGCGTCTGGGACTGGTACGAGGAGCGTCGCCAGGGTGTGCTCCGCGTCGAGCCCAACGCCGGACACCATGCGCTGGCCGACTTTGCGCGGCGCCACCCGGGTGTGCTGCGCATCGTCACGCAGAACGTGGACAACCTGCACCAGCGCGCCGGCAACACCAACACCCTTCGCCTGCACGGCGACATCCTTCAGCACCAGTGGCTGGACACCTGTGCGCGTCGCCCTGCCTGTGACCCTGCTGGTGCCCAGCCGGGAAGGCCTCCCCATTGCGGCACCTGCGGCAACCGACTGCGACCGGGCGTGGTCTGGTTTGGCGAGCAGCTGCCGGAAGGGGCCATCGAGCAGGCTCAGGCCTGGGTGCGCGCCTGCACCCTCATGCTGATCGTCGGCACGTCGGGCGCCGTCTGGCCAGCGGCGGG
>JAJTDE010000267.1 GCA_021298085.1 Rubrivivax sp.
AGTGGCTGTCGGATTCGATGAACAGCTCGAACAACTCGAGCGCCGCAGGAGGGTGGCGGGGCATCAACTCGTTGGCGACTTGATCCAGCCAAGCATGCAAAGCCTGCGCGTAGTCGTCTGCTTCGCTGTAACTGTGAAACTTGCGCGAGCGACGCCACGCGCTGAGCGCCTTCTTGAAGGCAGCTGCCAGCTTGTCGGGTTTGTCGGCCAACTGCATCCGCTGCAGCCGGCTGAGCACCGCCTTGTCGGCATCGGCCAGTTCAACCAGCAGGTTGACCAGGGTGGACTTGTCTTGCCGGGCGAGAAAGTCGCTGAAGGTTTCGGGGGGTGATTCAGGCATGGTCACAGCAGGGTCCGGTGCCGCATGATCGCAGGCGTGGGTGGGCAATACAGATCATTGCGCCATGACAACGGCATCGGTTGGCAGGCACTTGCTGCAACGCATGGGGACCGGCAATGCGCGGCCATGGTGAGGGTGGTCTGCCACCGAGGCCGCGAGCAGAACACTGGTGTCGTTCCAGGCGGTGGTGTCACGCTCGCTGCGCAGGTTGTCGACGATGCGGCTCCAGTCAGCGGTGGGCGGGGCTACGCCCTGATGGACCCAAAGGCCATCGACCTGGCGCATGGTGCGTGAGTCGGTCACTTTTCGCAGAAGCACCCCGTCCGGACCTGGGACGAGCTCGAGTGTGGCGCCCGTGGTGATCCCGAGCTGTTGGCGGACAGCCTTGGGCAAGATCAGCCGGCCAGCCTTGTCGATATGAGCGTGCATGTCACTGACATCGCCAAGTTCCAAAGCCAAATGGCAATGGGGTCTGGCGGCCGAAATGGCGCCAACTGTCCTGTCGGTCGCGCGCCGGGGTCTACGCCAGGCCTCACGCGCATCACAGAGCGTCGCCACTCGGCATGGACATCTCGGCTCCAGGCCGGCCTGTAAAGCCGCGCGACGGCCAGCTCCAGCAGCAGGCTGGTCAGGGGCTGGCTGTGGAGGACGTTGGCGTCCAGAACAGCGGTGAAGTGGCGCATCGCGAAGCAGCGCGCGAGGCTCAGAGGCCCAACTCGGCGTCAATGCGGGCCAACTCATCCAGAGCGGCCCGCTGCCGGGCGCGCTGCTGTTCACCAAAGCGCAGCAGATCTTCAAACGCCACGCGGCGCCGCGTGCCCACTTTTCGGGCTGGCAACTTCGCTTCCTCAATGAGCTTCACCACGTAGGGGCGGGATACGTTGAGGTAATCGGCCGCTTCCTGGGTGGTGAGCTCGGTGTTTTGCGGGAGTACGGTCACCGCCCTGCCTTGACCGAGCTGCGTCAGCATGTCCACCAAGAGCCGCAACGCGACTGGCGGGATGGAAATCACTTCGTGCTGATCGTCGTCGGTAACGAGGCGCAGCGCCGGTGCATCGGTCGCGCCGTCTTCAGCCGGCAGCAGCCGGGCCAGCTGCCGGCTGGCATCGCGAGCCTGGGCGATCTCTTGATCGCTGGGCAGTCGTGGTGTGCGTCGACTGGAGGCGGTCATGTTGGTCTCTCCAAGGGGGACCATGCGACGTTAGCCGATGAACGCATTCAACGAAACGAGCGAATCCAACAAAACGACTGTGGATTCGGACGCACCAGCGGCTGCTGCCGCTCGATGCTGCCCTAAACGGTTCGACGGACCCGCTGATATGACCAGTTGAAGTCTTGACATTATTTGCCTGAAATGCCAAATTTGGCTTTCTCGCCAAAAACATCCAAAACCTCATGGCTGACAACTCCGTTTTCCATCGCCCCAGCTATGCACAGACTCTTGTGAGGCAACTCCTGCAACCAGGCCCACTGGATCAGGGACTTCGCTCAGGGGTGTTTCTGTCGGGCATTCGGCGCATCGGCAAGACCACCTTTATCCGGCAGGATTTTTTCCCGGCGCTGCTGGAGCATGGTGCATTAGCGGTGTACGTGGACCTGTGGACAGACCGCTCACGTTCTCCCATGGCGTTGATGCTGGAAGCGGTGCGCGCGGCAGCCCTCGAACTGCAGCAACCCACGTCCACGCTCGTGCAGAAACTGCGACGCGTCAAGGGACTCA
Organism: Rubrivivax sp.; assembly: GCA_021298085.1. Lineage (GTDB taxonomy): Bacteria > Pseudomonadota > Gammaproteobacteria > Burkholderiales > Burkholderiaceae_C > Rubrivivax. The sequence goes on from JAJTDE010000267.1 coordinate 2,061, forward strand.
ACTTTGGCGCGGCTGGCATCAGCCTTGGCGTTCAGTTGGACAGCATAGGAACCGCCGGCGGCGCGACGCTGGCCGACGTGTTTGTCGAACTCGTCCGCAAGGCACAGGGCGACGTTGTGCTGGTCATCGACGAAGTTCAACAGGCGATGGCCAGCCAGGATGGCCAAGACATGCTGTTTGCCTTGAAGGCGGCCAGAGACAACGTCAACACGGCGACCGACCTGCCGGGCAAGTTGCTGATCGTCGGCACCGGCTCGCACAAGTCTCTGGTCACCGACATGGCCACTCGGCGTTCGCAAGCGTTCGCGGGAGCCCACACCGCCTCCTTCGAGCCGCTGGGGAAGGACTATGTCGACTGGCTGTTGAAACGCGTGACGGCGGCTGGCTTGGCGGTGCCATCGCTGGAAGCCGCCTTTAGCGGGTTTCGTGACATGGGCAGCAGGCCGGAGGAGCTGACGAAGGCCGTGCGGCAGTTTCAGGACGAAGTGGCTGCGGGGCGTGCAGCGGACGCCGACACTGCGTTCGCCACCATCTGCGCCACGCTGGCCACAGCGGCCGCCGAACTCGACATCCAGGCCATCGAGGACGCCGGTGAACTGGCCGTGCTGGCCTTCTCTCGCATTGCGGCCGGCCAAGTCCGGGGGCTCTACGCTGCAGAAACGCTGGCATCGTTCAGCGCATCGCTCGGAAGAGAAGTCTCCGCCAACGACATGACACCAGCCATCGACAAACTCGTCGCGGCGAATCTGGTGGTGCGCAAGGGACACGGGAGCTTCGAGATTGCTGACCCCTTTGTGAAACAGGTGTGGGTGCGGCTGGTTCAGATGCGCCAGACCTTGGGTCGCGAATCGAGCCCTTGAGGCGCTCCATCGGCGATGGGGGCTGCGACACGTGCCTCGCAAGAAGCATTCAATCCTCTTGGATGCTGCGAGTCGGCCGCGCAGCCACAAGCCGAAACGACTGCGCTGTATATCGGCAATGTGTCTTATGTCAACGCTGGCGGGCGTTTTCGCATGCGAACTACGCTTCAGGCCAGTCGCTGGGCGCGTCTCCCGGCGATGCCGTGCAGAGTTCCCATCCGGTTAACCACGGGATCGTCAACGGCCGTACGTTCATGTGACACTCCAACTGTCCAAAATGCTGAGCTGCAGCGGAGGCATCAAACGGGGCCATGACGATGACGACCGCCACCAAGACCACGACCAAGAACCGAGCCAAGATACCGGCCAGCAGGGATGCTGCGGGCGTATCTGCGTTCGCGTTTCAAGCGTCGGCGGGCCATGGTGTGCTGCGACTTAGCGATCCCTCATTGAAGCCCGACATCGCCAGGCTCAAGGAGAAGCTTCGCAGCGATCCCAAGTTCGCTCTCGCGACGCTGCAGAGCGCGGGCATTGCCACCGCGACCGGGAAACTGAGCAAGCGGTTTAAGGGCTGAGGCGGTCGGCTCGGCCATATGTGGGACCTGTACAAGTTCCAGCCTAGCTTTGTCCTCGGCTTCCATGGCTGCGACAAGGCGGTCGCAGAGCGAGTGCTCGCCGGGGCCGGGAGGCAGCATCTCAAGCGAAGCACCAACCGGCACGACTGGCTCGGCAACGGCATCTACTTCTGGGAGTCCAGCCCGCAGCGTGCGATGGAGTGGGCCGAATACGTCCGCGACAACCCGTCAGTGTCGAGCGGTAAGGTCGAGACCCCTGCGGTCGTGGGCGCGATCATCGATCTCGGCTACTGCGGCATGCTCCACGATCGCGCCTTCCTGGCGGAACTGCGCCAAGCCCACGATCTGTTGACCCAGGCCCTCTCGTCAGCCGGCCTACCTTTGCCCACGAACCAGGGTGGACCGGACAAAGCACGTCGCCTCCTGGACTGCGCGGTGATCGAGTACCTTCACACCCTGCGTGAAGCAGAGAACCTACACAACTACGACACCATCCGATCGGTGTTCAGCGAAGGCAACACGCTGTACCCCGGGACGAGTTTCACCGAGAAGAGCCACATTCAACTCGTTGTCCGCGACGAGCGGCGCATCCGCGGGTACTTCCGCCCGATTCCCGACTAGGCAGACTTCCGTTCTGCTCGCGCGACGTGCGCGGCCGCAGCGCTCACATCGGCGACAGGCCG
>JAJTDE010000268.1 GCA_021298085.1 Rubrivivax sp.
CGCGATATGAGCGGGCCCCTAACCCCGCCATGGCGGCACGAAGTGCCGCCCCGCGCTGCGCGCGGCCTGGATCAGATGGCTTGCGCCAGCTGATCCAGGATGGCGGGGTTTTCCAACGTGCTGGTGTCCTGGGTGATGGCTTCGCCTTTGGCGATGCTGCGCAGCAGCCGGCGCATGATCTTGCCGGAGCGGGTCTTGGGCAGGTTGTCGCCGAAGCGGATGTCCTTGGGCTTGGCGATCGGGCCGATCTCCTTGGCGACCCAGTTGCGCAGTTCGGCGGCGATCTTCTTGGCCTCGTCGCCGGTGGGGCGGGGGCGCTTGAGCACCACAAAGGCGCAGATGGCTTCGCCCGTGGTCTCGTCGGGGCGGCCCACCACGGCCGCTTCGGCCACCAGTTCGGTGCAGCTGACCAGGGCGGATTCGATCTCCATCGTGCCCATGCGGTGGCCCGACACGTTCAGCACATCGTCAATGCGGCCCGTGATCGTGAAATAGCCGGTGTTGGCGTCGCGAATGGCACCGTCACCGGCCAGGTAGTAGCCCTTGAGCTCGGGCGGGTAGTAGCTCTTCACAAAGCGCTCAGGGTCTCCCCAGATGGTGCGGATCATCGACGGCCAAGGCTTCTTGACCACCAGGATGCCACCGGAACCGTTGGGCACATCAGCGCCGGTTTCGTCAACGATGGCGGCCTGAATGCCCGGGAAAGGCAGCGTGCAGGAACCCGGCACCAGCGGCGTGGCGCCTGGCATGGGGGTGATCATGTGGCCGCCGGTTTCGGTCTGCCAGAAGGTGTCAACAATGGGGCAGCGGCCGCCGCCGACGTTCAGGTGGTACCACTCCCAGGCGGCGGGGTTGATGGGCTCGCCCACCGAACCCAGGATGCGCAGCGAGCTGAGGTCATAACTCTTGGGGTGGATCGCCAGGTTCGCCTCGGCGGCCTTGATCAACGAACGGATGGCCGTGGGCGCGGTGTAGAAGATGGTGACCTTGTGGTCCTGGATCATCTTCCAGAAGCGGCCGGCGTCCGGGTAGGTCGGCACCCCTTCAAAGACGATCTCGGTGCCGCCGAGCGCCAAGGGGCCGTAGGTGATGTAGCTGTGGCCCGTGACCCAGCCGATGTCGGCCGTGCACCAGAAAATGTCACTGTCCTTCAGGTCAAAGGTCCACTTGGTGGTCAGCGCGGCGTGCAGCAGGTAGCCGCCGGTGCTGTGCTGCACACCCTTGGGCTTGCCGGTGGAGCCGCTGGTGTACAGCAGGAACAGCGGGTGCTCGGCACCTACCCATTCGGGTTCGCAGATCGTGGGTTGGCTGGACACCAGATCGCTCATCAGCACGTCACGGCCGGCGGTGTAGGACACGGCGCTGGAGCCGGTGCGCTGGTACACGACCACGCTCTTGATGCTTTCGCAGGCGCCCTGGGCCAAGGCTTCGTCGACGATGGCCTTCAGCGGCAACTGCTTGCCGCCACGCACCTGTTCGTCGGCGGTGATGATGGCCACGGCACCGGCGTCGTTGACACGGTCGCGCACGGATTGCGCCGAGAAGCCGCCAAACACCACCGAGTGGATGGCGCCGATGCGGGCGCAGGCCTGCATGGCGGCGACACCTTCCACCGACATCGGCATGTAGATGACAGCTCGGCATAGGTGACGCGGTTGACCTGGCCGCCATCGGCTTCGAAGATCAGTGCGGTCTTGTCGCCCTTGCCGGCTTCGACGTGGCGGTCCAGGCAGTTGTAGCTGACGTTCAGTTCACCGTCTTCAAACCACTTGTAGAACGGGGCGTTGCTGTCGTCCAACACCGTGGTGAAGGGCTTTTTCCAGCTGAGCAGCTCACGCGCCAGGCGCGCCCAGTACCCGGGGTAATCGCGTTCAGCTTCATCGCACAAGGCCTGGTAGCCGGCCATGCCCGACACGGCAGCCTGGGCGGCCAGCTCGGCGGGGGGAAGGTAGGTTTTGGCTTCGGCAGCGGTGTCGCTGGACATTGTGGATACTCCTCAGTGCAATCAGATGCGGGATGGGCCGGGTGCGGCCTCCCGGGCCACGCCTCTGGACCCGGAAGGTAGGCACAGGCTCTGACTACGCCCTTACTCGGTGCACAGGGTTTGCGCTGGGTCAAACGGTTGTCGCGTCGAATGCCTGTCACGGTCGGCACCTACAATCTTGTAACTAAGGGAACACCCTGAGGCGCATCACGCCACACCGCGCGCAGGCCAAGCACTTCCACCCCATACGCACCATGACCGCACCCGCTTCCCCACCCCCCACCCCACTGGGGCCGCTGCCCAAGCTGATCTTCGCCAGCCGCTGGCTGCAACTGCCGCTGTACCTGGGGCTGATCCTGGCGCAGGCGGTGTACGTGTTTCACTTCTGGGTGGAATTGGTGCACCTCATCGAGGCGGCGTTTGGCAACACCGACGCGCTGGCCAAACTGGTGACCAGCATCGGGTACAAGTCAACGCCCATCTTGGACGCCGCAGGCAAGACGATCGGTTACGAGCCGATCAAGGCCTTGAACGAGACCATCATCATGCTGGTGGTGTTGGCCTTGATCGATGTCGTGATGATCAGCAACCTGCTCATCATGGTGATCGTTGGCGGGTATGAAACTTTCGTCTCGCGCCTCAACCTGGACGGCCATCCGGATCAGCCTGAATGGCTCAGTCACGTGAATGCGTCGGTTCTGAAGGTCAAGCTGGCCACCGCCATCATCGGCATCAGCTCCATCCACCTGCTGAAGACCTTCATCAACGCCCCGAACTACACCCAACATGTGCTCATGTGGCAGACGATCATCCATGTGGCCTTCCTGTTTTCTGCATTGGCCATAGCCTACGCAGACAAGCTGATGTCGCATACCCAGAAGCCGGGCCACTAGTCTCCCGAGCCTTCAACCACCCGGAGGTCCTGCCTTGAACGTCCTGCTCTTCATTGCTGGCCTCGCGGGCCTGATCATCGGCGCCGAACTGCTGGTGCGCGGCGCCTCCAAGCTGGCCTTGTCGTTTGGCATCTCGCCACTGGTGGTGGGGCTCACCATCGTCGCCTTTGGCACCAGTTCACCCGAGGTGGCGGTGTCCATCGGTGCGGCGCTGGACGGCAAGACCGACATCGCCGTGGGCAACGTCGTGGGCAGCAACATCTTCAACGTGCTGTTCATCCTGGGCCTGTCTGCGCTGATCACGCCACTGGTTGTCAACATCCAGATCATTCGCCAGGAAGTGCCGATCATGATCGGCGCGTCGCTGCTGCTGCTGGCCTTCGGTCTGGACGGCCGGCTGAGCGTGCTGGACGGCGGGCTGCTGCTCGGCCTGCTGGTGGGCTACACCGCCTTCCTGATCATCCAGTCGCGGCGCGAGACCCAGGCCGCCCGCGACGAATATGCAGCCGAGGTAAAGCCAGCCACCCAAGGCAGCTGGGACGCCAAGCTGCCGGTGCAGCTGGCGCTGATCGTGGCCGGCCTGGGCTTCCTGGTGGCTGGCTCCGAAGCGCTGGTGACAGCGTCCATCGCCTTTGCCAAGCTGATGGGCGTCAGCGACCTGGTCATCGGCTTGACCATCGTGGCCGCCGGCACTTCTATGCCCGAGGTGGCCACGTCGATCACGGCGGCCATCAAGGGTGAACGGGACATCGCAGTGGGCAACGTGGTGGGCAGCAACACCTTCAACATCCTGGGCTGCCTGGGCGCGTCGTCATTGGCCGCCAGCGCCAGCGGCGGGCTGATGATGCCCGCCGCGGTGATGAACTTCGACCTGTGGGTCATGCTCGCCGTGGCGCTGGCCTGCTTGCCCGTATTCATGACCGGCCGGGAGATTGCGCGCTGGGAAGGCGCGGTCTTCATCGGCTACTACGTGGCCTACGTGTCCTACCTGGTGCTGGCCGCCCAGCAGCACGACGCACTGCCCGCGTTTTCGTCGGTGATGCTCAGCTTCATGGTGCCGCTCACGCTGGTGACGCTGGTGGTCAGCCTGATCAAGCGCAAGGAAGGGCCGGGCGCCTGAGCGCAAGCCGACCGCGCAGCCAGGCGACGCCTTATCACTGCGGCTGATCGGCTGGCGGCTCGGCGGTTGACGGCGTTCTCAGGTGCAGCGCCGCCTGTGACATCAGGTTGGCCGACACCGGAGCCGTGACAAACAGGAACAGCGTGATCAGCAGCGCCTGCAGGCCGGTCTCGCCACGCATCCAGCTCAGCAGCATGCTGGCCAGCAGCACGCCGCCCACCCCCAGCGTGGTGGCCTTGGTGGGTGCGTGCAGGCGCATGTAGAAATCGGGAAAGCGCAGCAGGCCCAGCGAGCCCACCAGCGCAAAGATGCCGCCCACCACCAGCAGCAGCGCCAGCGCCACCTGGGCCGCCAGCGGAAGGTTGTGCAAGGCCTGATCCATGGTGAACCCCGGTTACTCCATCACGTCGCCACGCGTCAGAAAGCGCGACAAGCCGACGGTCGACACAAAACCCAGCATCGCGATGATCAGCGCCGCATCAAACAGCAGCGATGTTCCCCAGCGGATGCCCAGCAGGAACACCAGCGCCACAGCGTTCACCGCCATGGTGTCCAGCGCCAGGATGCGGTCGGGCAAGTGAGGCCCTTTCAGCAGCCGCCAGCCACACATCAGCAGGGCCAACGCCACGCAGCCAGTGGCGAAGTCCAAGGCCAGTGACAAGATCATTCGAAGATCTCCATCAAGGGGGTTTCGTAGCGGGCCTGGATGTCGGCGGCAATGGCGTCAGCACCCGCGCTGCCGTCCAGCGCATGCACCAGCAAGCGGTGGTGCGCTTCATCGACCACGCAGGTCACCGTACCCGGCGTGGTGGTGATGATGGTGGCCAGCAGCGTGATGGCACGCGCATCACGCAGGCGCAGGTCCACCGGCACCCACACCGGCACCGGCCGAGCCGATGGCGACAGCACCAGCTTGGCCACCGTGATGTTGGACATGACGATGTCCTTCAGCACGACCAGTATCAGCCGCATGGCCGCACCCCAGGCCTTCGGCCGGGGCGGCGCGCCGGTGAAACCGTGCAGCAGGCGCGGCAGCAGCAGCGCCAGCACGGTGGCCGTCAGCAGGTGCGCCACGGCCACGCTCTGCTGCAGCAGCAGCCAAGTGGCGGCGATCAGCACCGATTGAACAGGATGGGCCAACCAACCAGGCTTCATGGCTTCAACTCCACGGC
>JAJTDE010000107.1 GCA_021298085.1 Rubrivivax sp.
ACTTTTCTCACCCGGTGGTCAAGGAGATGCCGGACGGTGTGAAGGTCGAATGCCCGACACAAACCGAAATCCTGATCAAGGGCGCTGACCGCCAGGCGGTGGGCCAGGTGGCTGCCGAAGTGCGCGCCATCCGCCCGCCCGAGCCTTACAAGGGCAAAGGTATTCGGTACTCTGATGAACGTGTCTCCCTCAAAGAGACGAAGAAGAAATAAGGAGCCGCAGCATGCTGAGCAAGAAACAACAGCGTCTGCGCCGCTCGCTGCAGACGCGCAAGCGCATCGCCACGCAAGGCGTGCCTCGCCTGACGGTCTACCGCTCCAACACCCACATCTACGCCAGCGTGATCTCCGGCGAAGGCGACAAGGTCGTGGCCAGTGCGTCGACCGCCGAAAAGGATGTCCGTGCCCAGTTGGGCGGCGACGGAAAGGGTGGCAACACCGAGGCGGCTGTACTGATTGGCAAGCGCATCGCTGAAAAGGCGAAGGCGGCAGGTGTCGAGAAGGTGGCCTTCGACCGCGCAGGCTTCGCATTTCATGGCCGCGTGAAGGCCCTGGCTGAAGCCGCTCGCGAAGCCGGCTTGCAGTTCTGACCCCGCACGCAGCACGAAGGAATCAGCAAAATGGCGAAATTTCAACCCCGTGTGGCCGACGAAGGCCGGGACGATGGCTTGAAGGAGAAGATGATCTCCGTCAACCGCGTGACCAAAGTCGTCAAGGGCGGTCGTATCCTGGGCTTTGCAGCCCTCACCGTCGTGGGTGATGGCGACGGCCGCATTGGCATGGGCAAGGGCAAGGCGCGTGAAGTGCCCGTGGCTGTGCAGAAGGCCATGGAAGCCGCGCGGCGTAACATGTTCAAGGTGCAGCTGAAGAACGGCACGATCCATCACAACGTGACGGGTGAACACGGCGCGGCACGCGTGCTGATGGCGCCGGCAAAGCCTGGCGACGGCATCATTGCCGGCGGCCCCATGCGTGCGGTGTTTGAAGTCATGGGCGTGACGGACATCGTGTCCAAGAGCCATGGCTCGACCAACCCGTACAACATGGTCCGCGCCACCCTCGACGCCCTCAAGCACAGCACCACCGCCTCTGAGGTCGCGGCCAAGCGTGGCAAGACGGTTGAAGAACTGTTCAACTGATAGGCCGCAGCGGAGCTTTCCCCATGTCTGACAAAAAAACTGTGACCGTCAAGCTCGTCAGGAGCGTGGCCGGCACGCGTGAAGACCACCGCGCCACTGTGCGTGGGCTGGGTCTGCGCAGGCTCAACAGCCAGCGCACCCTCGAAGACACTGCCGCGGTTCGCGGCATGATCAACAAGGTTTCGTACCTGGTGCAGGTGATCTGATGCAACTCAATGGTTTGAAGCCCGCAGAGGGAAGCAAGAAGGCGCGGCGTCGCGTCGGCCGAGGCATTGGTTCTGGCCTGGGCAAGACCGCCGGACGTGGCCACAAAGGTCAAAAGTCGCGCGCGGGTGGCTTCCACAAGGTTGGTTTTGAAGGCGGCCAGATGCCGCTGCAGCGTCGCTTGCCCAAGCGCGGCTTCAAGTCCGCACTGCTCAAGTACAACGCTGAGATCACCCTGTCCGAATTGCAGGCCCTTGGCGCTGAAGAGGTTGACGTGCTCAGCCTGAAGCAGGCAGGCCTCGTGGCGCAGATCGTCAAGGTGGTCAAGGTCATCAAGTCTGGCGAACTGCAGCGCAAGGTTGTCCTGAAGGGTATCGGCGCGACAGCGGGTGCCAAGGCGGCCATTGAAGCGGCTGGCGGCAGCTTCGCGGCCTGATGTCTCGTCCAGCGACCTGACGCAGAAAGCTTTTCAGCCTCGTGGCAACCAACGCAAACCAGCTGGCCAAGAGCGGCAAGTTCGGCGACCTCCGTCGCCGGCTTGTCTTTCTGGTGCTGGCCCTGATCGTCTACCGCATCGGCACTCACGTGCCCGTGCCGGGAATCGACCCCAACCAGATGGCCCAGCTGTTCAAGCAGCAGGGCGGCGGCATCCTGAACCTGTTCAACATGTTCAGCGGTGGCGCTTTGTCGCGCTTCTCAGTCTTCGCGCTGGGGATCATGCCGTACATCTCGGCGTCGATCATCATGCAGCTGATGACCTACGTGGTGCCCTCGCTCGAGGCCATCAAGAAGGAAGGCGAAGCGGGTCGCCGGAAGATAACGCAGTACACACGTTATGGAACGCTGGTTCTGGCCTTGTTCCAATCGCTGGGCATTGCGTTGGCGCTGGAGGGTTCACAGGGTCTGGTGATGAGCCCCGGCTTCGGCTTCCGAGTCACCGCAGTGGCGAGCTTGGTCGCCGGCACCATGTTCCTGATGTGGCTGGGTGAGCAGATTACTGAACGCGGTCTCGGCAACGGCATCTCGATCCTGATCTTCGCGGGCATCGTGGCCGGCCTGCCCAGCGCGATAGCGGGTCTGTTTGAACTGGTCCGCAATGGGTCGATGAGCATTCTCGCCAGCTTGCTGATCTCTGGGCTCGTCGTCTTCGTGACCTTCGCCGTGGTGTTTGTCGAGCGGGGTCAGCGGAAGATTCTGGTGAACTACGCCAAGCGCCAGGTCGGCAACAAGGTGTATGGTGGACAGTCGTCGCACCTGCCCCTCAAGCTGAACATGGCTGGCGTGATCCCGCCGATCTTTGCGTCCTCGATCATTCTGTTGCCGGCCACCATCGTGGGCTGGTTTGCCACAGGCCAGAGCGAACACTGGTTCATGCGGGGCCTGAAGGATTTTTCGGCGATGCTGTCACCAGGACAGCCGGTGTACGTGATGTTGTACGCCGCCATGATCATCTTTTTCTGCTTCTTCTACACCGCGTTGGTCTTCAACAGCCGTGAGACTGCAGACAACCTGAAGAAGAGTGGCGCGTTCATCCCGGGCATCCGGCCGGGTGACCAGACAGCGCGCCACATTGACAAGATCCTCGGACGGCTGACGCTGGCCGGTGCTGTGTACATCACCGCCGTCTGTCTGTTGCCTGAGTTTCTCGTGTTGCGTTACAGCGTGCCCTTCTATTTCGGCGGCACTTCCTTGCTGATCATCGTGGTTGTCACCATGGACTTCTGGGCGCAAGTCCAGTCTTACATGATGAGTCAGCAGTACGAGTCGTTGTTAAAGAAGGCAAATTTCAAGGCCAGTTAGTGCGTCATGGCCAAGGACGACGTTATACAGATGCAGGGCGAGATTCTTGAGAATCTTCCCAACGCTACGTTCCGCGTGAAGCTTGAAAACGGTCACGTGGTCCTCGGTCACATCAGCGGCAAGATGCGAATGCATTACATACGCATCCTGCCGGGTGACAAGGTAACCGTCGAACTGACGCCGTACGACTTGAGTCGGGCACGTATCGTGTTCCGGGCCAAGTAAGTTGAGTCAAGAGTTAGGGTCAAGGAGAAGACCATGAAAGTCGCCGCTTCAGTCAAGAAGATGTGTCGCAACTGCAAGATCATCCGTCGCAAGGGTGTGGTGCGTGTCATTTGCACCGACCCTCGTCACAAGCAGCGCCAAGGTTAAGGAATCGACATGGCCCGTATTGCTGGCATCAACATCCCGCCGCACAAGCACGCCGAAATCGGCCTGACGTCCATCTACGGGATCGGGCGTTCGACGGCGCAGAAGATCTGCGAGAAGGTGGGCATTGCCTACTCGAAGAAGATCAAGGACCTGAACGACACGGACCTCGAGAAGATCCGTGACGAAATTGGCCGCATGACCATCGAAGGCGACCTTCGCCGTGAAATGGCGTTGAACATCAAGCGTCTGATGGACCTCGGCTGCTACCGTGGCATGCGTCACCGCCGTGGTCTTCCCGTGCGTGGCCAGCGCACCCGCACCAACGCCCGTACCCGTAAGGGTCCGCGCAAGGGTGCCGCGGCGCTGAAGAAGTGAAACCGCGCAGCCCCGAATTGAAGAAAGCCTGAAGCATCATGGCCAAAGCACCTGTCAATACCGCGGCCCGCCGCGTGAGCAAGAAGATCCGCAAGAATGTGGCGGACGGCATCGCTCACGTGCACGCGTCGTTCAACAACACCATCATCACCATCACTGACCGTCAGGGCAGCGCCCTTGCCTGGGCGTCCAGTGGTGGCCAGGGTTTCAAGGGTTCGCGCAAGTCGACGCCCTTTGCAGCCCAAGTCGCCGCTGAGGTGGCTGGGCGCGCCGCCCAGGAGCAAGGCATCAAGAATCTGGACGTCCGGATCAAGGGCCCCGGCCCCGGCCGCGAGTCGAGCGTTCGTGCGCTGGCCTCCCTTGGTATTCGCATCAATTCCATCTCTGATGTGACGCCGGTGCCGCACAACGGGTGCCGTCCGCAAAAGCGCCGTCGCATCTGATGTCCTCCGAGAGCTTGTTGCTGCTTGTTGCCGCAGCACTCGGTACTAAAACCACACTGCATATTCCGACACACGTCAACCCCTTCGGTTGACACGCTAGAATGTGCGGTTTTTCACGCCATCGCCTCCATTTCTGGGTGCGATGGCGAAGCCGTTAGGGCCTTGTTCCTTGCCGTCTACGCCCGTTGGTGATGTGCATAGGGCAGGTCCTCAAGCCCACCGTTGGCGAGCCTCGATCTCATCAGGCCAACCAACTTGTGCGGGGTTGCCTTGCTCCCAGGGGTATCGCATCCGCCGCATCAACGATTGAATCTGCAAAGGACAGACCGTGGCACGTTATCTCGGCCCCAAGGCCAAACTTTCCCGCCGTGAAGGCACGGACCTCTTCCTCAAGAGCGCTCGCCGGCCCATCGCTGACAAGGCCAAATTTGAGAGCAAGCCTGGCCAGCACGGCCGCACCAGCGGCTCGCGGACGTCCGACTATGGCCTGCAACTGCGCGAAAAGCAGAAGGTCAAGCGCATGTACGGCGTGCTCGAGCGCCAGTTTCGCCGTTACTTTGCCGAAGCCGAACGCCGCAAGGGCAATACCGGTTCAACCCTGCTGACCCTGCTGGAGTCGCGGTTGGACAACGTGGTTTACCGCATGGGATTCGGTTCAACGCGCGCCGAGGCGCGTCAGCTGGTGTCACACAAGGCCGTGATGGTCAACGGACAGGTTGTCAATATCCCGTCCTACTCCGTCAAGGCCGGCGACACGCTGACGCTGCGCGACAACGCGAAGAAACAGCTGCGTGTCCAGGATGCACTCAAGCTCGCCGACCAAATCGGCATGCCCGCGTGGGTTCAGGTCGATGTGTCGAAGATGGAAGGGGTCTTCAAGAAGACGCCCGACCGCGACGAGTTTGGCGCCGACATCAAGGAAGCCCTGATCGTCGAGTTGTATTCGCGTTGACGCCCAGGCTCATCAGGATGGAGTTGGCCGACCCGTGCTGCAAACGCGCGCGGGAAGGCTCATCGGGGGGCATTGCGGCCGGGCGCAGCCTCACATCACCAGGCCCGGAGAGGTCCACTTCAGCCTTATCGGTGTAACGAGCCGAGGGTATTGAGAGGAACGGAAGACTCATGCAAACGAATCTGCTGAAACCCACCAAGGCCATCCAAGTTGAACCGCTTGGCGGGCATCGCGCCAAAGCCACGCTGGAGCCTTTCGAGCGAGGCTATGGCCACACCTTGGGCAATGCGCTTCGCCGCGTGCTGCTCTCGTCCATGGTGGGTTACGCACCGACGGAAGTGACCATCGCCGGCGTGTTGCACGAGTACTCCACGATTGACGGCGTCCAGGAAGATGTGGTTCACATCATGCTGAACCTCAAGGGTGTGGTGTTCAAGCTGCACAACCGCGACGAGGTCACGCTGGTCCTGCGCAAGGAAGGTGAAGGCCCCGTGACGGCGGCCGACATCCAGACGCCCCATGACGTCGAGGTGATCAACCCCGAGCACGTCATTGCGCATCTGGCCCATGGCGGCAAGCTCGACATGCAGATCAAGGTCGAGAAGGGCCGTGGCTATGTCCCCGGTAACCTGCGTCGCTACGGTGACGAGTCAAGCAAGAGCATCGGCCGCATCGTGCTGGACGCTTCTTTCTCGCCGGTCCGCCGGGTGAGCTATGCCGTCGAAAACGCCCGCGTGGAGCAGCGTACCGACCTGGACAAGCTGGTCATGGAGATCGAGACCAACGGTGCCATGACGCCCGAGGAAGCCATCCGCGCCTCAGCCAAGATCCTGGTTGAACAGCTGATTGTCTTCACGGCGTTGGAAGGGCAACCGGGCATCCGCCTGGAGGGCCTGCAGCCGTCGCACGAGCAGGAAGGGCCTGAGCCTCCCGCCATTTTGTTGCGCCCGGTGGATGAGCTCGAGCTCACCGTCCGGTCGGCCAACTGCCTCAAGGCCGAGAACATCTACTACATCGGTGACTTGGTCCAGCGCACGGAAACCGAGCTGCTGAAGACGCCCAACCTGGGCCGTAAGTCACTGAACGAAATCAAGGAAGTCCTCGCGTCGCGGGGGCTGACCCTGGGTACCCGCCTCGAAGGCTGGCCGCCCAAGAGCCTGGACCGTCGCTGAGGCATCCTCAGCGCGCTTCGGGCGATCCCACGGGGATTGCGGCTGCTCAGCGCCGTCGCGATACCTCGCACAGCGCACCCCGCGGTACCTGATACGGCCGTGGGCATCACAAGCAATAGGACTCCACCATGCGCCACCGTAACGGACTTCGCAAACTCAACCGCACCAGCTCGCACCGCCTAGCGATGCTGCGCAACATGGCCAACTCGCTGATCACGCACGAGGCCATCAAGACCACCGTGCCCAAGGCCAAGGAACTGCGCCGCGTCGTCGAACCCTTGATCACCCTGGGCAAAGAACCCACGCTGTCGAACCGCCGTCTGGCGTTTGACCGCACGCGTGATCGTGATGTGGTGACCAAGCTCTTCAACGAGCTGGGTCCCCGCTACAAGACCCGTCCGGGTGGCTACACGCGCATCCTGAAGATGGGCTTCCGTGTTGGCGACAACGCGCCGATGGCCTACGTCGAGCTGGTTGATCGTCCTGACGTGGCACCCACCGCTGAGGCTGCTGACGCGGCCACCGAATAACGCGGACTGCCGGTCGTGCTGGATGGGTTAGCCCGCCGCCGCGACCGTCAGCACGTTTCTGTGCTATAGTCCGAGGTTCTGTCGCGGGGTGGAGCAGTCTGGTAGCTCGTTGGGCTCATAACCCAAAGGTCGCAGGTTCAAATCCTGCCCCCGCAACCAAGAAACATGAGTGCTGACAAGCATTCACGAGGCCCGCCCCGTGCGGGCTTCAGCGTTTCTGGGCCACGTGGCCCATCGGTGGCCCGCATCGTTCAGCCATGCTTGCCGAATGACCGTTAGTCTGTCGGCCCCCCAGTTCGATCCTACCGATGGCCCTCGGCCCGGTTCGGCGGCTGTCTCGATCCGTATGATCGCGCGGCTGTGCCTGTGATCCTAGTGCATGCTGCAAGGACGCAGGCAGACGAACAATCAGCTGCGTATTGCGCTTCGCGTCGCGTCAACAAAAGGAATACGCTGAGGTAGCCTGCTTGTTGCCCAATCGTTTCCGCGTCCCCGTGCTGCGAACATGCTCCAGCACCATCCACATGCGCCGGCTGAGCGGTTTGATCTCGCTGCCCCCCAGATGGGCCATTGGGCTGCGGCCCGCAGCTGGCGAAAGATGCCGTCGTTATCGTACGCACACATAAACCTGCTTGTGGGACTGATTCGTGATGGCTGAGCAAATCGACCGGCGAATACAGGAAAGTTGGGGCGAAATCATCCAGCACGTTAACGACAACTACCTTTCAAACGCTCAGCGCTGGCCTTGGATTGTTGGCAGCTCTGGCGGCCCACCCACGCGCAGCTTTTACCCGGCCAGCAGGCGTGACGTGACGATCGGCTTCCGGGTAGGTATGTCGTTTGAGCGATGAACTGTCCAGGCGAGTCACATGCCGCCCATCAGGTGACCAACTCCTCAAGCCGCCTCAGCCGTAACAGTCTGGTGCCCGCTGTCAACGCCGTCGACATTCTTCGGGTCAACGACACTGCCCTGGCTCGCCTACCTGTAGTGCGGCGTCGAGCACCGCGTGCATCTGAGCCTGTCCGGGGTGTGGAGTTACACCACACGATGTGACACGATCGGGGAGTGGCACTGCTCGAGGAATGTGTCGTCGTGCGATAGGGCCGCATCAGGACCCGCGTGAATCTGGGTCGCGCAGCCTTACGAAGCGGCTGAAGCGACTCGCGACCTGTCGGGCCGGGCTAGGAGGATGGGTCACGTCTTGGATCAGGTAGTGATGGCGCGTTTACACGGGCCTTTCGGGGTCTCTGAGGGGAGTTTCATTCCCTACCTTTCCCCTGCTGGAAGGAACATGCGGTGACGTGGGTTCACCTGCTGCTGGCTTGGCTCTTGCTGTCCACTGCCCCAGCCCTTGCGCAACCCGCACTGGACCCTGCGGAAGCCATGGCCATCCTGCGCGGCACCTCGGTGGCAAGGCCGGCCACTCGCGAGCCGGCGATCCGGCAACTACTCCAGCAGGCCGGCCCGGGGGCGTCGGCGGTGCCGCTGCTGCGCGTCGTCCTAGGCGCCAACCTGCTCGCGCAGGCGAGGTACGCAGACGCCGAAGCCGTCACGCGCGAGGCCCTGGCCGACCGGGTCGATCCCCAGTTCGTACCGCTGGTCACGGCGCAGCTTGCTGACATCCTGCTCGCGCAGGGCCGCGTGCGGAATGCACAGGAGCTGCTGCGAACGGCCCTGGCGGGAGCCGACGACGCCGAGCCCCGGAACTGGTCCGAGGCCTATCTGGTGGCCGCACTGGCGCGCACCCACCTGACGATCGGCGACCTGCCCGGGGCGGACGCGCTGCTGCTGCGCGCACTGCCCGTGTTGCAAAGCTCTGGCACCTGGGACGCTCCCGAAACACAATGGGCAGAGGCAGACCTGTTCCGCATCCAGGTGCGTCGCGGCTCGCTGTCGGACGTCTACCGCCGCGCCGGGCCGGACCTGCTGCGCTTCTTGGCGTATCCCGAGCAGCTGTCAACACCGCTGCAGGCGGACCATCTGGAAGCGCATGCCGAGTTCCTTGAGCTGTCGAACTTGGACCGGTCCGAGGCGGCGCTGCGCAAGGTTCTGGCGTTCCGCCGGCAACTCCTCTCTGCCGATCACCCGCTGGTGGCGCGAGCGGCGCACCTGTTGGCGCGCAACCTGCTGCTGCAGGGCAAGGACCGCCAGGCGGAAGCGCTGGCCCGCGAGGCGCTGGCAGCGCGGGAGGCGAAGCTGGCGGCCGAACACCCGGACCGCGCGGCCAGCCTGGACCTGCTCGCCAGGGTATTCCGACGGCAGGGGCGCGATCTGGAGGCCGAGGCGCTCTGGCGGCGTGGCCTGGCCCTGCTGCAGGCGTCGTCGCCACTGCTGCGCGCACCGCTGATGGTCGGGCTTGGTGAACACCTGGCGGCGCTCGGCCGTGACGAGGAGGCGCTGCCGCTGCTGGCGCAGGGTATCGAACTGCTGCAGAAGCTGCCCAACGCCGTCCCGACGGTCGAGGGCATTCTGGCGTTCACCGCCTTGCAGCTGCGCGGTGATCAGTGCCCCGACCCGGGACTGCGCGCGATGTTCCACCAGCTCGCGGCCCTGCCCGAGTTCTTCTCGGCGGCGCATCTTGAGCCGCGCTTCCGGCAGGAGGTCGCCCGCATCCTGGCCTGCGAGGGGCGCCATCGAGAAGCGAGGGACGCGTTCCAGCGCGCGTTCAGCGCCTTGCTGGGCCGTGTGGACATGGGCGACTCGGCCGATACCCAGGTCCTGAGTGCGCGCGCCGCCATGGCCCTGAGCCGCTCGCGCGAGACCCTGGATGATGCCTCTCGATGGGCGTTGCAGGCGGCCGGCTTCGCGCGCCGCTGGCTGCAGGGCAGCGGTGATGCAGCGCGCAACCGGGCCATGGCGGAAGTGTTCCAGGCCCAGCTTGAGGTGGCTTGGCAGCAGCAGCAGCTGGGCGACCAGTTCGCCCCCACCTATCGCAGCGAAGGCTTCATGGCGGCCCAGGACCTTGAGGTGTCCAGCGCCGCCCGCGCGCTGGCGCAGACGGCCGCGAGGCTGGCCGCTGGATCGCCAGCGCTGGCGGACCTGGTACGCCGGCAGCAAAATCTGAGTGTGCGCAGCGCGGCCCTGGATGCGGAGTCCGTAGCGGCGTCCGTGCGTGGCAATTCCGCAGACGCCGCGCAGGCCCGTGCCGCGTTGAAGCCGCTGAGCGAGGAGCTCGCGCGCGTCGAAGCCGAGCTTGACCGCGGCTTTCCCAACTACCGGGAGCTGGTGCAGCCCCGGGCCGTGTCAGTGCTGGACCTGCAGAAGCGGCTGCAGCCCGGCGAAGCCGCGCTGCTCCTGGTGCCGGGGGACGCCGACGTCCACGTGTTCGCCGTCACCAAGACCCGGCATGCCTGGCACCGTGCTTCGGAGGCTGCAGAGCCCACCCGCCGCCGGACAGAACGCCTGCGCTGCCAGCTGGACTCGGCCAACTGCGGCAGCAGCGGCGCTGACGCGGTCCGGGGCCTTACGCCAGCCCGGCCGCATGCAGTGCCGGCAGCCGCCACAGGGCCGTTCGACCGCACGATTGCTCACGCCCTTTACCGGGACCTGCTGGCGCCGGTGGAGCCGGTGCTGCGGGGCGTGCAGCGGCTGTACGTCACGGCCACCGGCCCGCTGGGCACGCTGCCGCTGGCCCTGCTGCCTACCGATGCGCAGGGCACGCAGTGGCTGGGCGACAAGTACGTCCTGGTGAGCCTGCCCTCGGTATCCAGCCTGCGGGCTTTCGAGCGGGCGGCGCAGCCGGGCGCATCGGCGCGCGGCCTGGCACTGGTGGGATTCGGCGACCCGGTGCTGTCCGGGCCGTCCGCTGCCAGCCGCGGCGTGCCCGAGCCTGTGCGTCGCTTCCAGGCGGCCGAGGGCGGCGGCCGCGTGGACCCGGCACTGGTGCGGCAGCTGCAGCCGCTCCCTGGAACGCGCCGCGAGCTGGCTGCAATGACGCAGTTGTTTCCGCCCGAGCAGGCCGTGGTGCGGCTGGGCGCGCAGGCGACCGAGCCGCAGTTCAAGTCGGAGCCTTCGGTGGGGCAGGCGGAGGTCCTGGTGTTCGCCACCCATGGCTTGCTGCCGCGTGAACTCGGCGGGCTGGAGGAGCCTGGCCTGGTGTTCACGCCGCCCGCGGAGGCCAGCGCGGTCGACGACGGCGTCCTGACAGCGTCGGAGGTCGCCCAGCTATCGCTGCGCGCGGACTGGGTGATCCTGTCCGCCTGCAACACCGCGTCCAGCAACACCGAGGTCGGCGGCGAAAGCCTCTCGGGCCTGACACGCGCCTTTTTCTACGCCGGCGCCCGCGCGGTGCTGGCCAGCCACTGGCGGGTGGAGGATGACGTCACGGCGACCCTCACCGTGCAGACCCTACGTGCCCGCCGCGACAACCCGTCGCTCGGCCGCGCCGAGGCGCTTCAGCGGGCGATGCGCGCCGTGCGCACGGGTGTCGGTGTTGACGGGCAGCGCATTGCCGGCTGGCAGCCCGGCTGGGCGCAGCCGGCGGCGTGGGCGCCGTTCGTGGTGGTGGCGACGGAGTAGTCCGCCCGTGGCTCGAGCAGGCTGGCTGGCGGCTGGCTGCGGCACGAACGACTCCCCGCCGGCTCTCGGGCGCAGCGCCAGCAGCTTACGTCTTGCCTCAGCCACCAAGTGAGTGTGCCCATGACCCGCCAAACGCGCGCACGTGCTGGCGCATCCGGCGAGGCAACGCCTGGGTCCGTCGACTGCCGTGCGAATTCGCCCAGGCGGCGGCCAGAACACGCTGAGCGCTGAAGGCCAAGTTCGAGGCACTGGCCATCCGAAAGGGGCACAAGAAGTCCATCGTGGCGTTGGCGCACAAGATGCTCAAGACCATCTACGCGATGATCCGTAGCGGCTCCCATGACCAAAACAAGACGGTGGACTACGAAGCCCTGAGCGTGGCGCGCAACGCGCCGCGTTGCATGGAGATGCTGCGAAAGCATGGCTTCATCGAGACGCCCGCAGCGGTCTGAGGCCTTCGAATTTGTCGCACGCCACGCGCCCGCCAGCGTCAGGCCCGGACGGAGCCTGCACGGACGAGTCGTTCTTCCACATTGATGACGAAGGGACAGTGCTGGATTACATTCAAAACAAGATCAACACAGTCCCTTTGAGAGACTTGCAAGTGAGGCTCAGTGGATACTGTGAATCCCACAGAAGAGCGGAGGCCAAGCACTGATCTGAGCTGGGACTCTTCCAAGGTCTTGTATGGTTTGGTGTCCGGCTACCCGCCGGCGGATGCTGACACTCCTCGCACCGGTCGACCCATGCCCGGCCGCCGCTTGTGCTGTTGATCCGTGCTGCCTGCCGGACGGTGTACTGCTCCAAGCAGACCTTCCGAGCGAACCATGCGCCCACCCGCTTACTGCCAGGTGACCGGGTGCGCACAGGCAGCGATGTCCGGCCTGAACCCGCCACTGAAGTGGTCCTAGTCCTGGAGACGGCTCAGGCCGAACCGCAGGCTTGTTGCTTCAGCCTGCGGCCGCCAGGAGCCCGCAAGCCCTGGGCTGTGCCGGTGCCAACCTGGCAGGCGGGGCACGAAATGTTCTCGCTCTGCCTGCCGCCAGGCCTGGACGATGGGGTGGAGCTCTGGTTGCGCCCGGAAACCCATATGGTGCCGTCGCGCACCGCCAGACGCGTGGCCGTGCTGCGGCCACAGCAGCGGCTTCGCGTGCTCTACAACGCCAAGAGTGACTTCTCCCTGACGTCGCGGCAAGAGAGGCACTATCTCTACATCGACATCGTGTTCGATGTGACGGTTGTCGCACACGGGCCCGTTGTCATCCCTCGCGGCGAGCGCGAGGTGCTGCTGGACGATCTGAAGGTCGTGGACCTGCGAATGACCTTGCGGTAATCGGGCACTGGGCTGAACCTGGCCTGCTACTGGCGCTAGCGCGCCTCACTTGGGTGTGGTCGCTGGGCTGACTTCGAAGCTTCCCAGGGTCAACACGCTCACCGGACAGCCGCAGCACGATGTCGCGCTCTTGCTGAGTGGCCGTACCAAAGCCGGCGGTGAGCTTGACCATCACCGTCGTGTGAGCAGAGATGACCTGCTGGCGGTGGCCGTAGAAGACCGCCTGGATCGACCACGTGCAGGTCGACGGCCTGCTGGTGTCGTCCGGCGGCGGCGTGTGCCGGGCCCAGGTCGCGCAGCGACTGCGGCTCGGCGGGCGCTAGGCGTACCACTGGCTCGAGCAGCGGCATAGCCACCTCCACCTGCCGTGCCTGCAGCAGGCGATAGGCCAGGATGCGCAGGATGTGCCGGTTGCCCACCGGCATCTTGGCCAGGTTCGGCAGTCTGCGCAGGCCAAGCGCTGTGTGGCCGCGCTCGAGGAAGAGTTCTGCCACACCCAAAAGCAAGGCTGTGCTCGCGGCGTGCGAGGGTCGTTCGTCCAGGTAGATCTGGTAGCTGTCGGCATCGCTGGCCGAGCGCAGCCTGTGCTTCCCGCTGCGCGCCTTTGCGTGCAGCCGTCTGCCCTGGCGCGGGTGACGCGGGAGGCGGCGCGGGTGGTGCTGTCGAAGACCTCACACCCCTTGGCCTTCCCCCCGGGCACAGCGGGACGCAGCTCACCATCGATGTCGAACGCAAATCCGGTCACGCTCTGGCCTTCCTGCCGAGGCAACTGCAGCTCGCCCTCGAGGATGCGCACGTTCGGATTGCGCAGGGCAAGCCCGATGCGCGTCTTGGCTGTACGCCCGGCAATGGCCACGTCCACCTGCACGCGTATCAGTTCGATGGGCAACTGCCCAGCAGGGATCGCAATGCGTGCCGCGGGTTCGGGGTGCTCCCCGGTGCCGGTCTGCATCGGTTGCGCGCCAGCCGGCAAGGCTGCCATGGCGGCAGGCAGCGGCGCCAGCGCCATGCACCGTAAGAGGAAGTCGCGGCGCTCGGAAGATGACGGGACCAAGTCCGTGCTCGCTGTGCTGGTTTTGATCATGAGGCCTCCTTCGGACATTCCAGACAAGCTTGCTTGAGCGACCACGCTTCATCGTTGTCTTGCTGGCGATTGACCTGCCCCCAGCGCCCATCAGCAGGCCGCCAAGCTCGTGATGTAAGCTGCGCGCCATGCTTGACGACAACAACGAATCCTTTCAGCGGTTGTCATGCATTGACGTCAGCGTTAGCCCATCCTTGCCGCAGCCTGGTTTCGACG
>JAJTDE010000269.1 GCA_021298085.1 Rubrivivax sp.
CCCGGCGGTGAGGGCGGTGACGGCGGGTCGATTGGTCGTGCGGGGACATGCCCGGATTGGAGCGCATGTCGGGCGCACTGGCCACCGGGCCGATACGGGCGTAAGGGTCTCGGCGCGAGACCCCGGATGTCTGCCGTCCCGGCTCCCAGGCCCGCAGGCCCTCAGGCCGGCAGCAGCGGCGTCGGATTGGCGGGCGCCGCGCTGGACAGGTCCATCGTCGGCAGCATTGCCTTGATTGAGGCATCGTGGTTCCAGCCGCGCACGGGCAGGCCGGCGGCCGAGCGTCCTGCTCGTTGGATACCACCGATGTGGCTGACGGCCTTGGCGTGCAGGCGCAGCCCCTGAGCCGCGCGCTCGGTGAGCTCGGCCAACTGCGCGGCGTCGGTGAAGCGCGCGGCGTGGCGCGTCAGGCCGAGGCTGGCCAGTTCAAACAACTTGGCGTTGCGCGTGGTCTCGGCCTGTTCCAGCAGCTGCGCCAAGGCGCCGGCCGGTTCGCGGCCCGCGGCGCGCTGCACGCCTCGCTGCCCGAACTGGACGATCTGCTGCTGGGCCACCCGCAGTGCTTCGACGACTTCGGGCTGATCACCCGTTGCCAGGCACATGAGCTCCGTGGCCGTCTTGGACACCCCCAGGCGCAGGCCGAGGCCCTGCGCGATACGGGCCCGCTGGTCGGCCGGCCACTCCTCGGCGGGCGTGAGTGCCCAGAGGGACAGCAGCACGTTGGCCGCTTCCAGGTCAAAGCGGTCCTGCTCGGCCAGCAGGCTGAGTTCACGCACGAGTTCGGTGGCAGCCGTGTGGTTGCGGTGTGCGCGCAGCTGCAGCGCCTGGACAGCGCGGATCATGAACGACAGGGTTTCGTCGTCGCCCCGCCGCTCCACGCAGGCTACCAGACCCAGCTGCGCGGCATTGAGCGCCTTGGCATCGCCCTGGCCCAGCCGTGCAAAGGCCAGCAGCACCCAAGTCAGCGGGTTGAACAGGCGCGAACGGCTGCCCAGCCGGCAGGTACGTTCCAGGTGCTGGATGGATTGTTCTGGCGACTCCAGGTAGAAGCTCAGCGTGCCGGCAATCTGGGCGCGGATCACGCAGCCTGGGGTGATTTCGGTGGCGAGCAATGCGTGGCCCAGGGCTGCGTTCAGTTCACCGTGTTCGATGAGGATCTGGCCCAGCAGCTCGTGGGCATCGGCGCCGATGTCGGAGTTGCGCGGCAGGCTCTGGCGCAGCAGTTCGATGGTCTCCTGCGCGTCGGTGAGCTTGCCGGCGGCCGACTGGGCACGCGCCACCCCCAGCAGCGGCCAGGCGGCCGTGTGGTTGGCCGCGATGCGGCGAAACAGCGTCTCGGCATCGTCCGGTCGGTAGAAGCGCAGCAGCATCTCGGCGGCCAGCCTGCCGCAGTAGACAGCGTGGCTCTCGCCCGACTGGAAGCGCGCGAGGGCGCGGCTGAAGGCTTTGCCCGGTTCACCGTCATGCAGCGCCGTGAAGATGGGGCTGAGCAGGCGCCGCCGGTTGATGGCTTCACGCAGCCGGCGCTTGAGCGATTCCGTTGTGTAGGGCCGCACCAGAAAGCCATCGATCGAGGCTTCACCCGCGTCAGCGACATCCTGGTAGGTGGCGCCCGCGGCCACCATGACAAAGACGGTGTCGGGCGGCAGCAGCTGGGCGCGCCGCAGCTCGTCCAGCAGGTCCTGCCCGGACTCCTCGCGGCCGGCAAATTCCCGGCTGCACATGACCAGGTCGTAGCGTTCACGCTCCAGCCGTTCGCGGGCGGCGGCAATGCGCCCGACGGCCACCACGTCCTGCACACCCAATTCGCGCAGTTGGCTGGCGGCCACGCTGCGCATCAAGTCATTGCCTTCGACCAGCAGGGCGTTCTGTATGTGGTTGGCGAGTGTGTTGTCGCTCATGCGGCGTGGGTTCAGGTGGCGGGTGCGGCGGTTCCTGTTGGGCGGTGCGGGCGGTCTCGCCGATCACTCCCGCAACGGCCCTGCCAGAGTCGCGCGGCCAGCGTGTGCGCCAGGCCCCAGGATCCGGCTGGCGTGTCCATGGCTCCACAAGGCTTCGACGTTGCCAATCGGCCAGTCGTTGGCGCTGACACGGCCGATCACAAAGTCGTTGGCGTCGGGCGCAGACAGATCGATGAGCACGGGTGACAGGCGGCTGCGCTTCTGCACGCTGTAGAAGACCCTGACCACCGGGTCCGACATGGCGATGGCGTTTTGCCAGAGCACCACGGCCAGTCGCTGCGACTCCATTTCCACGAGCGAGCCCACCGGGTACAGGCCCAGGCGCCTGACAAACGCACTCACGATGGCGGCGTCGTAGAGGTTCTTGCTGGCGGAGATGCGGGCGATGGCTTCGGCCGGCTCCAGCGCATGCTGGTAGGGGCGGTTGGAGCTCAACGCGTCATAGACATCGCACACCGCCAGCATGCGCGCCAGGCGGCAGATGGCGTCGCCGGCCAGGCCCGCGGGGTAACCGCTGCCATCCAGGCGCTCATGGTGCTGGGCGCACGCTTCGCGCACCGCAGCCGGCCAGTCCTTGCTGGCAATCAGCAGCGCGTCACCACGGTCCACGTGGGTGTGCACCTGTGCGGTCTGTGTCGCGTCCAGGGGCCCCGGGTGCTGCAGCAGCCCGTCCGGCAGAGAGGCATGGCCGATGTCATGGACCAGGCCGGCCAGGCCGGCGGCCTCGGTGGTGGCGGCGTCCAGCCCCAGTTCGGCCGACAGCGCCAGCATCAGTGCGGCCACCGCCGCCGGGTGGCGCCAGGCGTACTCATCGTGGCGTTTCAGCCGTGCCAGGCTCACCAGGGCCGACGGTTCGCGGGCCATCGATGCCAGCATGGCCTGCATCACGGCGCGTGCCTCGTCCACAGGCAGGGCCTTGCCCTCGACGGCCGCCTCGTTCAGCGCCCTGGCCAGCACCCCCGCGCGTTCCAGCACGGTGGCGGCGCGTTCCAGTTCTTCGGCAAAGGCCTGTTCGGCCGGCGTGACCACCTGGCGTTTGCGCCGGTTGTCGGCCGCCGGGCTTGTTGACTCGGCCGTGGCGGCCGGTGGAGCGCTGGTGTGCGGAGCATCAGCCCACTCGCCAAAGGCGCTCCGCACCAGCAGGTCGTCTGTGGCTGAAACCTGGGCATCCGGCGCCTCGACCATGGCTACTTCCAGTACCTCGTCCACTCCGTCGCCCATCGGGCTGGCGATGGGTGTGGCAAGGCTGGCGGGTGGCGCTGGATCAGGTGCACCTTCCGGTGCTGGCGCTGGCGCTGGCGCGGGTGGGAGTGGTGACGCCTCGGCGTCTGGCAACGGCGGCAGCAAGTCTTCGCCCTTGGACGGGTCGATGAAACACTCGAGCACACCACAGTCGTGCAGCTTGGCCAGGGTTGCCTCGTCGCGGATCAGGAATCGCGAGCGCCAGAACGGGTGATCCAGCCAGCGACCCTCCAAGCCGCTGAGGTACATGCCGACGCGGAGTTGTTCAACGAGGATTTTCTTGGGCATGGCGGGTGGGCTCCAACCAACGGTCTTCGGCCATCACCGCCCAACCTTGAAGCCGGCCTCCCACACTGGCCCCATCGATGTCACGTTCGGCCCGGGCTCGCGGGTTCCCGCTCCCGTCGGTCCCGGCCTGCTGACGGTCCGTTGCCGGTCTGCGGGCTCAGGGCAGGATGCTCACTTCGACCCGGCGCGC
>JAJTDE010000270.1 GCA_021298085.1 Rubrivivax sp.
ACGACGCCGACGACCTGGCTGCCGTCCGTGCTGCGTTCGACGCGCTGAATGCGGCCATGGAAGGGGGTCAGTCGGGCACGGACGAGGATGTCCAGTTCCACCTGGCCATCGCCCGGGCCTCGCACAACCCGTTTTTTGTCGCCACCATCGAGACCACCGTGGCGCCAATCCGCCAGTTCATGGAGCTGGCGCGCGGCGTGGCCGACAAGAAGAGCGCCGAACGGGTTCGGGCCACGCAGGCCGAGCACCGCGCCGTGGTCGACGCCATTGCCCGCCGCGAGCCGGCCGAGGCCGCCGCGGCCATGCGGGCGCATGTGCTGAATGCCAAGCGGCGCATCTTCGAGGGCGTGCTGCTGCCCTGATGCCCCTCCGGCCAGTGAGGTGCAAGTTGCTTGACAACTTCTTGCCGGATCAGACAATTTGCCGGGCGATGGCGCAGCCGCCTGCTGCGCAGCCCATCTGGCCCAGCAGCCACTCAAGGAGCCCGTGAATGCCCGACCCTGTGACCGCAAGCGGGGCGCCGACCGGTGGCACCGCGGTGTCGCCGCTGCTCATCCGCATGCAGGCCAGCGACAACGTCGCCATCGTGGCCAATGACGGCGGCCTGCCACCCGGCACCGCCATACCGGGCGGCCCGGTGCTGCTGGACCGCATCCCGCAAGGGCACAAGGTGGCGCTGGTGGCCATCGCGGCGGGCGCGCCAGTGCTGCGCTACGGCATTCCCATCGGGCATGCGCTGAAGGACATTCCCGCCGGAACCTGGGTGCATGAGCGGCTGCTGCAGATGCCCGACGCACGTGGTCTGGATGGTTTGCCCAAGGCCACCGTGCAGCCTGCGCCGCTGCCGCCGCTGGAGGGCTACACCTTCGAGGGTTACCGCAACGCCGATGGCTCGGTGGGCACACGCAACATCCTGGCCATCACGCAGACCGTGCAGTGCGTGGCCGGCATCACCGACTTTGCGGTCCGCCGCATCAAGGCCGAGCTGCTGCCCCGCTACCCCCACGTCGACGACGTGGTGTCACTGGAGCACGGCTACGGCTGCGGCGTGGCCATTGACGCGCCCGATGCGGTGGTGCCGATCCGCACACTGCGCCACATCAGCCTGAACCCGAACTTCGGCGGTGAGGTGATGGTGGTCAGCCTGGGCTGCGAGAAGCTGCAGCCCCAGCGGCTGCTGCCGCCGGGCAGCGTTGCCATTGCCGATGAGCGCCAGCCGGCCGGTGCTGACGCGGTGCTGGATGTGGTGTGCCTGCAGGACGACGCCCACGTCGGCTTCCTGTCGATGGTCGAGTCCATCGTGCGCCAGGCCGAAGGCCACCTGCGGCGCCTGAACGCCCGCCGCCGAGAGACGGTGCCGGCCAGCGAATTGGTGGTGGGTGTGCAGTGCGGTGGCAGCGATGCCTTCAGCGGCGTCACCGCCAACCCGGCGGTCGGTTTCTGCACCGACCTGCTGGTGCGGGCCGGTGCCAGCGTGATGTTTTCCGAGACCACCGAGGTGCGCGATGGCATTGCACAGCTGACGTCGCGGGCCACCACACCCGACGTGGCCGACGCCATGATCCGCGAGATGGCCTGGTACGACGCCTACCTGGGCCGCGGCGGTGCTGACCGCAGCGCCAACACCACCCCGGGCAACAAGCGCGGTGGCCTGTCGAACATCGTCGAGAAGGCCATGGGTTCCATCGTCAAGTCGGGCACGGCGCCGATCTCCAACGTGCTGGCGCCGGGTGAGAAGCTGCGGGCCAAGGGGCTGACCTACGCCGCCACGCCGGCCAGTGACTTCATCTGCGGCACACTGCAGCTGGCCGCCGGCATGAACCTGCACGTGTTCACCACCGGCCGCGGCACGCCCTACGGGCTGGCCGCCGTGCCGGTCATCAAGGTGGCCACCCGCACCGAGCTGGCCCGCCGCTGGCACGACCTGATGGACGTGAATGCCGGCACCATCGCCGATGGCACCGCCACCATCGAGGACGTGGGCTGGGAACTGTTCCACCTGATGCTGGACGTGGCCAGCGGGCGCAGGAAGACCTGGGCCGAACACTGGAAGCTGCACAACGCCCTGGTGCTGTTCAACCCTGCGCCGGTGACCTGAGCGCCTGCTGGCGTGTGCGCGTCCCCACCCTGCATCTTCCTGACCCTGGACAACCCATGACCGCCGACCTTGCCACCCACCTCCGATTCCGCCGCCTCCTGCTCACCGGCGCAGCTGGCAACCTGGGCTGCCAGCTGCGCCCACGCCTGAAGCGCTACTGTGACCAGCTGCGCCTGTCAGACAGGGCCGATCTGGGCACGGCCGCCGACGGCGAAGAACTGGTGCAGGCTGACCTGGCCGACAAGGCCGCGGTGCACCAGCTGCTCGACGGCGTGGATGCTGTGGTGCACATGGGGGGCATCTCCACCGAGCAAGCCTGGGGCGCCATCCTCGACGCCAACATTTCGGGCATGGTCCACCTGTACGAGGCGGCCCGCGCGCACGGCGTCAAGCGCGTCGTCTTTGCCAGCTCCAACCATGTCACGGGCTTCTACCGGCAGGACGAGGTGGTCAGCCCGAAAGACCCGATCCGCCCCGACGGCCTGTACGGCCTCAGCAAGGCCTTCGGCGAAGGCCTGGCACAGCTCTACTGGGACCGCTTCGGCATCGAGACCGTGAGCCTGCGCATCGGCTCATCCTTTCCCGCACCGCGCGACCGCCGCATGCTCGCCACCTGGCTCAGCTACGACGACGCGGAACGCCTGGTGATGGCCGCGCTGACGGCCCCGGTGGTCGGCCACACCGTCATCTACGGCGCCAGCAACAACCCGCTGGGCTGGTGGGACAACACCAGCGCCCGCCACGTGGGCTTCAGGCCGCAAGACTCTTCCGAGGTCTTCCGGGCCGAGATCGAGCAGCGCCAGGCCCCCATCGACACCAGCGACCCCGCGGCCCGCTACCAGGGTGGCGCCTTTGTGCGCACCGGCCCGTTTGTCGACTGAGTTGACGCGCAGGGAGCCCCCCATGCCCGCCACCACCGCCACGGTCCTGTGCGACGCCCGCTGCCAGGTGGGCGAGAGCCCTCTCTGGCACGCTTCCGAGCAGGCGCTGTACTGGGTCGACATCGAAGGCCGCGCGGTGCACCGCGTGGACAGCGCCGGCCACCACCACCAATGGGCCGTGGCCGAGCGGATTGGCTGCATCGCCGTGCACGCCCGGGGCGGGCTGCTGGCGGCCATGGAAAGCGGCCTGTTCCGGCTGACCGAGCAGGCCGATGGCACGCTGGCTGCCGAGCGCGAGCAGGCCGTCAGCTTTCCGCTGCCCGACATGCGCTTCAACGACGGCCGCACCGACCGCCAGGGCCGCTTCTGGGTGACCAGCATGGTGCGCAACATGGCCGCGGCCTCGACGGCCGGTGCACTGTTCCGTTATGCATCAGGGCACCTGGCGCCCACCTCAGTGGCCGGCCTGTGCACGGGCAACGGCCTGGGCTTCAGCCCCGACGGGCGGGTGATGTACCTGTCGGACTCCCATCCCACGGTGCAGAAGATCTGGGCCTTCGACCTGGACGACGACGGGCAGCCGACGCGACAGCGGCTGTGGGTGGACATGCAGCAGCACCCCGGCCGGCCCGACGGCGCCGCCGTCGACGCCGACGGTTGCTACTGGATCTGCGGCAATGACGCGGGCCTGGT
>JAJTDE010000271.1 GCA_021298085.1 Rubrivivax sp.
GCGCCGCCATCAGACAGCGCTGGGCGACTTTGGCCATCTCGGCTTCTCGTTCGGAGACAGGGGGTTCGAGCAGGTCGGGCGTGGACATCGGGTCTCCAGGGTCTGTGGCCGGTTGACAGCCGGCAGAGCGCTACTCTACGCTTTATTCGAAGTATTCGCAGCAATCGCAACAAACAAATCAGGCGCGAGCGTCTGTGAACTTGTGCGGCCAGCCCAGAACCCAGGCGATGTCCTCAGTGGTGTTCTTATCAGGACGTCCTTTGACTTCAGTAAATCGCGAGCACTCAAGGCGCCGTTCAAATCATGCTTGGACTTACCGGGCAACCGATGACTGTTCGGGATTCCATGGGGACGGAACAGGGTCGCTTGAAAATCCTACACTTGCGCATTTCAGCGATCGTGGACGCCTGTTTCAGGCTGATCGCGGACGGCGTTTCAGCGCCATCGTGGACGCGCGGGGGTTGCGCGCAAGCGAGGTGTTCAATGTATCTCAGTCGTCCACGATCAGTTTGAAGCGCGGCTTAGGCTTGTCGTTGTCGATGTGCCTGCAGCGCCTGTCTTCGGTTTGAGGATCTGCTTTCCCAGGCCCCTGCCAGGCCGCCGGAGGCGCCCCCCGATCACGCATGTACTCATGCTTGATCCCCTTGCTTCGGTTCGTCGTGCGCCGGCTTGGTCGGGTCGCGCAAGGACCTCCCCTTGAGCTCGATCTTGTGGCTGCTGTGCACGACCCGGTCCAGGATCGCATCAGCCAGCGTCGGGTCGTCCAGGTACGTGTGCCAGGCCTTGACCGGCAATTGGCTCGTGATCAGCGTTGAGCGCGTGCCCACCCTGTCGTCCAGCACTTCCAGCAAGTCGTTGCGCTCTGCCGCGCCGATGGGCGAGATGGCGAAGTCGTCGATGACCAACAGATCCAGCTTGGCCAGTTGCGCAAGTCTCCTGGCGAAGCTGCCGTCGCCGTGCGCGACCTGCAGTTCGTCGAACAGCCGCGCCGCACGCGTGTACAGCACCGAGAAGCCAGAACGGGCCGCCTGATGCGCCAGCGCACACGCCAGCCACGTCTTGCCACACCCGGTGGCGCCCGTGATCAACAAGCTCTGTCCGTGTCGCAGCCAGTCGCCGCCAGCCAGCGCGGTGACCAGCGACCTGTCCAGGCCCCGGCTGGCTCGCCAGTTGATGTCCTCGATGCACGCCGAGCTGACCTTCAGCCGCGCTGCCTTCAGCAGTCGCCTCACGCGCCGGTCATCGCGCCAGTCCACCTCGCGCTGCACGAGCAACGTCAGGCGCTCCTCGAAGCCCAGGGCCGTGGCCGCGGCGCTGGTGGCCTGATCCTCGATGGCACGCACCATGCCGTCCAGGCGCAGGCTGCGAAGTTGGTTGATCGTGTGTTCGTTGAGCATCGGTGGTTCTCCTTCTGGGGTGGTCGGTCAGTGGTAGTAGTCGGGGCCGCGCACGTTCTCGTGAGCGGGCAGCGCCGGTGTGGCGTTGGGGAACACGGGCGGCTGTCGATCCAGCCCGGTCTTCAGGATCGACGCCACGCTGCGGTAGGTCGGCGATCGGATCGCCAGGGCGCGGGTACACGCCGCCTCCAGGCGCGCCGGCGTGTACTCGCGCGCCAGGCGCTGCAGCCCCAGGCAGGCCCGGTAGCCTTGCTCCGGGTGCGGGCGTTGCTCGAGCTGCCAGGTCACCACGGCGGCCGCGCTCACACCGATGCGCCGCCCCCAGTCGATCAGCTTGGCCGGCGTCCACTGCAGGTGAGCCCGGTGCGACGCGGGCATGTGCTCGGCCACAGTCGTGTGCTTGCCGGGCAGCGCGCTTCGGGCATGGCTGGCCACGCGCTGGTTGGCCAGGAAGACCTCCACCAGCTTGGCCTTGACGCGCAACTCCACCGCCTGGCCCACCAGTCGGTGCGGCACGCTGTAGTAGTGGCCTTCGAACTCGACGTGGTAATCGATGTTGACCTTGGCGGCCTTCCAGCTGAACAGCTCGAAGCGCTGGGCAGGCAGCGGTCTCAGAGCCGGTGCATCCAACGCCTGGAAGGCGCTGCGCCTGCAGCCGGGCAGCTTCTTGAAGGGGCGTTGGTTGAGGTCAGTCAGCAGACCGGCGATGGCCGTGTTGAGTTCAGCCAGGCTGAAGAAGCGCCGGTTGCGCAGCCGCGCCAGGATCCAGCGCTCCACCACCAGCACGGCGTTCTCGACCTTGGGCTTGTCGCGAGGGTGCGCCGGACGCGCGGCCAGCAGCGCGCAGCCGTAGTGAGCCCCGAACTCGTCGTACAGGGCGTTGGGCTGAGGGTCGTAGCGGTCGGGGTTCTTGATGAGCGCACGAGCCTGGTCGGGCACGATCAGGCGCGGCACGCCGCCGAAGAATTCCAGGGCCTGGATCTGCGCGCCGACCCAGTCGGCCGTGGTCTGGCGCAAGGTCGCGCAGGCGTAGGTGTAGTTCGACGCGCCCAGCGTGGCCACGAAGATCTGCGCGGCCGTGACCTCGCCGGTGGTGGCATCCACCAGCGGCACGGTCTGACCCGCGTAGTCCACGAACAGCTTCTCGCCGGCCAGGTGCGTCTGGCGCATCGAGCGCTTCAGGCCCTGCGCCCATGCCCGGTACTTCACGCAGAAGCTGGTGTACTTGTAGGCCAGCTCGTTTGCGGCGGCGTACTCCTCCCACAGCAACTGCAGCGTGACGCCGGGGCGCTTGAGCTCCTGATGGACGGTCGCGAAGTCGGGAGTGAGCTGGTAGCTCGACCGCGGCAGCGGCGGGCGGTACAGCCGGCCCTCCAGCTCCTCGTCGCTCAGGGTCTGGGCCAACGCCCAGTCCACGCCCGCCATGCGGGCCAGCGACACGTACTTGCCGACCACGCTCTTGGAGATCTTCAGCGCGCGGCCGACCTCGTTGTAGCTCAACCCAGCCTGCAGGTGCAGACGCAATGTCTCTCGGATTCGGCGCATCGTGAGTCTGTTGGTGGGCATCGGCTGGTGCTGCAAAAAGCCACCAGCCTAGGCCCGGTCAAAAGATCACCTGCGCGCCACCCCCATCGTCCACGATCGTGCTGAAACAGCGTCCACGATCAGTTTGAAACGCCGTCCACGATCACGCTGAAATCCCGTCCACGATCAGCCTGAAATGCCGTCCACGATGGGCTGAAATACGCACTACACTCTCCGCATGCGACACACTTTGCTCGCCGTCGCCCTGCTCTGCGCTTTCTCATCGGTGGCCGAGGCCCAGCTCACGATGTACGGCCGCATCGACCTGTCCCTGGCGCAACAGACTGACGCCGCCAAGAACACCGAGTTGCGCAACGGCTCTGGCAGCCGCTTTGGGCTGCGCGGCACCGACAACCTGGGCGGCGACCTGAAGGCGGTGTTCCAAATCGAACACCGATTCAACGCTGACACCGGCAGCGCAGGCACGCGCTTCTGGGAAGGCAAGGGCATCGTCGGCCTGGAGGGGGGCTTTGGCCGCATCACCATGGGCCGGGAAGAGAACCCGGCCTACACCTATAGCCAGAACCCGGCCGACCCCTGGGGCGGCGACACCGTGGCCAGCAACGGCAGCATCGTCAACGGCCGCATCGGCACCAATCGCTACAGCGATTCACTGAATTACCGCTACAGCGGCGGCGGTTTCACCTTCGGCGTCCAGATCACCGAAGGCGACGGCGTAGACA
>JAJTDE010000108.1 GCA_021298085.1 Rubrivivax sp.
CGCGGCGCCGGCAGCCTGGTGCTGCTGCTCGGGCATGCCCAGCTGGCCCACGGCGCCGGCATCGTGGCCGTGCGCGTGTGGCCTGCCCTGGACTACACCCGCGTCACCATCGAATCCGACGTGGCGCTGCGCGCGCAGCACGCGATGGTGCCCGAAGGGCCGCCGCGGCTGTATGTCGACATCGACGGCCTGCAGCTGGACGCGGCGCTGCGCGAGCTGGTGGGCAAGGTCAAGGCCGATGACCCGTACATCGCGAGTGTTCGGGTAGGCCAGAACGCCCCGCGTGTGGTGCGCATCGTGTTTGACCTCAAGCAGAACGTGCTGCCACAACGCTTCAACCTGGAGCCGGTGGCCCCCTACCAGCACCGCCTGGTGATCGACCTCTACCCGCCCACCGCACCCGACCCCTTGATGCAGCTGCTCAAGGACAAGCAGGCCGCCGAGGATGCCGCTGCTGGCGCCGCGCCCGGCCGAGCCAGCGCCGCGGGCACGGCACGCACCGACGCACCACCAGCGCCCGACAGCCTGGACGCCTTGATCGCCAAGGTTGACCGCACACCCCGGCCAGCTGGCGCGGGTGCCCCGGGTGTGACAGCCCCCGCGACACCGTCCGCAACGGCCTCCGTAACGCCCTCAGCCACACCCTCAACAACGCCCACCACCTCCACCACCGCGGCCGCGCCGACACCCGCACCGTCTCCCGGCCCCACATCGCCCACCGCCGGTGCACCGACATCCGCGGCGGCAGCCGCACCTGGCGCCACCACCGCCGCGAACGCCGCCGCACCCATCACGGCCACGCCAGCCGCAGCCGGCGCTGCCAACGCCGCCGCAGCGACGGCTGCCTCACCCCCGCGCGTGACCGCCCAGACCCGTCAGATGGTTGACCGCCTGATCATCGTCGCCATCGACGCCGGCCACGGCGGCGAAGACCCCGGCGCCATCGGGCCCACGGGCCTGCGCGAGAAGGACGTGGTGCTGGCCATCTCGCTGAAGCTGCGCGACGTGCTGCATGAACAGCGCGGCATGCGCGCCATGCTCACGCGGGACGCCGACTTCTTTGTGCCGCTGCGCGAACGGGTGCGCAAGGCCCGCCGTGTGCAGGCTGACCTGCTCGTCTCGGTGCACGCCGACGCCTTCCTGCGCCCCCAGGCACGCGGCGCCAGCGTCTATGCCTTGTCCACCACCGGCGCCACCAGCACCGCGGCACGCTGGCTGGCCGACAAGGAAAACGCCGCCGATGTGGTGGGCGGTGTCAATGTCGCCAGCGCCGACAGCCAGCTGCTGCGCGCCATGCTGGACATGAGCACCGCCGCCCAGGTGCGCGACAGCCTCAAGGTGGGCAGCGAGGTGCTGTCCCGCTTGGGCAAGGTGGGCCGGCTGCACAAGCAGCAGGTCGAGCAGGCCGGGTTTGCAGTGCTGAAGGCGCCTGACATCCCCAGCATCCTCGTGGAAACCGCGTTCATCTCCAACCCGGAAGAAGAGCAGCGCCTGCGCGACCCGGCCTACCAGGATGAGATCGTCAGGGCGCTGGCGGCCGGCATCCGCCGGCACTTCCAGCGGCACCCGCCTATGCCGCGCAGCAGAACGGCCTGAGGTGACCGACCGGGTGCTCAGATGCCGGCCGCGGCCCGGCGCGACTTCCACCCGCCGTACAAGGCCAGCAGCCCGGGCACGATGATCAGCGCCCAGATGATCTTGCTCAGGTGCTGCTTGACCCACGGCAGGTTGCCAAACAGGTAACCCAGCGTGCACAGCCCCACCACCCACAGCAAGGCGCCCACCACGTTGTAGACGCTGAACTTGCGGCGTGTCATCTCGGCCACCCCGGCCACAAACGGGGCGAAGGTGCGAATGAAGGGCATGAAGCGGGCAATGATGATGGTGATGCCGCCATGCCGCTCGTAGAAGTTGTGCGCCTGCATGAAGGCCGCCCGGTTGAAGAAGCGGCTGTGTTCCCACTGCCACACCTTAGGCCCCACGGCACGGCCGATGCTGTAGTTGACCTGGTCACCCAGGATGGCCGCCACCAGCAGCAGCGCGATGGCCAGGGGCAGGCTCATCAGCCCAGCGCCACACAGGGTACCCACGACAAACAACAGTGAGTCACCGGGCAGGAACGGCATCACCACCAGGCCGGTTTCCACAAACACGATGGCAAACAGCAGCGCATAGACCCACAGGCCATAGGCCTGGACAAACGACTCAAGGTGCTTGTCGACGTGCAGGATGAAATCAACCAAAAAGGCAAGGGCGTCCATGCCCGGCATTATCCCGGGCTTACCCCAGGGCTTGACCATCCCGTTTCCTACAATGGGCCCGATGTCAGACCCCGTATCTCCGGTGCTGCAGCCGCTTGACACGCGCCGCCGCATCCGCGAACTGCCCGATGAGTTGATCAGCCAGATCGCGGCCGGCGAGGTCATCGAACGCCCGGCCTCGGTGGTGCGCGAACTGCTGGACAACGCGCTGGACGCCGGCAGCCGCCAGGTGACCGTGCGGCTGGATGGCGGGGGTGTGCGGCGCATCAGCATCGAAGACGACGGCTGCGGCATCCCCCGGGAAGAACTGCCCCTGGCCCTGAAACGCCACGCCACCAGCAAGATCGGCAGCCTGGCGGATCTGGAACGGGTGGGCACCATGGGCTTTCGCGGCGAGGCGCTGGCCGCCATCTGCAGCGTGGCCGAGGTGTCGCTGACCAGCCGGACGGCCGATGCCGCCCACGCCTGGCGCATGGACGCCCGTACCGGCGAGCTGGACCCCGCCGCCCGCGCCACCGGCACCACGGTGGAGGTGCGGGAACTCTTCTACGCCACCCCCGCCCGGCGCAAGTTTCTGAAGACCGAAGCCACCGAACTGGCGCATGTGCTGGACGCCGTGCGGCGCCACGCACTGGCCCGGCCCGACGTGGGCTTTGCGCTGTGGCACGAGGGCCGCCTGGTGGTGCAGTGGCGCGCCGGCCCCGCCCCCCAGCGCTGGGGCGACGTGCTGGGCAGCGATTTCCTGCAGCACAGCCGCCCGGTCGACACCGACACCGGCCTGCTGCGCCTGGAAGGCCGCGCCGGGCAGCCCGAGATGGCCAGAAACCGGGCCGACCACCAATACCTGTTTGTCAACGGCCGCTTTGTGCGCGACAGGCTGGTGGCGCATGCCGTGCGGGCTGCGTATGAAGACCAGCTGCACGGCAGCCGGCAACCGGCCTACCTGCTGTTCCTGACCATCGCGCCGGAACTGGTGGATGTCAACGTGCACCCGACCAAGATCGAGGTGCGCTTTCGCGATGGGCGGGGCCTTCACCAGCGGGTGCAACAGTCGTTTGAACGGGCCCTGGCCCCCTCGCGCGCGCTGGGCGACGGGCCCGCTGCGGCCGTCGGCAACCTGGCCGGCGCCTCGGCCAGCCCATCCACGGAAACCTTGCCTGACCCAGCGACTGCAGCCACGCCGCCACAGGGCCCGGGCCAAGACGCTGACGGCCCGGCCGCCGAACCCCCGCTGCGCTGGCAGAGCAGCCTGCCGCTGCCCACCGGCGCCGAACCCGAGACCCCACGCCCTGACGGCGTGCACGAAGGGCGGTCACCCTGGGCCGTGGCGCCTGGCCGTGCGCCTTACCCTGCGGCCTTCGGTGGGGCGGCTCCAGTGGGTGCCCCGCGCGGTGGCGGCCTGGCCGATTGGGCCGCGCTTCGGGCACCGACTTCCCCACCCGCCCCCCTCTCGGCGCCCGACGAGGCCTGGCCGCTGGGCCGGGCCATCGCGCAGATCGGCGGGGTCTACGTGCTGGCCGAAAACCGCCACGGGCTGGTCCTGGTGGACATGCACGCCGCCCATGAACGCGTGGTCTATGAACGCCTGAAGGACTCGGCACGGCAGACCGACACCCTGCCGGCACAACCCTTGCTGGAGCCGGTGGTGTTTGCCGCCACCGCCGCCGAAACCGCCACCGCCGAATCGGAGCAGGACGCGCTGCAGGCCCTGGGCTTGGATGTCAGCAGCATCGGCCCCGGCCGCCTGGCGGTGCGCAGCCACCCCGCCGCACTGCGCCAGGTGGACCCGGCCGAGCTGACGCGCCAGGTGCTGGCCGAACTGCAGCAGACCGGCGGCACCCGGGCGGTGCAGCGCGCCCGTGACGAGATCCTGGCCACCATGGCCTGCCACACCGCCGTCAGGGCCAACCGCCGCCTGACGCTGGACGAGATGAACGCCCTGCTGCGCGACATGGAACGCACCGAACGCGCCGACACCTGCAACCACGGCCGCCCCACCTGGCGACAGCTCAGCCTGAAGGACCTGGATGCGCTCTTCCTGCGCGGGCGCTGAGCGGCCCCTGAACCCCGATGTCGACAAGCCCCTCGACCCCTGACACGGCCACACGGCCCCGCCGGCTGCCCTCGCTGACCGGCTGGCTGGCCGGGCTGGCCCTGCTGCTGGCCGTGCTCGGTTCGGCCGGCTGCGCCGCGCTGGATGAACAGCAGCGCCGCTGGATCTTCCAGCCCAGCGACAGAACCTGGTCGGGCGGCCTGGCCGCCGCGCAGGCGATGGACGAGGTGTGGATCGACTTCCGCTCCGCCCTCACCGGAGAGCCTGTCAAGCTGCACGGGCTGTGGGCAGCCCACCCCAACCCTGACGCCCCGGTGCTGCTCTACCTGCACGGCGCCCGCTGGGACGTGCGCGGCAGCGCCAACCGCATGCGCCGCATGCAGGAGCTGGGCTTTTCGGTACTCGGCATCGATTACCGCGGCTTTGGCAAGAGCACGGGCACCCTGCCCGATGAAGACCTGGCCTACGAAGACGCCCGAGCCGCCTGGAGTTGGCTGGCCAGCCGCCACCCGGCCCGTACACGCTACATCTTCGGCCACTCCCTGGGCGGGGCGATTGCCGTGCACCTGGCCAGCGAGGTCAGCGATGCGCAGGGACTCATGGTGGAAGGCAGCTTCACGTCCATCGCCGATGTGGTGAAGACCTACCGCTGGGGCTGGCTGCCCATCAGCCCGCTGATCACCCAACGCTTCGAGGCCGGCGAACGCATCGCCAAGGTCAAGGCGCCGGTGCTCGTGGTGCACGGCAGCGAGGACCGCACGATCAGTGCCACACTCGGGCGGGCGCTCTATGAACGCGCGCCCCAGCCCAAGCGCTTTGTGCTGGTGGACGGCGGTTCCCACCACAACACCAACGGGCTGGCCCAGGAACACTACCGGCAGGCCCTGCGGGACCTCTTCAACGGGCAGCCGCCACCGCCGGCCAGCCGTGCCCAGGGCGCCACGCCCGCGCAGCACGCCAGCACCGGACACAGCCCATGAGAACACGATGACCGACAAACCCCGGATCGGCCTGAAACCCGGCAGCCTGGCCCGCGACCCGTACCGCCGGCCGGTGCGTGGGGG
Organism: Rubrivivax sp.; assembly: GCA_021298085.1. Classification (GTDB taxonomy): domain Bacteria; phylum Pseudomonadota; class Gammaproteobacteria; order Burkholderiales; family Burkholderiaceae_C; genus Rubrivivax. The sequence goes on from JAJTDE010000108.1 coordinate 5,379, forward strand.
TGTGCTGCCACCACGCCCCCCGGCGCCACCGGCCGTCCAGGCCCCCAGGCCACCGGCGCCAGCCGCGCCCCGCCCCGCCGCAGCTGCGCCACGGCGCGCACCGCCAGCACCTGAGCCTTCCGCAGGCGCCGAAGGCAGCCGGGTCTCCAAGGTGCTGGCCGAACGTGGCCTGGCCTCGCGCCGTGAGGCCGACGAATGGATCGCCGAAGGCTGGGTGCGTGTGGACGGCCGGCGCGCCGTGCTCGGCCAGCGCATCCAGGGCCATGAGCGCATCGACATCGACCCCGCCGCGCGCCAGCAGCAGCGCAAGCTGGTCACGGTGCTGATCAACAAGCCCATCGGGCTGGTGTCGGGCCAGGCCGAAGATGGGTATGAACCCGCCAGCACCCTCGTCGCGCCCCAGAACCGCTGGGCCGACGACCGCGGCCTGCCCTGGCGGCCGTCGTTTGCCCGGCAATTGGCCCCGGCCGGCCGGCTGGACATCGATTCCACCGGCCTGCTGGTGCTGACGCAGGACGGCCGCATCGCCCGACACCTCATCGGCGAAGACTCCACCGTCGAAAAGGAATACCTGGTGCGGGTGCAGCCACTGCATGAAGGCAGCTTCCGCCCGGAAGGCCTCGAACTGCTGCGCGACGGTCTCAGCCTGGATGGCCAACGCCTGAAACCCGCCAAGGTCAGCTGGGCCAACGAAGACCAGCTGCGCATGGTCCTGAAGGAAGGCCGCAAGCGGCAGATCCGGCGGATGTGCGAACTCGTCGGCCTGCAGGTCGTTGGCCTCAAGCGGGTGCGCATCGGCCAGGTGGTGCTGGGCAAACTGCCGATGGGCCAGTGGCGCCTGCTGCGCGATGACGAGCGGTTCTGAGGGTCGCGGCACCGCAGAGCCCACCTGGCGGCGCTGGTGGCGGGCCTCCCGCCCGCAGGGCCAGCGTCCCGCCGCCTGGCTGGTGGTGCCGGCACTGGCCGCACTGCTGGGCCTGCAGCCCGTGACGACCGACCTCTACCTGCCCGCCCTGCCACAACTGCAGGCTGACCTGAACGCGTCGATGACCAGCGCCCAGCTGACGTTGTCAGCGCTGCTGCTGGCCTTCGGGCTGACGCAGCTGGTGGCCGGCCCGCTGGCCGACCGCCATGGGCGCAAGAGGCTGATGCTGCTGGGCCTGGGCGGCTACCTGGTGGCCACCGTGGCCAGCGCCGTGGCGCCCGACATCCGCCTGCTGGTGCTGTGCCGCATCTGCCAGGGCATGGGGCTGGCCGCGGTGATGGTGTGCGCCCGGGCCATGGTGCGTGACCTCTTTGAACCCACCGATGGCGCCAAGACCATGGCGCGTGCCCTGTCGGGTCTGGGCGTGGTGGCGCTCACCGGGCCGCCGGCCGGCGCGATGCTGGCCACCGCTTTTGGCTGGCGTGCCACCTTCCTGGCCTGCACGCTGTACGCCGTGCTGCTGCTGGTCTTCGTGTGGCTGTGGTTGCCGGAGACGCTGCGCCAGCGCAACCCCGACGCCACTCGCCTGAAACCCTGGCTGCAGGGGCTGGGTCACATCGCCAGGCACCCCACCTTCCGCGCCTGGGCACTGCTGATGGCGTTCACCTACGGCGCCATCTACACCTTCCTGGCGGGCAGCGCCTTCCTGTACACGCAGACGCTGGGCAGCTCGCGGCTGGCTTTCGGCCTGGCGATGAGCTTGGCCACGGGCAGCTACATCGTGGGCACGCTGCTGTGCCACCGAGTGCTGCGCCGCCATGGCATGCAGCGCGCCGTCAGGCGCGGCGCGATAGCGTCCTGCGCCGCGGCGCTGCTGCTCGTGGTCCTGGCCGGGACGGGCAGCGCCAGCTTCACCAGCGTCACGCTGGCCTGCATGCTGGTGGCGTTCGGCCATGGCCACCACCAGCCCTGTGCGCAGGTGGCCGTGGCCGGACCTTTCCCGGCACTGGCCGGCACGGCCTCGGCGCTGGCCGGGTTCACGATGTCGGCCCTGGCCTTCGGCATCAGCGCCTGGCTGGGACGGGTGATCGACGGCAGCGCCGCACCGATCCTGCTGACGCAGGCGGCGTTTGCGGCCTTGACGGCCTGGGTGGCCTGGACATGGGTGCAGCGGCCGGGCATGGCGGGCGCGGCGCCGCTGCACCAGACCCCGGGCTGAAGGCGGCACACCCATGCCCTTGACCCCCTGCATCCTCGTCGGGCCAACGGCCAGCGGCAAGAGCGGGCTGGCCCTGTGGCTGGCCGAGCGCCTGGCGGTTCAGGTCCCCATCGAGATCATCAGCATCGATTCGGCGCAGGTCTACCGCGGCATGGACATCGGCACAGCCAAGCCGAGCGCCACCGAGCGCGCTGCAGTACCCCACCACGGCATCGACCTGATCGACCCGGCGCAGAGCTACTCGGCCGCGCAGTTTGTGCAGGACGCCCACGCCGCGGTGGCCGACATCCAGTCTCGCGGGGCCTGGCCCTGGCTGGTGGGTGGCACCATGCTCTACGTCAAGGCGCTGCGCGAGGGCATGGACGCTCTGCCGCCGAGCGACCCGGCCATGCGCGCCCAGCTGGAGGCCGACACCCAGCGCCTGGGCATTGCGGTGCTGTACCAGCGGCTTCAGCAGGTGGACCCTGTCACGGCCCAGCGGCTTCAAGCGGGTGACACCCAACGCATCCAGCGGGCACTGGAGGTGCAGATGCTCACAGGTGAGCCCTTGTCCCGCCTGCAAGGTCAGGCGACACACCCGCGGCTGGAATGGCCGACCCTGTCCCTGGAGCCAGCGCGACGCGGCTGGCTGCACGAACGCATCGCGCAGCGCTTTGACCAGATGCTGGAACAAGGCCTGGTCGACGAGGTGCAGCGCCTGCGCAGCCGGGGTGACCTGCACGCCAACCTGCCCTCCATCCGCTGCGTGGGCTACCGCCAGCTGTGGGATGCGCTGGCCAGCGGCCCGCTGCAGCCCGGCAGCGCCGGCTGGCGGGCGCTGCGCGAACAGGGCATTGCCGCCACGCGGCAGCTCGCCAAGCGCCAGCTGACCTGGCTGCGCAGCATGCCCATCGACACCCGGCTGGCCGCCGATGCGGCGGATGTTGCTGACCAAACACTGGCCTTGGCCGAGCGCCTGTTGGCCAACCATCGCTGATGCCCATGGCTGACACCCCCTTGCTGCGCATCGAACATCTGTCGAAGCGGTATGGCGGCAACAGCATCTTTGCCGGTGTCACGCTGACGCTGATGCCGGGCGAGTGCCTGGCGCTGCTGGGTGAATCCGGCGTGGGCAAGTCGACGCTGCTGAACTGCATCGCTGGGCTGGACGACGCCACCGCCGGCGAGGTGTGGCTGGCGCAGCAGCACGTGGGCGCGCTGGACGAGGCCCAACGGGCCGCGCTGCGGCGCCAGCACCTGGGCTTTGTCTTTCAGGCCTTCCATGTGCTGCCCCACCTGACGGTGCGCGACAACGTCAGCCTGCCGTTCAGGCTGCTGGGCCAGCCCTTCCATACCGAGGTGGACGCCGTGCTGCGCGACGTCGGCCTGGCCCCGCAGGCGGCCTTCATGCCGGCCCAGTTGTCAGGCGGGCAGCTGCAGCGGGTGGCCATCGCGCGGGCGCTGGTGCACCGCCCGCAGCTGATCCTGGCCGACGAACCCACCGGCAACCTCGACCCCGACACTGCAGAACGTGTGCTGGACCTGCTGCTGAGCCGGGTGCGCCAGCAGGGGGCCGGCTGCCTGATCGTCACCCATTCCCGTGCTGCGGCCCGGCGGGCTGACCGCGTGCTGCGCCTGACGGCCCGCGGCATCCTGCCCGAGACCACGCCGGCCGAGCCTTCTGGCGCATGAGCTCAGCGCTGACCATGGCCTGGCGCCTGGCGCCGCTGATGTGGCGCGATTGGGCCCATCACCCGCTGCGTCAGGCGGTGGCCGTGCTGGCGGTGTGCCTGGGGGTGGCGCTGGCGTGGTCGGTGCACGTGATCAACACCTCGGCGCTGGCGGAGTTTTCGGCGGCCGTGCGCTCGGCCAATGGCGAACCCGATGCCGTCGTGCGGGGCCCGCGCGAGGGCTTTGACGAACGCCTCCTGGACACACTCGCAGCGCACCCCGATGTCACCTGGGCCAGCCCCGTGGTGGAACTCGAGACCTATGCCCGCCGGTCACCCGGTCAGCCGCGCGTGGCGGTGCGGGTGGTGGGTGTTGACGTGCTGGCCGTGGCCCCGGTGGCCCCGGACCTGCTGGCGCGGCCACGCCAGCCGGCGACTGAACGTGCGCCGGCACAAGCGCCAGCGGGCTCAGCGGACGCAGCCGGCACCGGCACTGCGCCAGACGCGGCCAGCGCAGACCGCTGGGCCGCCTTCCACCCGCAGCATGTCTTTGCCAACGCCGCGGCCCGCGAAAAGCTGGGCGGCGCGCCGCAGGGTGCCGACAGCGGCGCCCGCACGGACGAGCTCTGGCTGCAAGCCGGCGCCCAATGGCTGCCCTTCCAGCTGCGCGGCGATGTGGCCGCCGGCGGGCCACCGCTGCTGGTGATGGACGTGGCCGCCGCCCAGCACCATTTCGGCCTGACGCAGCGGCTCAACCGCATCGACCTGCGCCTGCGCCCCGGTGCGTCGCCCGACGCACTGGCGCCGCTGCTGCCGGACGGCGTGCGCCTGCAACGCCCCGACACCGACACGCAGCGGGTGTCCAACCTCTCACGGGCCTACCGTGTCAACCTCACCGTGCTGGCAGGTGTGGCCCTGCTGGTGGGCAGCTTCCTGGTCTATTCGGTGATGGCGCTGTCGGTGGCGCAACGGGCACCGCACATCGCCTTGCTGGGCGTGCTGGGCCTGTCGCCCCAGGAGCGGCGGGCAGGTGTGTTGCTGGAAGGCCTGCTGACGGGTGCGTTGGGCAGCGGCCTGGGCCTGCTGCTGGGCACCGGGCTGGCACAACTGGCGCTGTGGGTGATGGCCGGCGACCTGGGTGGCGGCTATTTCGGCAACCCGAGTGCGCCGCCGGCGTTGCAGGTGCAGGCCTGGGCCCTGCTGGCCTTCGGGCTGCTCGGCACGGCGGCCGCGGTGGTGGGTGCCTGGGTGCCAGCGCAGTCGGCCCAGCGCCTGCAGCCCGCCCAGGCGCTCAAAGGCCTGGGCGGGCTGGGTGAGGCGCGCAGCAGCGCCTGGCCCGGGTTGCTGCTGTGCGCGCTGGGGGCCGCCCTGGCCTTCTTGCCGCCGGCGCAGGGCATCCCGCTGGCGGCCTATGCCTCGGTGGCCGTCTGGCTGTTTGGTGGTGTGGCGCTGGTGCCCTGGGCGGTGGCGGCGCTCTTGAGCCTGGTGCCGCCGCAGCGCCAGGCCGTGGCCCTGCTGGCCGTGGAGCGGGCCCGCGTGCACCGCGCTGCGGCCACGGCCGCGGTGGCCGGCGTGGTGGCCAGCCTGGCCTTGTGCGTGGCGCTGACGGTGATGGTCAGCAGCTTTCGCGAGGGCGTATCGCGCTGGCTGGACCAGGTGCTGCCGGCCGATCTCTACGCCCGTTCGGCGCAGAACAGCCAGCTCGCCGAGCAGGTGTGGTTCGAGCCCGCGCTGCTGCAGTCATTGGCCAGCCACCCCAGCGTGCAGACGCTGCAGGCCGCCCGCACCCGCGCCCTGGTGCTGGACCCTCAACGCCCCACCGTGACCCTGTTTGCCCGGGACCTGAGCCAGCCCGCTGCCACGTTGCCCTTGCTGGCGGCACCGCTGCCCGCCCAGGCCGGCGAGACCGGCGTCTTTGTGAGCGAGGCGATGGTCATGCTCTATGGCGCCCAGCCCGGCACCTGGCTGACCTTGCCCATGGCCAACGCCCAAGGACAGGTGCAGGGCGTCAAGGTTCGGGTGCGCGGCGTCTGGCGCGACTATGCCCGGCAGTTTGGCACCGTGGCCATCGCGCTGGAGGACTACCGGCAACTCACCGGCGACACCCGCCTCAACGAGGTGGCCATCTGGCTGCGCCCGGGTGCCGCCGTGGAGCCGCTGCAGGCGGCCTTGCGCGACGCGGCACAGGGCTCCGGGCTGGACTTTGCGTCATCGGCGGAACTGCGGCAGCTGTCGCTGCGCATCTTCGACCGCAGCTTTGCCGTCACCCGCTACCTTCAGGCGGTGGCCATCGCCATCGGGATCGTCGGCGTGGCCGCCAGCCTGTCGGCGCAGGTGCTGGCCCGGCGCAAGGAGTTTGGCCTGCTGGTGCACCTGGGCTTCACCCAGCGGCAGATCCGGCGCATGGTCATCGTGGAGGTGGCCGCCTGGATGCTGGCCGGCGTGTTGGTGGGCCTGGCCCTGGGCAGCGTGATCAGCGCGGTGCTGGTGCACGTGGTGAACCCGCAGAGCTTTCACTGGACGATGGACATGGTCTGGCCCTGGCCCCGGCTGCTGCTGCTGTGTGGTGTGGTGCTGGCCGCCGGTGTGGCCACCGCCGCCCTCACGGCGCGACGGGCCGCGGGTGGTTCGGCGGTGCAGTCGGTGAAGGAAGACTGGTGAAGCCGGGCTATGCGCCACCGGTGGGCCCGTCGTGACGCCCGGCTGACCCCTCAAGCCGCTGGCGTGAAGCGGGCCTGTGGCCCACCAGGTATCGCCCAGGAACCCCTCAGCGGCAGGTGAAGATGGCGCGGGTGGCCACTTCCCTGAGCAGGCCGTTCTTGGCGTTGGGCTTGGCCGATGCCGACTGCAGCGTGCAGTGCTGGACGGTGCGGCCCAGCGCACGGTGCAGCAGCAGTCCCCCTTCGTATTCACAGACCACGTGCACCACCCCTTGAGGCTCTGGCGGGCGGCCGTCCCAGAGGGTCCACTTCATGGGTTTGCCGAGCACAAACGTGAGCTGGTCGGGCGGCGGGCTTTCAGACGGCAGCGCCTCACCGCCATGGGCGATGGCGATGCGGGGCGACACCAGCCGCATGGTGCTGCGGTCGTCGAACTGCGGTGACCACCCGTCGATGGACGACTTCGGACCATCAACGGCATAGGCCCCGAGCCGGCTGTACTGACCGACGATGCTTGCCGGGCACTGGATCTGCACCTGCTGTGCGCTGGCAGGCCCGGCCACTGCGGCCGCCGCAGTCAGCACTGCGCCGTGCAGCGCGGCCCGCAGACTCCACGTGGGTTTCATCGGCATGCGGTCACCGCCTGGTCGATGCCGGTGCCTTCGGGCAGGCGGCTGGTGCTCACGCTGATCTGTGAGATGCATTGCCGCAGGTTAGGCGCCAGGGGCCGGGCCAACGCCACGCCGCCTTCGTAGCGGCACACCAGCGCTGGCTGCTGCGCCTGCGGCTCGATGGACCAGACCAGCCGGTCATCCACCCGCACCGCGGCCATGTCGGTGCGGCGCTCGGCCGGGCCTTCCTGCAGCGAGACGCCCGTGAGGTAAGCCAGTGAATCAGGCGACAGCACGGCCTCGAAACCGGCGGGCGCGGCACCGGAAGCCTGCGCAGCCAGCGTTCTCAGGCGACCCGGGCAGCGCAGGGTCAGCGGTTCTGACGAGAGCCTGCCCGCCGAAGCGGATGCCACGCCCTGGGCACCCGCGCTGGCACTGTGCAGCGCCGTCACCAGCAGGGCCATGAGCCCAAGGGACAACCCAAACGCACTCGCACCAAGACCCGACGTCCGATGGCCCCGGACGCCTGGCCCGGTGTACCGCCGCTGACTCCGCATGGGCAGCTTCTCCTCGTGTGGCAGCGCCCTGCGGGCCACTGCCTGTGTTGAACCCGCATCGTGAACCCGGTCACGAATCAGGGCAAGTGACAGCAGGCGACATCTCCCCAAGTTGGAGGAGACCCTTGTGTAACAAGACCTGACAGCCACCGGCGTAAACCCTGCTGGTCTCGCAACACGCCGAGGGTCACAGAATGCACGTGCCGTGAACCACCCACCACCCCACGCTGCGCTGCTGCGCCTGCTGCACCATCCGCAACGCCGCCACTGGCTGCGGGTGTGCGCCGGCGCGCTGCTGGCCCACGGTGTGGGCCACGCCAGCGCCCAGGCCACCGTTCCCGCGGCGGCGGCCCCTGGTGGGTCAACGGGTGCGTCAACGGGTGACAGGCCTGGTGCCGCTCCAGGCGCTGCAGCGTCAGACACGCCCCGGCCTGGCGTGCGGCTGCAGTTCCCGCGGGACCACGGCGCGCACCCCGCCAGCCGGCTGGAGTGGTGGTACGCCACGGGCTGGTTGCAGGCAGGGGCCGGCCGCGGGGCCGATGCTGCGCTGTGGGGCTTTCAGGTGACGTTCTTTCGGGCGGCCACCGGCCTGGCCCGCGGCCTGCCGGGGCGGCTGGCGCCACGACAGTTGCTGCTGGCCCATGCGGCCGTCACCGACATCACCCGGCAGGAGCACCGCCACGCCGACCGCATGGCCCGCTGGTCGGGCGAGGCACACGCTGGGCAGCGGGTGCTTGCGTCGCCGGACGATGCCCATGTCCGAGTGCACGATTGGCACCTGCAGCGGCAAGGGCCTGTGTCAGGCGGTGTCTACCGCACCCGATGCAGCACGGGTTCGTTTGGCCTGGATCTTCAGATGCTGTGCACCCAGCCACTGCTGCTGCAAGGTGACCAGGGCTTCTCGCGCAAGGGGCCTGACGAGCGGCAGGCCAGCTTCTACACCACCGAGACCCAGCTGCGGGTCAGCGGCCGGCTCTCGCTGGGCGAACGTGTGGTCGAGGGCCAGGGGCGCGCCTGGATGGACCACGAATGGAGCAACGAACTGCTGCACCCCGAGGCCGTGGGATGGGACTGGGTGGGCATGAACCTTGACGATGGCAGCCGGCGGCAGCTGGCGTCCACCGGGTGGCCAGGGCACCTCGTTCAAGCCGTCTGAGGTGGCCTTTGAAGGCCTGGAACATTGGCGCAGCACGGCCTCGGGTGCGCGCTACCCCATCGCCTGGCGCATCCGCACCACCGCTGGCGAATGGACTGTTCGCGCACTGGCACCCTCGCAGGAACTGGACAGCCGCAACACCACTGGCACCACCTACTGGGAAGGCCTGGCCGGTCTGATCGACGCCCGCAGCCAGCAGGTGGGCAGGGGTTACCTGGAGATGACCGGCTACGCCGGCCGGCTCTCGCTCTAACGTCCGACGCACGGCGTGGCTGCCACGCAACAGCCGCCCTGCCCGTTGTCAGCCGATGCACTGCGAAACAAGGGGGGCAGACCGGTTTCATCCACGAATGGCGGTTCCTAGGCCTGTTGCTCGCCGCGCAAACCGGCCAAGATTTCACGCACGCTGTGTCGTCAGCTGGCGTTGATCGGCGTAACTGCCCGTTACAGACGGCATGATCCCCCCCTGTCATGTCCAGTCTGATCGTGCGGAGTGAACCCCTTGTCTGACCGTCGGCCGCCCTGCTCCCTCCAACGCCGCCAGCTGCTGCTGGCCGGCGGAGGCCTGGCGCTGC
>JAJTDE010000109.1 GCA_021298085.1 Rubrivivax sp.
TCAGGCGGAATTGGCCGGGTTTCCGGCCCATACCCGGCATATCGTGAGCGCTCGTAACTGTCCATCCCCATCTTTTTTCAGCCCGGATCCCGCTGCATGAGTTCGTCCACGGAACTGAGTCCCACCGAGCGACAAGCCATCGACCAAGGCGCCTGGTTCGCCAAACTCTCGTCCTCACTGCGCGACGCCATCGTCTCGCGCGCCCGGGTGCGGCGCCTGCGTGACGGTGCCGTGCTGGCCAGCCGGGGCGCCCATGCCGAGGAATGGTGCGGCGTGGCCAAGGGGGCGGTCAGGATCAGCACCGTCTCGCTCGCCGGCAAGCAAGTCACCCTCACCTATGCCGAGCCCGGCACCTGGTTCGGCGACATCGCGCTGTTTGACGGCCTGCCCCGCACCCACGATGCCGACGCCCACGGCGAAACCACGCTGCTTGTCATCAACAAGACAGACTTTCACGCGCTGCTCGCGCAGCATGTGGAGCTCTACGAAGCCTTGCTTCGCCTGAACTGCCGCCGCCTGCGCCTGATGTTTGAACACTTCGAAGACCTCAACACCCGGCCGCTGCAGGCACGGCTGGCGCGGCAGCTGCTGCTGCTGGCGCGGGCTTACGGCGTGCAGGACGGCACCGAAACCCGCATCGGCCTGCAGCTGGCCCAGGAAGACATCGCCCAGCTGCTGGGTGCGTCCCGGCAGCGCGTGAACCAGGAACTCAAGGGCTTCGAGCGCGAAGGTGCGCTGCGGGTGGAGCCCACCCGGCTGGTGGTGCTTTCTCGCGACAAACTCATGGCCCTGGCCGAACGCTGACACGCCAGCGCTGCAGCCCGCCACCGGACACACGGAGACCCGCATGGAAGCCTTCACCGGCACACGACCCATGGCCGCCAGCCATGCCTTCGACACCGCGGCGCTGCACGCCTGGCTGCAGCAGCACGTGGAAGGCGTTGACGCACCGCTGCAGGTTGAGCAGTTCAAGGGCGGTCAGAGCAACCCCACCTACCTGCTGAAGTCAGGGCAGCGAGCGTGGGTGATGCGCAGCAAGCCCGGTCCGGTGGCCCGGCTGCTGCCCTCGGCCCACGCCATCGAACGGGAATACCGCGTGATGCGCGCGTTGGCCGGCACTGACGTACCGGTGGCCCGCATGGACGCCCTGTGCGACGACGAAACCATCATCGGGCGCGCCTTCTACGTGATGGAGTTCGTGGCCGGGCGAGTGCTCTGGGACCAAGCCCTCAGTTCCTTGCCGCGCAGCAGCCGCGCCGCCTACTACGACGAACTCAACCGGGTGCTGGCCGCCCTGCACCGCCTGGACCCGGCCTCGGTGGGCCTGGCCGATTACGGCCGGCCCGGCAACTACTTTGAGCGCCAGATCACCCGCTGGAGCAAGCAGTACCTGGCCTCCGTCACCGAACCCATCGATGCGATGGACCGGCTGATCGACTGGTTGCCCACGCACCTGCCGGCCAGTGCCCTCGACGATTCACGGCCCAGCATCGTGCACGGTGACTACCGGCTGGACAACGTCATCTTCCACCCGAGCGAGCCCCGCATCCTGGCCGTGCTGGACTGGGAGCTCTCCACCATCGGGCACCCGCTGGCCGATTTCAGCTACCACTGCATGACTTGGCACATCCCGCACACCATGGGCCGCGGCATCGGTGGGCTGGACCCTGAAGCCCTGGGCATTCCGCTCGAATCCGCTTATGTGCAGCGATATGTGTCGCGCATGGACGGCCGCTTCGACGCTGTCGCGTTGGCGGCAGACTGGAACTTCTATCTGGCCTACAACCTGTTCCGGCTGGCGGCCATCCTGCAGGGCATTGCCCGGCGTGTGGTCGACGGCACCGCGGCCAGCGCCGAGGCCAAGGCGGCCGGCGCCGGCGCTCGGCCGCTGGCAGATCTCGGCTGGCACTTTGCACAAGCGTCGGCCTGAGTAACGGCCTCGCCCCTCCACCACCCCTTACCGCGGGAAGCCCATGGACTTCAGCTACTCACCCAAGACCGAAGCGCTGCGTCAGCGTGTTGACGCCTTCATGCAGGAGCATGTCTTCCCGGCTGAAGGTGCCTGGTGGGCCGAGCTGGAGGCCAACACCCGAGCGGGCAAGCGCTGGACACCGCTGGAGGTCATCGAATCGCTCAAGCCCAAGGCACGGGCCGCCGGGCTGTGGAACCTGTTCCTGCCGGAAAGCACGCAGGGTGCCGGCCTCAGCAACCAGGAGTACGCGCCGCTGGCAGAACTGATGGGCCGCGTGCCATGGGCTCCAGAGGTCTTCAACTGCTCGGCACCCGACACCGGCAACATGGAAGTGCTGGTTCGCTATGGCTCGCCCGAGCACCAGGAACGTTGGCTGAAGCCGCTGCTGGCCGGCGAGATCCGCAGCGGCTTTGCCATGACGGAACCGGCCGTCGCCTCGTCCGACGCCACCAACATCGAAGCCCGCATCGAGCGCCAGGGCGACACCTACGTCATCAACGGCCGCAAGTGGTGGACCAGCGGCGCTGGTGACCCGCGCTGCAAGGTCCTCATCTTCATGGGCAAGACGGACCCTGGCGCCCCGCGCCACACCCAGCAGTCGATGATCCTCGTGCCCATGGACACCCCGGGCATCACGGTGATGCGGCCCTTGAGCGTGATGGGCTACGACGACGCCCCGCACGGCCACATGGAGGTCGACTTCAACAACGTGGTGGTGCCGGCCAGCAACCTGCTGCTGGGCGAAGGCCGCGGCTTCGAGATCGCCCAGGGGCGCCTGGGCCCCGGCCGCATCCACCATTGCATGCGCCTGATCGGTTTGGCCGAGCGTGCCCTCGAAATGATGTGCACACGCGCCAGTTCACGGGTGGCGTTTGGAAAGACCGTCGCCCAGCAGACGGTCACGCAGGAACGCATTGCCGAGGCCCGCTGCATGATCGAGCAGGCCCGCCTGCTCACGCTGAAGGCGGCGTGGATGATGGACACCGCCGGCAACAAGGCCGCCAAGGCCGAGATCGCGATGATCAAGGTGGTGGCACCCAACGTGGCCTGCCAAGTCATCGACTGGGCCATCCAGGTGCACGGCGGTGCCGGCCTGAGCCAGGATTTCCCGCTGGCCTACTTTTACGTGCAGGCACGCACGCTGCGCTTCGCCGATGGCCCCGACGAAGTGCACCGCAATGCCATCGCCAAGATCGAACTGGGCCGCCACAGCCCCATGCCAGCGCGCTGAGCGGCCGGCGCCGGGGAGGCAGCGCCGCGCCAGCCGCTCAGTGGAAGTCCAGGTGCTCGGAATTCATTTCCGTCACCTGCGCAGCGGGTGAGAACATGCCCGGCTGGGTGGCTTGCTGATCGGTGCCTTCACAGCCCGTCGCCGCGGTGCGACGCGCCTCGCGCAGTGCCGTCTCGAAGACGCGGATCGCCGCTTCCACCTGCTCAACGTCAGGGTGCGGCATCTGGGTGCGCAAGGTCAGACGGCTGCGCGCGATCATCAGCACCGTGGGCTCTTCGGTGGTCACGCTGCTGTGCATCAGTTCCTTGCCCAACGGGCTGGACAACCAGCCGTCCATCCAGGCCTTGACATTGCTCACCGCCGTCCAGCGCTCCTTCAGGGGAAAGTGTGAACCGGCCGGCACAGGGCTGTAGATCATCAACCAACGCACTTCCGGGGGAATGCGCGTGTCGACGCGGGTCTGCAGATCGCCCACAAAGTGGTCGAAGACCTCGGCCTCCAGCCGTTCCTGCAGCCGCCGCGTGATCAGCAGCGCGTGCAGTTCCGGCGGGACGGCCGCATCCGCCCGCAGGCGAAGCTCGGCGCCGCTGAAGTAGGCGCGCTGGGGGCTTCCCCACTCCATGCGCCAGGGCAATGAACCCTGCCGACCCTCGATCACGAAGCCCTGCTCGTCACGGACACGGCGCCAGACAAACTTTCGTTCCTCGGCCCAGTGCTCCAGACCCGTGGCATCAAAACCCGCGTCCGACGGACGCTGTAGCCAGCGCTTGAAGGCTTCCAGGATCATGACCCATCACCCGCTTTAACGTTGCCCGGGTGCGGCCGGTTGCCGACCCGTCTTCAGGATGTTTCGGCAGCCCAGTGACCAAGCTGAGCGCGTGACGGCCCCAAGTCGTAAGGGGCCGTAAATCGGCTACATGCTGGACGCTTCGCGCGTGCGCTGGATGGCGGCGATGAAATGCGGGCTCTTCAGCTGGGCCTCGACGCCGGCAAAGGCCGGGTGTTCGGTGTAGGCCCGCACGTGGTAGAGCTCAGGGTCCGGGTCGGCCATGAAGTCGAAGGTCTCCAGGCGGTTGTCGGGCTCGAAGGCCAGACGTTCACCCAGGCGCGCGCCCAGGTAGCACAGCCCCAGGCGGCTGGCCCTGACGGGTTCCCAGGCGGCATAGGGCGCAAACAGCACGGCGTCCACCTCGGCAGCCTCGTCAGACACCGCGGGCGGCAGGCCCCAGTCCTGCATCAGCAGGCGGCCGATCTCGGCCGACGACAGGCCAAACAGGTTCTGCTCGGCCTGGGTCCTGGCCAGCATGCCGCGCGAGGGCACCTGCGACAGCAGGCCGCGGGGCATGCCCGAGGCCGTGGCCAGTCGGCCCAGGAAGGTCAGCACCACCTGGCTCACCAGCGAACCGGTGTCCATGTAGCCCAGGCTCTGCGCCAGGCGCAGCGTGATGTCGCTGGCCAGCGCACTGGCCTGCCAGGTGGCGTCCAGGATCTGCTTGCGCTGCGGGCTGTCGGCCTTGAAGGAGGTGATCAGCAGGTAGCGCATGCACAGGCTGCGAACCGCCGTCAGGCCCAGCAGGCTGACGGCCTGGTCGATGCTGGTGATGGGCGAGCGCAGGCCGTACATCGGCGAATTGATGGCCTTGAGCAGCTGCGCGGCCAGCAGCGGCTCGGCCGCGATCAGGTCGGCCAGCTCAGAGCTGCTGGCACGCTCCACGAAGTCTGGCGACAGCAGCTTGTGCAGCAGCTTGGGCGGCCTCGGAATGTTCTGAAACACCTTGATCAGGCCCTGCTTGCGGTTGCCGTCCAGCTGGGCGGCCTGCACCGGCCTGAACGCGGCCAGTTCGGGCGGCAGAGGCTGCAAACGCCAGGCCGGATGCGGCGCAGGGGCCGCTGGGGTACCGGATTGGCGCAACGCGGGGCCGGGCTGAGGGGCTGCCGCGGCGGAGGCAGTGCGTGCCGGCTGCGCGGAAGCAGCCGGTGTGGGTTCAGAGCGCTTGAAGAGCTTCAACAGTTCCATGGCGTTTTGCAGCAGCTGTGCCGTCACCGGGTGCACCTGGGGCGGTGCAGCCGGTTGGGCCGATAGCCCCGAAGGGCGGTGGCGTGCTGGAACTATCGTCCCGGCATCAGCGGGTGAATCGGCAGAACTGTTGGTCTCTACAGGGGGGGTTGTGTCGATTTGTCGCAGATCGGGCGGCTGCGGTGCTGGTTTCAGACTGTTCAGTCCTTGAAGTCCCCTGCCACGCCCCAGACGATGCGGGTCGGGTCGATGTGGCGGCGCAGCGCGTCGTTGACCTGCTGCAGCGTCAGCTGCCCAAGCTGGGCATCCACCTCGGCGGCACGGGCAAAGCTGCGGCCGAGGTCAAGGTTGCGGGCCCAGCCGGCGGCCAGGTTGCCGTCCTGCGCGCGCGACAGTGCACGGAATGACAGCAGCCCCTGCTTGCCCTCGGCCAGCTCCTTCTGCGTGAAGCCGTCACGCCTGACGCGGTCCAGCTCTTCGCGGTAGGCCGCCTCGACCTTGGCACGGTTGCCCGGCGCAAAGATGGCCCCACCGATCCACCAGCTGTTCTGGTCCAGCGTGTCCCAACCGATCGTCGAATAGACGTCGTACGACAGGCCCTCACGTTCGCGGATGCGCACCCACAGCCGTGAGTTGCCGCCATTGCCCAACAGGTAGTTCGCCAGCATCAGCGCGGGGTAATCGGGTGAACGTTCATTGATCGCCAGCGGCAGCACGGCCGTCATCACCGCGTTCTGCTTGTCGGGTGTCTTCAGCTGCAGGCGCTGCGGCTTCAGGGTGCGGCTCAGGTAAGGCACCCGCTCGTAGGGCACGGCGGTTGGCCAGTTGCCCAGTGCGCGCCCGGCGGCCGCCTTCAGCGCGGCCGGGTCAAAGTCACCCACCACGGCCAGCTCGACGCGGCTGCCGCCCACCACCAGCCGGTGCAACGCCTGCAACGCCGCCGGGGTGACGGCGTTGATGTCGGCCACCCGTTCGTCAAAGCTGCGGAAATGGCGGATGTCGCCGCGCTGGTAGGGCGTTTCCAGCCGGTACAGCGTGTCGTCCAGCAGGGCTTCAGGCTCCTTGCGCTGGGCCTCGATACCCGCCAGAGACTGACGCTTCAGCTCGTCCAGCACGGCCGGCTCGAACGTCGGCTGTCGCAGCAGCTCGCCCACCAGCTCGATGAGCGCGGGCAGGTGTTCGCGGCGCGTCTCCATGCCCACCGTCAAGGTGCCAGGCTCGTTGAACCCGAAATAGATGCCGATCTGCGCACGCAGTGCGTCCAGCCTGTCGCTGACCTGCTGACGGCTCAGGCGGGCCGTGCCCTTGTCCAGCATGGCGGCCATCAGGCCGGCCACCTCGGCCTGGCCTTGGAAGGCCTGCAGGTTGCCGCCCCGCAGCACCAGGGTGGCCTGCACGGCCTGGCCGCGCGTGGGCTTGTTCAGCAAGGCGAACTGCACGCCTTGGGCCGGTGCTGGCAGGCGGCCGCGCTCGGTGCGCTGGTCGATGTTGGCGGGCGATGGGTCGAATCGGGCGACAGCCGCGGCCGAGGGCTTGGCGACAAAACCCTTCATCTGCGCGGCGAGGTCCACAAACGCCGGTTCCGGCGCCCGCAGGGGCTTCGCGGTGGGCACGTAGGTGGCGAGCGTGCGGTTGGCGGGCAGCAGGCGCTGTTCGGCCACGCGCTGCACTTCGGCCAACGTGATGGCGGCGGCACGGTCACGGGCCAGGAAGAACAGGCGCCAGTCACCCAGGGCCACGTATTCCGACAAGGCGACGCCCACCTGCTCGGGGTTGGAAAACTGCAGCTCCCAGCCCTTGAGGTACTTGGTGCGGGCGCGCTCCAGTTCGTCGGCGGTGATGGGTTCGGTCTTGACCGACTCCAGCGTCGCCAGCATCGCGTCGGTGGCGGCTTTCAGGTCGTGCGTGGGTGCCAGCGAGGCGCCGAAGGTGATGAAACCCGGGTCGTGCAGCGGCGGTGTCCAGCCGTAGGTGGACGCGGCCAGGTTGGCTTCCGTGAGCCGCTTGTGCAGGCGCCCGGCCGGTGCCTCGCCCATGATGCTGGACAGCAGCTCCAGCGCAGTGTGGTCAGGGTGGGCGCCGGGCACGCCGTGGTACAGGGTCATCAGCTGCGGTGTGCCCCCGGTGCGGCGCAAGGTGACCTGGCGCTCGCCGTCCTGCGTGGGTTCGATGGTGTAGAGCCGGGGCAGCACGCGCCGCGGCTTGGGGATGGCACCAAAGTGCTTCTGGATCAGGGCCAGGGTGCGCGTCGCGTCAAACTTGCCGGTGACGATCAGCGTGGCGTTGTCGGGCTGGTAATAGAGGCGGTAAAAGGCCTGCAGGCGGCCGATGTCGACGTTCTCGACGTCGGCGCGCGCGCCGATGGTGGTCTTGCCGTAGTTGTGCCACTGGTAGTGGGAGGCCATCGCCTTTTCCCAGAGCACGCGGTCGGGGCTGTTCTCGCCCATCTCCCACTCGTTGCGCACCACCGTCATCTCGGTGTTGAGGTCCTTGCGGGCGATGAAGCTGTTGGTCATCGAATCGGCCAGCCAATCGATGTACCAGGCCAGGTTGGATTCGTTGGCGGAGAAGCTCGCGAAGTAGTTGGTGCGGTCGTACCAGGTGGTGCCGTTGGCGCGCAGGCCGCGCTTGTTGAATTCGGCCCAGGCCAGCGGGTGGCGCTTGCTGCCCTTGAACAGCAGGTGCTCCAGCAGGTGCGCCATGCCGGTCTCACCGTAGTTTTCGTGCCGGCTGCCGACGCGGTACGTCAGGTTGACGGTGGTGGTGGGTTTGGAGTCATCCTGCGCCACCAGCACCTGCAGCCCGTTGGGCAGGCGGTATTCCTGGATGCCTTCGACATCGCTCACCGGGCGCAGCGCCTGCGCACCCGCAGGCCCCGCCCCCACCAGGGCCATCGCGGCCCAGCACACACACAGCCACTGGCGGATCACACGCATCAGGTTCTCTCAGGTCAACTCAGGGGATGGGCCAGGGGGTGCTGCAGGGCGTGTGGGGGCTCGCGCCATGCAGCCGACTGCCGGTGGGTATCAGGCCGCTTTCAGCCAGGTTTCCGCCAGGCGCACCCAGTAGCTGGCGCCGGTGCTCAAGACCCGGTCGTTGAAGTCGTAGGCCGGGTTGTGGACCATGCAGCCGCCTTCCTCGCCCTCACCGTTGCCGATGAAGATGTAGCAGCCCGGCACCTTTTCCAAGAAGAAGGCAAAGTCTTCGCTGCCGGTGATGGGTTCGGTGGAGGGCAGCACGGCGTCTTCGCCCAGCCAATCGCGCACCACCTGTTCGCAGAAGGCGGTTTCCTGGCTGTGGTTGTGCAGCACCGGGTAGCGGCGCTGGTAATCGACCTCGGCGCGGGCGCCGTAGCTTTCGGCCTGCGCGCGGGCGATCTCGCCGATGCGGCGTTCCAGCAGGTTGCGGATGTCGGGGTTGAAGGCGCGCACCGTCAGGCGCAGCTCGGCCGTGCCCGGGATGACGTTGGGCGCGTCACCGGCCAGGAAGGCGCCGACGGTGACGATGCCCATCTGCAGCGAGGGCACGTTGCGGGCGACGATGGTCTGCAGCGCCATCACGATGGAGCTGCCCACCACCACCGGGTCTACCGCCAGGTGCGGCATGGCGCCATGGCCGCCCTTGCCCAGCACGCGGATGATGCAGGTGTCGGAGCTGGCCATCGCAAAACCCGGAATGGCCTGGAACTTGCCTGCCGGCTTGCCGGGGGCGTTATGCATGCCAAACATGGCGTCGCAGGGGAAGAGGTCAAAAAAGCCGTCTTCGATCATCTTGCGGGCGCCGGCCAGGCCCTCTTCGGCCGGCTGGAAGACCATGTGCAGCGTGCCGTCGAACTGACGGGTGGCCGCCAGGTGACGCGCCGCCGACAGCAGCATGGCGGTATGGCCATCGTGGCCGCAGGCGTGCATCTTGCCGAAAACCTTGCTGGCCCAGGGCTTGCCGCTGGTCTCGGCAATGGGCAGGGCGTCCATGTCGGCCCGCAGCCCGATGCGCCGCGCCGAGCTGCCCACGCGCAGGGTGCCCACCACGCCAGTGCCGCCCAGGCCGCGGTGCACCTCGTAGCCCCAGCGCGCCAGGCGTTCAGCCACCAGGTCGGCCGTGGCATGTTCTTCGTAGGCCAGCTCCGGCCGCTCATGGATCTGGCGGCGGATGGCGATCATCTCGTCTTCCTGGGCGCGCACGCCGTCCAGGGCGGGCAGCAAGGCGGTCGAAGGCAGGGGTGCGTTCATCGGGGTGCTCCTGGTATGAGGGGCGTGCCAGCCAACGCAGCACACGCCTGATGGTCCTCGACTGTAGCGGGTGCCAGCACGGCCATCGCATGGGTGCATACGCGGGCTTTTGCTATCGTCTGGCGGAATGGAAGCGCCCTCCCCCAACCGACGTCAGGCCGGCGCCCGCCTGCTGGGCTGCCTGTGTGGCTCGACGGGCCCCGGGCTGGCGTGGTCTGCGTTGGCCCTGCCCGGCGTGGAACCCCGGCACCGCCTGCCGAGAGCTGAGACGCTCCCGCCGCTGGCGGTGGCCCTGACCCTGGACGCCTGTGGCGGCGCCTTCGACCACACGCTGATCGACACCCTGATCCAGCGCCGGGTGGCGGCCACCGTCTTCACCACCGCCCGCTGGCTGCGCGGCAACCCGCAGGGCCTGCGCACCCTGCTGGCCCATCCCACCCTCTTCGAGCTCGAGAACCATGGCGCGGAACACCGCCCCGCCCTGGTGGGTGCCACGCTGTACGGCATGCACGGCCCGGCCGACCTGGCCGGTGTTGAACGCGAGATCAACGGCGGTGCAGCAGCCATCACGGCCACCGGCCAGCCGGCGCCGCGCTGGTTCCGCGGCGCAGGCGCCCGTTACGACGCCGCCAGCCTGCAGCTGATCGCGCAGCGGGGCCTGCGGGTGGCCGGCTACAGCCTGAATGCCGACGACGGCGCCACGGCCGCGGCCGCCACCGTGGAGCGGCGGCTGCTGGCGGCCCAGGCGGGTGACGTCATCCTGGCCCACATGAACAAGCCCGCGGGTGGCACTGCGGAAGGCCTGGCCGCGGCGTTGCCCGCCTTGCAGCAGCGCGGCCTGCAGTTTGTCAGGCTCTCGCAGGTGCCGCCGGGCCTGGCCCTGCTGCCGGCCGAGACGCCTGCGGCGCCGGCCCGCCGCCACAACCCGGCCGGTTGACCCTCATGCGCATCGAACTCGCCCCACACCCAGACGACGCCCTGCGCGCCGCCATCCAGGCCCCGCTGAAGGCCTTCAACGACAGCCTGTCCGGCCCCAGCGGCTTCCAGACGCTGGCCGTCGCGCTGCGCAACGCCGAGGGCGAGGTCGTCGGCGGGCTGTGGGGCCACACGGCGTACGGCTGGCTCTACACCCAGCTGCTGGCCGTGCCGGCGGATGCCCGCCAGCAAGGGCTGGGCCGCGACCTGATGCGCTGCGCTGAAACCGAAGCCCGCGCCCGCGGCTGCCATGCGGCCTGGGTGGACACCATCTTCGGCGCCCGCGGCTTCTACGAGCGCCTGGGTTATCGCGTATTCGGCGAACTCCCCGATCACCCCGCAGGCTGGACCCGCAGCTTCCTGCACAAGACACTGGCCTGACGATGCACCTGACCGCTGACCCCGCGCGCCCCCGCCTGACCTGGACTTCCCTGCACCGGCTGGTGGCAGTCACGCTGCTGGGGTTTGCCTCCGGCCTGCCGCTGGCGCTGACGGGGCAGGCCATGCAGGCCTGGCTGACCACCGAAGGCCTGTCCTTGTCGGACATCGGCTTCCTGACGCTGGTGGGGGTGCCCTACACCTTCAAGTTCATCTGGGCACCGCTGATGGACCGCTTCGATGCGGGCGGCTGGTGGCGCCGCCGCGGCTGGCTGCTGGTGACGCAGCTGCTGCTGGCGCTGGCACTGCTGGCGATTGCGCAGATGTCGCCGAAGGCCTCGTTGACGGCCTTTGCGATGCTGGGCCTGACCATCGCGTTTCTGTCGGCCAGCCAGGACATCGTCATCGACGCCTACCGCACCGATGTGCTGAGCCCGGCCGAGCGCGGCCTGGGGGCGTCGCTGGCGGTGATGGGTTACCGCTTTGCCATGATCCTGTCGGGCGGCGTGACGCTGATCTGGACAGACTCGGTGCAAGGCGGCGGCTGGACATGGCCCGAGGTCTACCGCTTCATGGCCTGGCTGATGGTGGGCCTGGCGGTGGTCAGCCTGGCCCTCCTGCCCCGCCTGCCAGACCTGCCAGACCTGCCCGAGGACACCCCCGCCGGCGGTGCCACGGCGCCCAAGCGCCGAAGCGCCTGGCAAGACCTGGCCGGTTTTGCAGCCGTGGTGGCGGCGGTGGCGATGGGCGTGGAACTCACCCGCCGCTTCGGCCAGCCAGCCGCCCAGACGCTGCTGGCCCCGGTATTCGAGGGCAGCACCCTCAAGCCCGCCCTGCAGCAGCGCTGGGCAGACCTGCTGGCGCTGCTGGCGGGCATCCTGGTGACGCTGCCGATGGTGGTGTGGGCCGCCCGCAAGGCCCGCTTTGACCCGCTGCTGGACGGCCTGCGCAGCTACTTCAGCATCCGTGGCGCCGCCGCGTTCCTGGTGTTCATCATCCTCTACAAGATCGGCGATGCCTTTGCGGTGAGCCTGATGACGCCCTTCCTGTTGACAGGCATGGGCTACCCGGCCGCCGAGGTGGGTGTGGTCAACAAGGTGATCGGCCTGTGGCTGACCATCTTTGGCGCGCTGCTGGGCGGCGCCCTGATGTTCAGGCTGGGCCTGTGGCGCAGCCTGATGGTGTTCGGGGTGTTGCAGCTGCTCAGCAACTTCGGCTTCTGGTGGCTGGCCACCGGGGGCAAGGGCAGCATCGGCGCGATGGTGCTGCCGGCCTTCGACTGGGGCTTCGTGAAGATCACCGCGGCCACGCAGGTGGACGGCGCACTGCTGTCGGCCGTGGCCTTTGACAACCTCAGCGGCGGCATGGGCACCGCCGCCCACGTGGCCTTCCAGATGGCCTTGTGCCAGCAGCGTTTCACGGCCACGCAATATGCGCTGCTGTCGGCGCTGGCTGCCGTGGGGCGGGTGTGGGTGGGGCCGCTGGCCGGTGTGCTGGCCGAGAGCATCGGCTGGCCCAGTTTCTTCCTGGTGTCGGTGGTGCTGGCGGTGCCGGCCTTGCTGATGCTGCTGTGGCTGAGGTCAGCCGTTGAAGACCTGGACCGGCGCGACACCGCGGCCACGGCCGCACAGGCCTGAGCGTACGCCTCAGGCCTGGCGCCTCAGAGCCGCAGCAGGCTCAGGCCCATCAGGTGCGCATCCACCGTCGGCTTGCCGGTGTCCAACCGCAGCTCGATGCGGCGGGCTGGGCCATTGATGGGGTAAGGCCCGCAGGATTCCCAGCCGCCCAGCGGCAGGTCACCCAGGCCGTGCGCCACCGGCTGCCCGTCGATGCTCAGGCTCAGCGAATGCCACCGGGACTGCCAGTTTTCGGCCAGCCACAGCACCACGCCGTGGGGGCCCTCTGGCACCGGCACGCTCAGCCGCAGCGTCTGAGGTTGGCACAAGGCGCTGCCCAGCATCTGCCGCCAGGCGGGCCCGGCATGCGGTTTGGGCAACACTGGCACGCGCACGGGCTTGGCGCCGGGGCTCTGCAGACCGTGGGCCTCGGCCTTCGCCTGCCCCCACCAGTGCTGGCCCTGGATATGCACGTCATCGCCGCCCAGGTTCATGGCCCAGACGACGCTGCCCGGCATGGGGGGCCCGGGGTGGGCCGGGCCGAGGTCTCTGAGGCGCAGACGCAGCCGTGTCAGGAATGAAACGCTCATGGGGCTGATTGTCAACGGCGAGGCCCACCGCAAGGTCCACTACCTGCAGGTGGCCCGACGCGGTGGCGCCTCAGCAACAACGGCGCCAGACGGCGCCAGACAGGCCCTCGGCGCCCGCTAGCATGCCGGCCATGACGCAGTGGGCCGTGGTCGGGTTGGTGGGGCGCATCGTGATGGTGTTTGCGGTGCTGATGCTGGTACCGCTGGGCTTTGCGCTGTCGCAACACGACCCGGCCGAGCGTGCCTTCCTCATCAGCGCCGCC
This sequence comes from Rubrivivax sp., assembly GCA_021298085.1. GTDB lineage: Bacteria > Pseudomonadota > Gammaproteobacteria > Burkholderiales > Burkholderiaceae_C > Rubrivivax. Next base: position 13,272 of record JAJTDE010000109.1, read on the forward strand.
GTCACCGCGGCCTGCGGCCTGGGCATGACCCTGCCCGCGCGGCGTGTGCGCCAGGAACTGCAGCCCCGCGATGGTTTTCTGCTGGTCACCCTGACGTGGTCACTGCTGCCGGCCTTTGGCGCGCTGCCGATGATGCTGGCCATCGACGGCCTGAGCGTCACCGACGCCTATTTCGAGGCCATGAGCGGCCTCACCACCACCGGTGCCACGGTGCTCACGGGGCTGGAGAAGCTGCCCCTGTCGGTCAACGTCTGGCGCTGCTTCATGGTGCTGATTGGTGGCATGGGCATCATCGTGCTGGTGGTGGCCATCCTGCCGCTTCTGGGCGTGGGCGGCGCGCAGCTGTTCAACTCCGAGACCGCCGGCCCCATGAAGGACCAGAAGCTCACGCCGCGCATTGCGGAGACGGCGCGCGGCCTGTGGGCGGTCTATTTCGTGACGGCCATCTGCTGCTGCCTGGCCTACCGTGCCGCCGGCATGAACTGGGCTGACGCCTTCATGCACATGTGCAGCACCATGGGGCTGGGCGGCTTTTCCTCGTACGACGCCAGCTTTGGCCAGTTCAACTCACCGTTGATCGAGGGCGTGGCCATCTTCTTCATGATGCTGGCCGGCATCAACTTTGCGCTGTACTTCGTGGCCGTGAAACGGCGTTCGCTGAACGTCCTGTGGCGCGACATCGAGGTGCGCTGCTTCTGGGGGCTGATGGTGGGCTCGGTGCTGGTGGTGGCGCTGTTCCTGACGCTGCACGGTGTGTACCCGACGTTCGAG
>JAJTDE010000272.1 GCA_021298085.1 Rubrivivax sp.
GCGGCGCCGGCCTTGACCCCCTGTCCCCGATCAACTCAGGTGGGGGAGTTTGAGGTGGCCATCAGTGGGGGAGTTTGGGTGGCCGCCGGGGTCCTCTGTCGGGGTCAGGCGTCAACCAGTCGGTGGCGCTGTATGCGACGGTGCCAGGCGATGTGCCGGGCGGCCGTTCGTTCATCCAGTCGTACAACGCGTTGAACGTCCAAGTGGCGGCGGTGCCAGAACCGCCTGCACTGGCCTTGGCGCTGTTGGGTTTGGGTGCCTTTGGCTGGCTATCGCGACACCGCCATCGCCCCGCACACGCCTGACCGTCGAGACATCGCCTTAGTCCGCGATGAATGAGCGTTAGCTACACGTAGACGTCGGTCTCTACAACCCCCGAATGGGTCATCCGAAAGGTGGTTAGTCACCCGCTGAAACAGGCTCTCCGGAACTCTCAATGGGCAGCCATCCGACAACAGATCAGGGCCTCGCAGACGAATACCTCTTCAGAGCTGCCAACGCCAGAGCTGCATGCCCTCTAAACAGGCTCGAGACGCCTGCTTGAGGGGGTGGTGACCCGCAACCGCGGGGGCCTTTTTTGGTGACCTCCCTCCTAGAGTGCAAAGCATGTCACGCGCAAACCGGGCACTACTTTTTTCGTGTCACAGACAACAGCGCTGAGCCGGCTATCAAGTACCAGAGAGGCTTTCAATGATCTATGAGAACTTTCGAAGTTCCGACCGAAGTACATCGCTGATCCCCATTGTCCAGCAGCCTCGCTCCGTCGCGTTGCGGGAGGCCGCTTACGACGCATTGAACCGTCTCGTTGCATTGTTTCTGGTGTTGGTGTTGTCGCCCGTCCTGTTGGCGGTGCTCCTGGCCATTCGCATCACTGACCCTGGCCCCGTGTTCTTTGGCCACTACCGCGTTGGGCGCGGTGGTCGCCTGATCAAGGTCCTGAAGTTCCGTTCGATGCGCGTCGACGCTCCACAGAGGCTGGCCGAGCTGCTGGCCAGCGACGTTCAGGCCCGCGCCGAGTGGGAGCGTGACTTCAAGCTGAGCAATGACCCCCGGGTGACCCGCACTGGGCGCTTCCTTCGCCGCAGCAGCCTGGACGAGTTGCCCCAGCTCTTCAACGTCCTGAAAGGCGAGATGCGTCTGGTAGGCCCTCGGCCAATCATCGCGCAGGAGCTGCGTCGCTACGGTTCAGCGCGTTGGCATTACCTCAGCGTGACGCCAGGCGTCACTGGGTTGTGGCAGGTGAGCGGTCGCAACGAACTGAGCTATGCCGAGCGCGTCGAGCTGGACCGCTATTACGTCGACAACCGCTCGCTCCTGCTGGACGCCAGCATCCTGTGTCGAACGGTGCTTGTCGTAACCACGGGTCGCGGAGCCTGCTGACTGCACTGCGTTCTAGGGGCCCCTGAACCCTGAATCCAGGGTAGCCCAAACAGCCCCCGTCGATATCATCAACAGGGCGTCGAATGAAGGTTCGACGCCCTGTTTCATTTTCAATTCACCCCACTCACAAGCCATGACTTTTACGCAAATTCTCGCCATCTTGCGAGCGCGCTGGCTGGCTGCCACCGTCGTGTTTACGCTGATCTTTGGCGGCATCGTGGGGGTCACGCTCTGGTTGCCCAAACAGTACAGTTCAACGGCGACGGTGCTCCTGGACTTCAAGAACTCTGACCCGATCACGGGCCAGAATTTTGGTGGTGTGGTGCCCATCAGCTTCGTGGTCACCCAAGTCGACGTCATCCGCAGTGGCCGGGTGGTACAGCAGGTCATCGACCGCCTGCGGCTGCGTGATAACGAAGGCCTGCGCGCCGAGTATGCCGACTCCAGCGCCGCGGCCACGACGACGTACGAGGCTTGGCTTGTCGAGCTCTTGCGCGACAGGGATCGACTCGACATTCGCCCCACGAAGGACAGTGGCGCACTGAACATCACCTTTACGTCGCCTGACCCGGGTTTTGCGGCCGCGCTGGCCAATGCGTTTGCCGAGTCCTACATCGCCACCAGTGTCCAGTTGCGTAACGAGCCGGCTCGTCAGTCCGGAACCTTCTTTGACACCCAGGCCCGTGCAGCCAAGGAGGCCTACGAGGCGGCGCAGGCCAAACTGTCGGAGTACCAGCAACGCAACGGCCTCGTGGCGACCGATGAGCGCTACGACGTCGAGATGTCGCGCTTGCAGGAGCTCAGCAGCCAGCAGGTCGCCCTGCAAGCCGTTGCAGCCGAGGCGCGCAACCGGGATGCACAGGCACGCACCAAGGGAAGTGATACCCAGGAAGTGCTCAACAACGGGCTCCTGGCCAGCCTGACCGCAGACCTCAACCGTCAACAGGCTCGACTTGAGGAACTGGCCCAACGCCTGGGGCCCTCACACCCTTCCTACATCGACGCGAAGGTGGCCGCGGATGAACTGCAGCGTCGCATCGCGGACGAAACCCGTCGCGTGACCAGCAGTGTGGCCATCAGCAGTGATGTCGCCCAGGGCCGTTTGGGCGCGGTGAATGCATCGCTTGCCGAACAGCGGGCCCGCGTCATGCGGATGAAGCAGTCTCGTGACGAAGCGGCTGTGCTGGAGCGCGAGGTGGAAAGCACTCGGCTTGCGTACCAGAACCTGATGCAGCGCCAGATCCAGGTCAGCCTGGAAAGCCGCACTGACCGCTCCAATGCCAGTCTGCTGGAAGCGGCTGCTCCGCCCAGCCGTCCTTCCGGACCGCGGGTCTTGCTGAACACCCTGGTGGCCCTGGTTCTGGGTTCAATCCTTGCGCTGGCGACAGCCATGTTCAAGGAGTGGCGTGACCGGCGTTTCCGCACCCTGGACGACGCCCAGGATGTGTTGAAGGTCCGTGTGCTGGGAGTGATTCCCAAGGTGACCCCGCTGATGCTGGCCAAAGACCCAGTCGGCCATGGTTTGGTTCGGGCGCAGCCCGCTCGATAAGGAAGGTGTAATCGTGGGCAGCTTATTTCGCATCTGGGGCAAGCGCGCTGACGCGGCCCCCACCACTTCCGTCTCGGCACCCGCAGTCACGGAACCGGCAGCCGATACGGTGCCACAGGTCGTTGCGCCAGCGCGGGCAGCGATCGCTGACGCACAAGAGTCAGAAGCCATCTCGGTGGTGTTGAAGGATGGTTCCCGCATCGAGAGCGGGCCTGCGTCGAACGACCCCAAACCCGCCGTGCCCATCATCGAAGTGCCGGGCAAGGTGACGCCAATGCTGCCCTTGAGCGCCGGTGTGCGGCCTCCACGGCGTGTGGCCATCGAGAACTCCGACGAAACGCAGTTTGCGCACACCGTCCTGCAGGGTTTTGGAAATCTGCTGATTGGTGAGTTGCTTCAGCAGCAAGGTCATCTCACCACTGAGCAGGTCAAGCGTGTACTCGACCATCAGCGGCAGCACAAGGCGCGGTTCGGCGAGGCCGCGGTCGCCCTGGGTTTGGTCAAGGGGAACGATGTTCTGCGGGCCTTGAGCCAGCAGTTCGGTTACGACTACACCCCGCTGACCACGGCCGAGGGCGAGGAAGAGCTGAGCCATGAACTGGTGATTGCGCGTCATCCGTTCAGCAGGGCGGCCGAAATGATCCGCGACCTCCGCAGCGAGCTGCTGGCAGGGGCTTTGAACCCCGACAACATCAATCGGTCTGCGCTGGCGGTGGT
>JAJTDE010000019.1 GCA_021298085.1 Rubrivivax sp.
TCCAGGCGCGGTACTGGGGGTTGCTGTTGATGCCGGGCAGGCCTTCCCAGGTGTTGCCGCCGTCGTCGCTGCGGAAGATGCCCTGAGGCGAGGTGCCCACGTACCAGCGGCCCGGCTGGCTGGCGTGCCCGGGTGTCAACCAGAAGTTGTGGTTGACCACACGCCCGCTGCCGTCGGCGGCTTTCTCGAAGGCCGGTGGGCGTTGGGCTTCGGCCCAGCTCTTGCCGCCGTTGGTGGAACGGAACACCGTCGGCCCGAGGTGCCCAGTGCGTGCCGCGGCCAGCAGCGTGCCCGGGGCCCGAGGGTCGGCCTGCACGTGGCTGATCGTGTGGCCCAGGAAGTGCGGGCCGTCCACCGTCCAGCGCCGGCGGGCCTTGTCGCTGTGAAGGCCACCAGCAGCGTGGTGGCGGGCGTGGGGGCCGGTGCGCGTGCGGCGGTCTTTCGGGTGGCCATGGCGGGCTCTTCTGGTTGGGTTGAAAAGCCCCTAGTGTCCTGTGGGTGTTGGTGGGGTGTCGAATTCGGGTTTTCCTGGGGATTATTGAGCGCGTCGTTCTGGCGCCCGAAGATGCAGGCCCAGAGGTGACAACGATGCCATGCCAACCGAAGACCTGGGCCCAGAAGATGAAGGCCAAACCACCGCACACCGTGGTGCTGGACAAGGACTTTGCCGGTGTGCCCGCGGGTGCGCGTCTGCTGATCTCCTGCCCGCATGAGGTCGAGGCCTACCTGCGAAACCAGGTTCCCGCGGGTGAGACACGCGCCATCCAGCAGATGCGCCGTGAGCTGGCCGCGACACACGGCGCCGATGCTGCCTGCCCGGTGTCCACGGCGATCTTCCTGCGCACCGTGGCCGAAGCCGCGTGGGACGAGATCGAGGCGGGCAAGCCCGCCACCGAGGTCGCCCCGTTCTGGCGCGTGGTGGAGCCTGGCTCGCCGCTGGCGAAGAAGCTGCGCGCAGGCTCCGACTGGATCGCTCAGCAGCGCCAGGCTGAGCAGGCTGGCGGGTTCAGCCCGCCGACGCCACCGGACGGCCGTTGACCCTGGTCGCGGCCGGCACACCCAGAAAGTCAAAGTCCACTTCCGGTTTCAGCCCGCTCACCAGGTGGGCGATGCTCTTGCCCGAGCCGCAGCTGTGTGTCCAGCCCAGCGTGCCATGGCCGGTGTTCAGGTACAGGTTGGGCAGGCGCGAGCGACCGATCAGCGGCACGTTGCTCGGCGTGGCTGGCCGCAGTCCTGACCAGAACTGGGCCTTCGAGCTGTCGCCGGCACCGGGGAAAAGTTCCTCCACGCGCCGCACGATGGCTTCGCAGCGCACGCGGTTCAAGTCGCGGTCATAACCGTTGAGTTCAGCGGTGCCGGCGATGCGCAGGCGGTCACCCAGGCGCGAGAAGACGAGCTTGTACTCGTCATCGGTCAGCGACACCTGGTGCGCCTTGGAGGCGTCCTTCACCGGCATCGTCACCGAATAGCCCTTGGCCGGGTAGATGGGCAGCCGGATGCCCAGCGGCTGGGCCAGCTGGGGTGAGAAGCTGCCCGTGGCCAGCACATAGGCATCGGCGCGCAGCCGCTGGTAGCGGCCTTCGGCATCGGTCACCTCCAGGTGGTCGATCCGGCCGCTGGCTTCCCGCAGGGCCGTGATGTGGTGGCCCATCAGGAATTGCACGCCGTCGGCCTGGCAACGCTCGGCCAGCGTACGCGTGAAGCGGTTGGCGTCTCCCGATTCGTCCTCGGCGGTGTAGGTGGCGCCGGCCAGCTGCGGCCGGATGTGGGCCAGCGCCGGCTCCAGCCGCACGGCCTCGTCGGCCGAGATCACGCGCCGGTCGCAGCCGAGTGCACGCATCTGCGCCGCAGGGCCTTCGGCGCTGTCGAACTCGCGCTGGCTGGTGTAGAAGTGCAGGATGCCCTGGGTGCGCTGGTCGTAGTCCAGGCCGCAGCGCTCGCGCAGTTGCTGCAGCATCGTGCGGCTGTAGGTGCCCAGGCGCACGATCTGTTCGATGTTGTGGCGGGTGCGGGCGGGTGTGCATTCACGCAGGAAGGCCAGGCCCCACAGCCATTGGCGCATGTCGGCGCGCAGGCGAAACAGCAGCGGGGCGTCTTCCTGGCCCAGCCACTTCAGCAGCTTGAGCGGGGCGCCGGGGTTGGCCCAGGGCTCGGCATGGCTGACGGACACCTGCCCGCCATTGGCAAAGCTGGTTTCGGCGGCCGGAGTGGCCTGGCGGTCGACCACCACCACATCGTGGCCGAGTTGGCGCAGGTAATAAGCCGAGGTGACGCCGAGCAGGCCGGCGCCCATCACGAGGGTTTTCATCTTGATCTCCAAGGACAGACGGGTGCCCACGCGGCCTGTTAGTGGTGCCTGCGTGGGCGTGCCGCTCCCTCTGTCCTCGGTACCTGAGAGATTCAGCCCCTGCCGCCATTGGCAGTTGGCTTTGCTCCTTCGGTGGCCCGCCCGCTGCCGCAGCGGGGTGCGGCGGTGGGGGTGGGCTCTCTCCAGACGGCGATGCTGATGGGCAGTACGGAACCTGAGCGTGTATGGGAGTTTGCGCCTTCGGTGGCTGCGGCGGCCGGCGGTGGCGGGCCGTGGCGCAGCGCTCTCCTGCTGAAAACGGGACGATTATCGGGTCTGCGGGTCTGCGGGGCTCCGGTGGGTGCGGCAGGGTGCAAGGTGTCGGGTCAGGCCTGCGGGCTCATTGCGGGTCCAGCTTGATGGACCTGGCCATTGTCCGGAAGCGCAGTGTCTGACGTTCAAACTCACGCTGCGCGTCGGCGGGGCTGAACATCGGCGGCACACGGCCACCGAGGTTCTCCCGCTTGCCACGGGCTTCGGTGTCGGCCATCGCGGTGGCCAGGTGGCGGTTCAGCGCCTGCACCACGGGCTCGGGTGTGTTGCGGGGCACGAAGTAGCCTGTCCAGGTGTCGAAGGCAAAGTCCTTGATGGCCTTGCTGTCGTTGATGCTGGGGTACTTCTCCAGAAACCTGGCCTCCGGCTTGCCCGATGCCGCGAGCGTGGCCAGCACCTTGTACATGCCCTGGTCGACGAAGCTGGGCAGGCGGGAATCCACCACGAAGAAGGCCAGGTCCACCAGGTTGCCGGCGAGGTCTTGCTGGGCGGGGGCGAAGCCCTTGTAGGGCACGTGGGTCATCTCGGCGCCGATGGTGTGCGCGAAGTGCGCGCCGACCACGTGGTAAAGGCTGCCCACGCCCACGCTGGCGTAGGTCAGGGGTTTGCCGTCGGCGGAGGCCTTGCGGGCCAGCGCCACCAGTTCGTCGATGGTGTTGGCCGGCAGTCCCTTGCGGGCCAGCACCGCCATCGGGAAGCTGCCGATGATCTGCACCATGCGCCAGTCTTCGGCCTTGTACTTGACGGAGGCCATGGCCATGGGCGCCAGTACCAGCTCGTTGGGTGAACCCTGGTAGATGACGTGGCCGTCGGCCGGCGCGCCCAGCACGCGCTGGGCGGCGATGGTGCCGGACGCGCCGCCGAGGTTGTCGACGATCACCGTCTGGCCAACGGCACGGGACAGCGGCTTTTCAACCATGCGGGCGATCACGTCGGAGAGGCCGCCGGCCGGGTAGGGCACCAGCAGCGTCACGGGCTTGACGGGAAAGCTTTGTGCGAGTGCCAGCGGCGCGGTAGCGCAGGCCAGTGCGGCGGTGGCCAGGCCCAGCAGGGCGCGGCGACGGGGGCGGGTGGGCGTGGGCGTCATGGGGCGTGTCTCCTGAAGGGCCGGGGTGGGCATGTCGTGTGCTCAAACTGTAGGAAGACCGTTGTCGATAGTCCAATGCATTGTTGGTGCGTTTATCATGAGCTGAACGCATGGTTTGGGCGGCGGAGCACGCCCGGCCGGTGTGACGGAGCCTCGCCATGACCCTGGTCCAATTGCGTCACTTCATCTGTCTGGCCGATGCCGGGTCGTTCAGCAAGGCGGCCGAGCAGGCCTTTGTCACCCAGCCGGCGCTGTCGCGCAGCATCCAGGCCCTCGAAGAGACCCTGGGCGTGCGACTGGTCGACCGTGTGGGCCGCCGTGTGGAGCTCACCCCGATGGGGCGCCAGACGCTGGCCCGTGCGCGCCAGCTGGTGTCCGACGCCACCGAACTGGTCGATGGCGCACAGCAGCAGGGCCGTGGCGATGCCGCCACCCTGAGCATTGGCATGGGCTCGGGTCCGGCCGTCCTGCTGATGACGCGGCTGCTGCTGGAAGTTGCCCGGTTGCGTCCCCGCTGGCGCGTGGAAGTGGCGCGCGGAGCCACCGAGCTGCTGGTGCAGCGCCTGCACAGCCGCACGCTGGACGCCCTGGTGGTGGATTTGCGTTCGCTCGTGCCCTCGCCAGACCTGCGGGTGGAACTGGCCGTGGAACTGCCTGGCGCCTTCATGGTGCGGCCAGGGCACCCCCTGGCGCGTCAGCGCGCCGTCACGTTCGAGGCCGTCATGGCCTACCCGCTGGCCAGTTCGCCGCTGTCGGTGGAGGTCTCGCGCGGGCTGGTGGCCTTGTACGGCCCGCGCGCCCACCCCGAGCACGGCGTGGGGGTGCGCTGCGAGGACATCGCCAGCCTGGTGTCGGTGGCCGAGCACAGTGATGCGGTGCTGCTGGCCATTCGCGCCAGCGCCCCGGGCCTGGTGGCGCTGGAGATGGCGCCACCGATGGCGCTGTCGGCGCGCCTGGGGGTCGTCACACTCGCGCGCCGCACCCTCCCACCGGCCATGGCCGTGGTGCGGGAGATGATCGGGCGCTGGCTGGCCGAATCCGCGGCGCCGGCGCAGCAAGCCGCCCTCGCCACTCGCGCCCGGCCGCCGAAGGCTCCACGGCCCGTCAAGGCTGCGCGATGACCGTCCTGGCACGCGCACGCTCATGGGCGCGTCGCGTCAAGCGCGACGGCGTCACCCTGTGGTTTGCCGCCAGGCACCCGCGCACGCCGTGGTACGCCAAGGCGCTGGGGGCGGCGGTCGTGGCCTATGCCCTCAGCCCGATTGACCTCATCCCCGACGTCATCCCGGTGCTGGGCTACCTGGACGAGCTGATCCTGCTGCCCCTGCTGGTGGCGCTGGCGGTGCGGCTGCTGCCGGCCGATGTGCTGGCCGAGTGCCGCCGGGACGCCGAGGCCTGGATGGCCAGCGCCGCCGGCAAGCCGCGCAGCTGGGTGGGGGCGGTGGTCATCGTGGTGATCTGGCTGCTCGCCGCATCACTGCTGCTGGCCTGGGCCTGGCCGGTTCTCACCCGCTAGCACCGCGCGCCGCAGCACCCGCGTCTGCCCCAGCACCGGCAGCACAAAGGCTTCCGCCGGCACCTGCAGCCGCTCGCGGGCCGCGGGCAGGCCGTCGATGGGCGTGTCGATGGGGTCGTCGCACAGCCTGAAGGTGCCCCAGTGCACACCGATGGACAGGCGGCTCTTCACGTCCCGGTGGATGCGCACGGCCTCTTCTTCGTTGACGTGCTGGGCCGCCATGAACCAGCGCGGCAGGTAGCAGCCCACGGGAATCATCGACAGGTCAAACCCGCCAAATCGGCGGCCGATCTCGGCGAAATCCGGGGCGTAGCCGGTGTCGCCGGCGAAGTACAGGCTGACGGGCTGACCATCCATCATGGCCTGCACCACAAAGCCGCCCCACAGGGTGGCGCTGCGGTCCCAGGGTGTGCGGCTGGACCAGTGGTGCGACGGGACGAAGTGCAGTGTCACGGCGCCAGCCGGGGCGGGCAGGGTGCGGTGGTCCCACCAGTCCATGCGCTGGGTGCGGGTGATGCCGTGGTCGGCCATCCAGCGCTCCACGCCCAGCGGCACCACGAACAATGGCGAGCCACCGGGCTGGCGGGCGAGTGCCTTGACGGTGCCTTCGTCCAGGTGGTCATAGTGGTTGTGGCTGATCAGCACCACGTCGATGTGCGGCAGTTGGGCCGCGGTCAGCGGGGCGGCGGTCAGGCGTTCGGGGCCGGCGAAGGACACCGGCGAGGCGCGCGGGCCCAGGTGCGGGTCGGTCAGGATATTCAGGCCGTTGACCTGCCACAGCGCCGTGGAATGCCCCAGCCACGTCACCGTGAGGTGGCCGTGGCGGCTGTTCAGCAGGGCGGTGTCCGGGGCTTCGCGGGCGACCCGTTCCGGGCGGTCGGGCGGCAGGTCGGCCCGCCAGCGCTCCCACTGCCAGCGCCAGAAGCTGACGTTGTCCGTGCCGTGCGGTGATGGGTGCAGGTTCTGGAAACCGTCTGGCCGGTGGTGCGGTTTGCGTGGGTCGAAGGCCGTGTTGGGCGTGGTGCAACCGGCCAGCAGCGACAGCAGCAGGACGGCCAGCAGGGCTGCGAGGTGCCGGCGCGGGCTGCCGGCGATGTGGGTTCTGGACATGGGGCTAAGGCAGCGAGGCAGAGGGCAGGGTGATCTCAGGTACCCTCCTGCCTCCGATGGACGAGCCCACCGATTCTCCGCGCAAGGCCCCGCGCGCCAAGCGCACCAACGACCCTGCGCGCACCATGGCCGACATCCTCGAGGTGGCCATGCGGGAGTTTGCCGAGTACGGCCTGGCCGGTGCGCGCATCGACGTCATTGCCGCCGCGATGCAGACCAGCAAGCGGATGATCTATTACTACTTCGGCAGCAAGGAAGGCCTGTATGTGGCGGCGCTGGAAGAAGCCTACCGCCGCATGCGCGACATCGAAAAGGGCCTGCACCTGGAAGACCTGCCGCCCGAGGAGGCCCTGCGCACGCTGGTGGCCTTCACGGTGGACTACCAGTGGGCCCACCCCGACTACATCCGCCTGGTGATGACGGAAAACATCCACCGCGGCGAATACCTTCGGCAGAGCAAGCTCATCCAGCAGATCAACGTGCCGGCGATCGAAGGCCTGCGCGAGGTCTATGAACGCGGCGTGGTGGCCGGCGTGTTCCGGCCCGGCTTGGACCCGATCGACCTGCACATGTCGATCAGTGCGCTGAGCGTATTCAACGTGGCCAACAAGCACACCTTCTCGGTGATCTTCAAGCGGGAGATGGACTCCGCACCGGCGCTGGACGCGCGCCGGGACAGCATCGTCGAGATGGTGGTGCGGTTTGTGCGGCGTTGACGTCCCGGCGCGCGGGGCGATGTGGTGCGCACGGCCCGCACGGCGAACGCGCGGTGTGGTGCAGGCCTGTTCGGGTTTCCACGGTCCATAAAACTAACCAGTTCGTACATTATGCGGTCCGCGCGCTGCCGATCCCGGCGGCGCATGCCGGAGACCCTGGATGACCCGCTGGCTGGACGCCGTGGCAAGAGGCCTTGAAACGCTGCTGGTGCTGCTGATGGGCGGCATGGTGGTGCTGGTCTTTGGCAACGTCGTGCTGCGCTACGCCTTCAACTCCGGCATCACGCTGTCGGAAGAACTGTCTCGCTGGTTCTTCATCTGGATGACCTTCATGGGCGCGGTCCTCGGCCTGAAGGACCACGCGCACCTGGGCACCGACGTGCTGGTGTCGCGGCTGAAGCCAGCCGCGCGGCGGGCCTGCCTGGTGGTGGCGCACCTGCTGATGCTGTGGTGCACCTGGCTGATCTTCAGCGGCAGCCTCACGCAGACGCGCATCAACTGGGACGTTGAAGCCCCGGTGACGGGTTGGTCCATGGCCTGGGTCTACGGGGCCGGGGTGGTGTTTGCCGTGCTGACCGCACCGCTGCTGCTGCGGGACCTCTGGCGTGCCCTGAGCGGCCGGTTGCGCGACGACGAACTGGTGATGGTGCAGGAGAGCGAAGAGCTGTCGCAGCGACATGGCAGCGACGCTGGCGCGCAAGGCAAGGAGCCCCGGCCATGACCATCGCCGTGTTCCTCGGCGCGCTGCTGCTGGCCATGGCACTGGGTGTGCCGATTGCCTATGCGCTGCTGGTCAGCGGTGTGGCCCTGATGCTGCACCTGGACACCTTCGACGCGCAGATCCTGGCGCAGAACCTGATCGAAGGGGCCAACAGTTTCCCCTTGCTGGCGGTGCCTTTTTTCATGCTGGCCGGCGAGATCATGAATGTGGGCGGGCTGTCTCGCCGCATCGTCAACCTGGCGGTCACGCTGGTGGGCCATGTGCGGGGTGGCCTGGGTTATGTGGCCATCCTGGCCGCCGTGATGATGGCGGCGCTGTCAGGGTCTGCCGTGGCCGACACGGCGGCGCTGGCCGCCTTGCTGCTGCCCATGATGGTGGCCGCCGGCCACAACCGGGCGCGCTCAGGCGGCCTCATTGCCTCGGCCGGCATCATCGCGCCCATCATTCCGCCATCCATCGGCTTTGTCATCTTTGGCGTCATCAGTGGTGTGTCCATCACCAAGCTGTTCCTGGCTGGCATCGTGCCGGGGCTGTTGATGGGGGTGTCCATCGCCATCGCCTGGTGGTGGTCGGCCCGAAACGACGGTGCCAAGCCGGCGCCCAAGGCCACGGCCGAACAGCGCTGGCTGGCGTTTCGCCAGGCCACCTGGGCGCTGGTGCTGCCCATCATCGTGCTGGTGGGGCTGAAGTTTGGGGTCTTCACACCCACCGAAGCGGCGGTGGTGGCGGCGGTCTATGCGCTCTTCGTGGCCACGGTGGTCTACGGTGAGCTGAAGCTGCACCAGCTTCGCGCCGTGTTTGTGTCGTCGGCCAAGACCACGGCCGTGGTCATGTTCCTGGTGGCGGCGGCCATGGTCAGTTCCTGGCTGATCACCGTGGCGCAGATTCCGGCTGACCTGGTCACCCTGCTCAACCCGTTCCTGGACAACCCCACGCTGCTGCTGATCATGATCATGCTGCTGGTGATCCTGGTCGGCACGGCGATGGACATGACACCTACCATCCTGATCATGACGCCGGTGCTGATGCCCATCGTCAAGGCCGCGGGCATCGACCCGGTCTACTTCGGTGTGCTGTTTGTGATGAACAATGCCATCGGCCTGGTGACACCGCCGGTGGGCACGGTGCTCAACGTGGTGGCGGGCGTGGGCAAGATGAAGCTCGACGAAGTCACCCGCGGTGTCGTGCCTTTCATGATCGCGCAGTTCACCGTGATGTTCCTGCTGGTGCTGTTTCCCGCGCTGGTTCTGGTGCCCCTGAAGTGGCTGAGCCAATGAGTGGCCGGCGCCTTGTCTGTTGACGTTCCGATATCCGAAACCCCAAGGAGAAGACCATGAAGAGACGTGTTATCCCTGCGATGCTGGCTGCGGCTGTGTTGTCCACCCTGGCCGTCTCGGGCGTGGCCCAGGCGCAGGACATCAAGGAGCGCACCATCAAGTTTGGCACCGTGGGTTCCGAGACGCACCCCTCCGTGGCGGGCATGAAAAAGTTCAAGGAATCGGTCGAGGCGCGCAGCGGCGGAAAGATCAAGGTCAACCTGTTCTACAACGGCGCGCTCGGCAGTGACCAGGCGGTTGTGTCGTCCATGCAGGGCGGCACGGTGGAGATGTCGGTCATGAACACCGGCATCCTGGCCAGCGTGGCCAAGGAACTGGCCATCTTCGATTTCCCCTTCCTGTTTGCCAACGAGAAGGAAAGTGACGCCCTGGTGGACGGCCCGGTGGGCCGCAAGCTGCACGCCAAGCTGGAAGAGAAGGGCCTGGTCGGCCTGAGCTACTGGGAACTGGGCTTCCGCCAGATCACCAACAGCAAGCGGCCGCTGACCAAGGTGGAAGACATCGACGGGCTGAAGCTGCGGGTCATTCCGAACCCGATCAACGTCGCCTGGGTCAAGGCCCTGGGCGCCAACCCCACGCCGATGCCTTTCCCGGAGGTCTACGCCGGGCTGGAGCAGAAAGCCATCGACGGCCAGGAGAACCCGGTGGCCGTGATCGCGAGCAGCAAGTTCTTTGAGGTGCAGAAGCACATCGCGATGACCAACCACCAGTACAACCCGCAGTCGGTGGTCATCAGCAAAAAGTTCTGGGATGGTCTGTCGGGTGCCGAGAAGAAGCTGCTGGACGATGCAGCCGACGAAGCCGCCAAGACCCAGCGCGAGGCCAACCGCGCTGCGCTGGCCACCAACCTGGAGCTGCTGAAGAAGAATGGCATGCAGGTCACCACCTTTGCACCGGCCGAGGTGGCCAAGCTGCGTGACAAGATGAAGCCGGTGATCGCCCAGTTCAGCGCCAATGTCGGCGAAGCCACGGTCACCGAGGTGATGGGCGAGCTGGCCAAAATGCGCCGCTGAGGCCTCCACCGGGGCCGGCCCCTCCCACCTACCTGGAAAGCCTCCGATGAAAGTCCTTGTCCTGCACGGCATCAACCTGAACATGTTCGGCAAGCGCGACCCTGCCCAGTACGGCACGGCCACGCTGGCGCAGATCGATGCGCAGCTGGTGTCGCTGGGGGCCGAACTGGGCGCCGACGTCGAGTGCTTCCAGAGCAACCACGAAGGGGTGATGACCGAACGCATCCACGCCGCGCATGCCGCGGCGGTGGATGCCGTGGTCATCAATGCCGGCGCCTGGACGCACTACAGCTACGGCCTGCGCGACGCGCTGGCCATCCTGAAGTGCCCCATCATCGAGGTGCACATGAGCAACGTGCACGCCCGCGAAGCCTTCCGCCACACCTCGGTGTTTGCCGACGTGGTGCGCGGCCAGATCTGCGGCCTGGGTGTCGACAGCTACCGCCTGGGTTTACGAGCGGCCGTGGCCGCTGTCCAGGGCAGCGCGGCCTGAACCCCCGGGCACCCACCGCACACCAGGGCAGCCCCGGGCTGCCCGCCTCTTGTCCATGAACATCACCGGCACCACCGAGCTGATCGCCCACATCGGCTTCCCCACCCATGCCTTCAAGGCGCCGCTGATCTACAACCCGTACTTCGCGTCGGCCGGCATCGACGCCGTGGTGGTGCCGATGGGCTGTGATGCGCCCAACTACGAACGGGTGCTGCGCAGCGTGTTTGTGCTGTCCAACATCCGCGGTGCGCTGATCACGATGCCGCACAAGGTCAGCACGGTGGCCCTGCTCGACGAAGCCTCGCTGGCGGTGCAGATTGCCGGTGCCTGCAACGCCGTCAAGCGGGCGGCCGATGGCCGGCTGGTGGGTGACCTGTTCGACGGTGAAGGTTTTGTGCGCGGCGTCCGCCGCAAGGGTGTGGAGCCGGCGGGCCAGCGGGTGCTGATCGTCGGCGCCGGTGGTGTCGGCTGTGCCATCGCCGCGGCTTTTGCGGCGGCCGACGTGGGCGCGTTGACCGTGTTTGACGTGCGCGCGGCGGCGGCTGAATCACTGGCCCAGCGCTTGCGCCAGCACTACCCGCGCCTGGACATAAGGGTGGCGCCGCCCGACCCGTCGGGCCACGACATCGTGGTCAACGCCACCCCGCTGGGCATGCAGCCGGGAGACCCTCTGCCGCTGGACACCAGCCGCCTGCAGCCGTCGATGCTCGTGGGCGACGTGGTGATGCGCGAAGAGACCACCCCCTTCCTGGCCGCGGCGCAGGCGCGCGGCTGCCGCACGCAGGTGGGCCTGGACATGCTCTTTGAGCAGATCCCCGCCTACCTGGCGTTTTTTGGTCTGCCCGTCACCACGGCCGACACCCTGCGGCAACTCGCGCGCCTGCCCGGCCAGCCTGCGCGGAGCCCTTCGCCATGAATACGCCGCTGCCCCGGGAGAGCCTGTCCGATGCCCGCAACCCCATGGGCCTGGAGGGCATCGAGTACGTCGAATACCGCACGGCGCGGCCACAGGCCCTGGGCCAGGTGCTGGAGCTGATGGGCTTCAAGCCTGTCGCGCGGCACCGATCGCGCGAGGTGTTGCTGTACCGGCAGGGCGCCATGAACGTGGTCGTCAACGCCCATGCCGGCCGCAGCGGGCATGAGCCCTCCCTGCCGGAGACGCCGGTGCTGGCGGCACTGGCCCTGCGGGTGCGAGACGCCGCCGCAGCCCACCGCCGCGCGCTGGCGCTGGGTGCATGGGATGTTCAAGTGCCGGTGGCGCCCATGGAGCTGCACATTCCGGCCATCCACGGCGTAGGCGCCAGCCGCATCTACTTCGTGGACCGCCACCGCGAGTTTTCCATCTACGACGTCGACTTTGTACCCATCCCGGGTGTGGACGCTCACCCCCCGGCCGTGGCCGGCCTGCGCTGGTTCGGGTTGGTGCAATACATCGGCCGGGGCCGCACGGCCGATTGGGTGGCCTTCTACCAGGAGCTGTTTGGCTGCACCGAGCTGGGGGCCGACCGCCGCACCGGTGTGTTGCCCAGCGGCTGTGTGCTGGCCAGCCCCGAGGGAGAGCTGCAGTGGCAGCTGATCGAGCCGCAGGAGGGTGATGTGGGCAGCGACGAGGACGGCACCGAACGCCTTCAGCGCGTGGCCCTGGGCACGCCCGATGTGACGGCCGCGGTGGCCGCCTTGCGGCAGCGCGGTGTGCAGTTTGTGGAGACCGAACACCTGCACCCACAAGCCCGCGGCGCCCTGACGCAGGGCTACCTGGGCGGGGTGATGGTCGAACTGGTGCACGTGGGCACCTGAGCGCACCATGCACAGCGAGGCCCCGCCCCTGTTCATCCGCGATGTCGGCATGGACACCATCACGCTGGCCGGTGCCTTGCCCGACAAGCTGAGGGCCATGCGCGCGGCGGGCTTTTCTCAGGTGATGCTCAGCGCCCGGGACCTCACCGGCCACGCCGCCGGGGTGGACGACGCCATCGCCTGCGTGAAGGCCAGCGGCCTGAGGGTCACGGGCTTCCAGGTGCTGCGTGACTTCGAAGGCCTCAGCGGCCACCTGCACGACTACAAGGTGGACATCGCCCAGAGCATGCTGTCGCTGTGCGCCGCGGTGGGCAGCCGGCTGCTGCTGGCCTGTTCGTCCACCTCGCAGCACGCCACCGGTGACATCGACGCCATCGCGCGAGACCTGCGCAAGCTGGCCATGCTGGCCCTGCCGCATGGCATTCGCGTGGCCTATGAGGGCCTGAGCTGGGGCCGCCACATCAACGAATACCCGCAGGCCTGGCGCGCGGTGCAGCGCGCCGACATGCCCAACCTGGGGCTGGCCATGGATTCGTACCATGTGCTGGCCACCGAGACCCCGCTCGACGCGCTGGACGAGGTCGACCCTGACAAGCTCTTCTTTGTGCAGCTGTCGGATTTCCTCTGGCAGCAGACGCGCACACCCGAAGAGCGCATGACCACGGCGCGTACCTTCCGCGTTTTTCCCGGGGAGGGTGTGCACACCGAGCCGCTGGCCGAGCTGGTGCGTCGCCTTCACCGCATGGGGTATGCCGGTGACTACAGCTTCGAAGTCTTCAACGACGACTTTCAGCAGATGCGGCCCGAG
The DNA here is from genome assembly GCA_021298085.1 of Rubrivivax sp. Taxonomy (GTDB): domain Bacteria; phylum Pseudomonadota; class Gammaproteobacteria; order Burkholderiales; family Burkholderiaceae_C; genus Rubrivivax. The sequence goes on from JAJTDE010000019.1 coordinate 13,219, forward strand.
CACGTGGCCGCGCGGGGCCGGCGCTCGGCCGTCTGGCTGGCCGAAGAGGTGCTGCAGCGGGCCGTACCCTTGCCCCGTGAAGGCCGTCTGGCGCGTGGGGCGGCGCTGGCGGCCCGCGAGGCCGGCTGAACGGCGGCGTGCCCGGCCGCTCGATGGCGATGAGGCTCGCTCAGCCGGCCGGCGGTGCCGGCGGCGGCGCTGGCAATGGTGGCAGTGGCGGGATCCGCACCGTCGAGGTGGCCAGTTGCACCTCGCGCAGGAAGGTTGCCAGCCCCACCACCAGGGCCAGTGTCGAGCCGGTGAACAGCGCGCCGATCAGCGGCTTCAGCGGCACCTCCAGAAGCACCTCCAGGAACAGCGCCGTGATCACCATGCACACCAGCAGCGCCGACAGCGTGGTGGCGGTGATGGCATGGCTGGCCAGCCGCCGGCGGCGTTCCAGCCCGCCAATCTCGAGGCTGACGGCCTCGCGCGTGGACGGGTCGCAGGGCGCGGCCGATTCGGCGATGTGGCGCCCGCGGTCGATGATGCGGGCCAGCCGGCCCGTCATCACGTTCAGCACACCGGCGATGCCGGTCAGCAGGAAGACCGGGGCCAGCGCAAGCTGGATGGCCTGCGGCACGTCGTGGAGGTTGAATGTCGGTGTGGGCATGGCAGTGCGCATTCTGCGCCGTCACGCGCCTGCCGCTGAAGCCATGCCGAAGCGCGATACCAGATAGCCCGGCGTTCCCGGGGCATGCACACGGGTGCCGCGCACAATCAGCAGCACCTGAGCAGCGGCCCCTTCGAGGCCCGCCCGCCCCCGACCACGGTGGAGACCCCGACATGATCATCGACTGCCACGGCCACTACACCACGGCACCGAAGGCCCTGGAGAACTGGCGCAATGCGCAGATCGCCGGCATCCAGGACCCGGCCGCCATGCCCAAGGCGTCCAGCCTGCACATCAGCGACGACGAGCTGCGCGAGTCCATCGAGACCAACCAGCTCAAGCTCATGACGCAGCGCGGTAGCGACCTGACCATCTTCAGCCCGCGCGCCAGCTTCATGGCGCACCACATCGGCGATTTCCAGGTCTCCAGCACCTGGGCGGCCATCTGCAACGAGCTCTGCTACCGCGTGAGCCAGCTGTTCCCCGAGCACTTCGTGCCTGCCGCGATGCTGCCGCAGAGCCCGGGCGTGGACCCGAAGACCTGCATCCCTGAACTGGTGAAGTGCGTCGAGCAGTACGGCAACGTCGGCCTGAACCTGAACCCTGACCCTTCCGGCGGCCACTGGACGAGCCCGCCGCTGACCGACCGCCACTGGTACCCCATCTACGAGAAGATGGTCGAGTACGGCATCCCGGCGATGATCCACGTCAGCACCAGCTGCAACGCGTGTTTCCACACCACCGGCGCGCACTACATCAACGCCGACACCACGGCCTTCATGCAGCTGATCCAGGGTGACCTGTTCAAGGATTTCCCGACGCTGAAGTTCATCATCCCGCACGGCGGCGGCGCCGCGCCCTACCACTGGGGCCGTTACCGCGGGCTGGCGCAGGAGATGAAGAAGCCGCTGCTGAAAGACCACCTGCTGAACAACGTGTTCTTCGACACCTGCGTCTACCACCAGCCCGGCATCGACCTGCTGACGAAGGTGATCCCGGTGGACAACATCCTCTTTGCCAGCGAGATGATCGGCGCGGTGCGTGGCATCGACCCGGAGACCGGGAACTACTACGACGACACCAAACGCTACATCGAGGCCAGCACGCAGCTGAGCCCTGCGCAGAAGCAACAGATCTACGAGGGCAACGCCCGCCGTGTCTTCCCGCGGCTAGACGCGCAACTCAAGGCCAAGGGCCACTAGGCCGAGGCGCCGCCTGCGCCGGCCACCCCTGAACCGCACCCAGGAGACCTTCCATGACCGAACTCGGCGTCGTCTACCGCAACATCACGCGCACCGAATCACACCTGGCCGACCAGCTCGCCCACTTCGGCAGCGCCACCGTGCACGAGGCCATGGGCCGCGTGGGCCTGCTGGCCCCGTACATGCGGCCCATCTATGCCGGCGCCCAGGTCAGCGGCACGGCGGTGACGGTGCTGCTGCACCCGGGTGACAACTGGATGATGCACGTGGTGGCCGAGCAGATCCGCCCGGGCGACATCGTCGTGGCGGCCTTGACGTCGCCCAACACCGACGGCTTCTTCGGCGACCTGCTGGCCACCAGCTTCCAGTCGCGGGGCGCGCGGGCCCTGGTCATCGACGCCGGCGTGCGCGACGTCAAGACGCTCACCGAGATGCGCTTCCCCGTCTGGAGCAAGGCCATCAGCAGCAAGGGCACGATCAAGGCCACGCTGGGTTCGGTCAATATCCCCGTGGTCTGCGCCGGGGCCCTGGTGCACCCGGGTGACGTGATCGTGGCCGACGACGATGGTGTGGTCTGCGTGCCGCGCGGCGTGGCCGAAGCCACGCTGGCCGCCGCCACGCAGCGCGAGGCCAACGAAGGTGAGAAGCGCGCCAAGCTGGCCGCCGGCGTGCTGGGCCTGGACATGTACAAGATGCGCGAACCGCTGGCCAAGGCCGGCCTGCGCTACATCGATTGACCCACCACCCCATCGCCCGTGACGACATGACCCGCATCACGCTCATCGGCTACGGCGAGGTCGGCCGCATCCTCGCGGAAGACCTCGCGCCTCAGGGCCACCGGCTGGTGGCCTTCGACCTGAAGCTCGCCGATGGCCGCCCCGTGGCCCAGGGCGATCCACTGCGCCGCCATGCCGAGGCGCTGGGCGTGTTGCTCGCCGCCTCGCACGCCGAGGCGGTGGCCGACGCTGAGCTGGTGATCAGCGCCGTCACCGCCAGCCAGGCCGTGGCAGTGGCCCAGGCCTGCGCACCCGCACTGGCGCAGGGCGCCTTTTTCCTGGACGTCAACAGCGCCAGCCCCGGCGCCAAGATCGAGGCCGCCGGCCGGGTGGACGCGGCCGGTGGGCGTTATGTCGAGGCGGCCGTGATGACCAGCATCCCGCCCTACCGCCTGAAGGTGCCCATGCTGCTGGGCGGCCCCTGGGCCGACGCGTTGTTCCCCGTGCTGCAGGGCCTGGGTTTTGCCGCCCAGGTGAGCAGCCCGGTGCTGGGTGTGGCCAGCGCCACCAAGATGTGCCGCAGCGTGATGGTCAAGGGCCTGGAGGCCATGGTCATCGAGAGCTTCACCGCGGCGCGGCACTACGGTGTCGAAGACGCCGTCATCGCGTCGCTGCAGGAGACCTTCCCGGGCATCGACTGGGAGAAGCAGGGCGCCTATTTCTTCCAGCGTGTCATCGAACACGGCCGCCGCCGCAGCGAGGAAGTGCGCGAGGTGGCCCACACCGTGCGCGAGGCCGGGCTGCTGCCCCACAGCGCCGCGGGCACCGCCGAGCGCCAGGCCTGGATGGCCGATTGCGCCGATGCCGGCGTGTTTGGCACCCGCGGCAGCCCCGGCTTTGCCCGCAGCGCCAATTGGCGCACCGAGGCCGACCGCCTGCTGCAGCACCTGCAACGCGACGCCTCAGGCGCAAACGCCCCCGATACCCCGCCCACCCTGGACCCCTCCGCATGACCGGCAAACCCACCACTGGCCGTTTCGACAAGACCCCTGGCTGGCTGGACTGGTTCGAGGGTCCGGCCAAGCCGGCGTTCCAGCTGCCGCCCGGTGCGGTTGATGCCCACTGCCATGTCTTCGGCCCCGGCGACACCTACCCCTACGCCCCGGAGCGCAAGTACACGCCCTGTGACGCCAGCCAGGCCCAGCTGTTTGCGTTGAGAGATCACCTCGGTTTCAGCCGCAACGTCATCGTCCAGGCCACCTGCCACGGCGCCGACAACCGGGCGATGGCCGCGGCCTGCCGCGCCAGCGGCGGCAAGGCGCGGGGTGTGGCCACCGTCAAGCGCAGCGTCAGCGACGCCGAACTGGAAGCCCTGCACGCCGACGGCGTGCGCGGTGTGCGCTTCAACTTTGTCAAGCGCCTGGTCGACTTCACGCCCAAGGACGAGCTGATGGAGATCGCCGCCCGGGTGAAGCAGCTTGGCTGGCACGTCGTCATCTACTTTGAGGCGGTAGACCTTCCCGAGCTGTGGGATTTCTTCACCGCCTTGCCCACCACCGTGGTGGTGGACCACATGGGCCGGCCCGATGTCAGCCAGCCGCTGGATGGCCCCGAGTTCTCCCTGTTCATGCGCTTCATGGAGGCGCACGGCAACGTCTGGAGCAAGGTCAGCTGCCCCGAACGCCTGAGCTTGTCAGGCCCACCGGCGCTGAACGGCGAGCGCCATGCCTACCGGGATGTCCTCCCCTTTGCGCGCCAGGTGGTGGAACGTTTCCCCGAGCGTGTGTTGTGGGGCACCGATTGGCCGCACCCCAACCTGAAGCAGCACATGCCCGACGACGGCCTGCTGGTGGATGTCATTCCCCACATCGCCGTGACCCCCGAACGTCAGCAGCAATTGCTGGTGACCAACCCGATGCGGCTCTACTGGCCCGAAGAGGCCTGAACCCCACTGAAGCCCGCCCCTGCATGGACGACGAGGACAGGAGACAGACCCGATGAGAACCCACCCCACCCGGCGCTTCCCGCAGCGCCACCTGGCACTGGTGCTGGCCTCGGCCGGCGCACTGGCAGGCTGCGCCAGCAGTCCTTCCGGCACCACCACGCCCGCCGCCGCAGCCGCCCGGCTGGCACCGGCCGTGGGGGCCAGCCTCCAGCGCTGCGAAGACCTGGCGGCCCAGTTCAGCCACCCGCAGACACGCCTGGACAGCGCAGCCGCGGTGGCCGCCGGCGCGGTGGTGCCCAACGGGCCCGCGGCCGGTGCCCACTGCCTGGTCAAGGGCCAGATGCGCCCGCGCAAGGGCGTGGACGGGCAGGACTACGCCATCGGCTTCGAGATGCGCCTGCCCCAGGCCTGGAACGGTCGCTTCTACTACCAGGCCAATGGCGGCATCGATGGCGTGGTGCAGCCGGCCCAGGGCGCGCTGGGGGGTGGCCCCGTCACCGGCGCCTTGGCCCAAGGCTTTGCCGTCATCAGCTCCGACGCAGGCCACACCGGCCGGCAGAACCCGCGCTTTGGCGCTGACCCGCAGGCCCGCGCCGATTACGGCTACCAGGCCGTGGGCACCCTGACGCCGATGGCCAAGGCACTGATCGCCGCCGCCTACGGCAAGGGACCTGATCGTTCCTACATCGGTGGCTGCTCCAACGGCGGCCGGCACGCGATGGTGGCGGCGTCGCGCTACAGCGCCGATTACGACGGCTTCCTGGTGGGTGCGCCGGGTTACCGCCTGCCCTATGCGGCGATGGCCCAGCTGTGGGCCGCCCCGCAGTGGAAGGCCCTGTCCACACCCGATGCCACGCAGGCCCACCCCTTTGCGCCCAACGTGCGCATCCCTGACCTGGGCACCGCGCTCACGGCGGCTGAACGCAGCACCGTCTCGCGTGCCATCACCGCACGCTGCGACGCCGCTGACGGCGCGGCCGACGGGATCGTGTCAGACACCGCCGCCTGCCAGGCGGCGTTCAACCTCGAGCGCGATGTGCCCACCTGCGCCGGTGAGCGCAACGGCCAGTGCCTGACGGCCCCGCAGAAGCGGCTGCTGGCCAGCGTGCACGCGGGTGCCCGCACCGCCAGCGGGCAGGGCATCTACAGCGCCTTCCACTGGGACACCGGCATCGCCAGCCCCAACTGGGCGCAGTGGAAGTTTGTCAACAGCCAGGTGCTGGACCCGGCCGCCGGCTACATCTTCATGACACCGCCCCGTTCGGTGGACCCGTTCAACCTCGACATCGACGCCGCACTGAAGGCCATCACCGCCACCAACGAGGCCTTCCGCGAATCGGCCGATACGGTCATCACCGTGCCCGGCCGGGACAACCCCGTGCAGTGGCAGGCGCTGCGCCAGCGTGGCGCCAAGGTGCTGATGTACCACGGCGTCAGTGATGCCATCTTCTCCGCCGCCGACACCGAAGCCTTCATGCAGCGGCTGGACAAGGCCGTGGGCGGCGCTGGTGGTGCAGCAGGCAGAGCCAGTGACTTTGCCCGTTACTTCCCGGTGCCCGGCATGGCCCACTGCAGTGCCGGGCCGTCCACCGACCAGTTCGACGCGCTGGGTCCGCTGGTGCGCTGGGTGGAGCAAGGCCAGGCCCCTGACATGCTGCTGGCCCGCGCCCGGGGCGCTGGCAGCCCCGGCGGCGCCAACGCCGAGGTGCCCGCCAGCTGGGGGGCAGGGCGCACCCGGCCTCTGTGCCCCTGGCCCCAGGTTGCCCGATACAACGGCAGCGGCAGCCTGGACGACGCGGCCAGCTTCAGCTGCCGTTGACGCCTGGCGCACACTCGGCCACTCTTCCGTCACCTTCCAAGGCCCCTTCTGATCATGGCGCTGCACAAACCGTACACCGACGTTCCCGGCACCACCATCTTCGACGCTGAACAGTCGCGCAAGGGCTACTGGCTCAACCAGTTCTGCATGAGCCTGATGAAGGCCGAGAACCGCCAGCGCTTCCTGGCCGACCAGCGTGCCTACCTCGACGAATGGCCGATGACCGAAGCCCAGAAGCAGGCCGTGCTGGCGCGTGACCTGAACCGCTGCATTGGTGAGGGCGGCAACATTTACTTCCTGGCCAAGCTGGGCGCCACCCACGGCAAGAGCTTCCAGCAGATGGCCGGCAGCATGACGGGCATGACGGAAGAGGAATACCGCGACATGATGGTGGGCGGTGGCCGATCTGTCCAAGGCAACCGCTTTGTCGGCGAAGACGGCAGCGCCCAACCGCAGCACCAGCCCCAGGGCAGTGCCGCCAAACCTGGTTTCTGAGGCACCCATGGCCCGCATCACCGCATCCGTCTACACGAGCCACGTTCCCGCCATCGGCGCCGCGCTGGACCTTGGCAAGACCGCCGAGCCCTACTGGCAGAAGGTCTTCAGCGGCTACGAGCCGTCCAAGGCCTGGATCGAAGCCAACCGGCCCGACGTGATCTTCCTGGTCTTCAACGACCACGCCACCGCCTTCAGCCTGGAGATGATCCCCACCTTTGCCATCGGCACGGCGGCGGAATACCAGCCGGCCGACGAAGGCTGGGGGCCGCGCCCGGTGCCCACCGTGCAGGGCCACCCGGCGCTGGCCGCGCACATCGCGCAGAGCGTGATCCAGGAAGACTTCGACCTGACCATCGTCAACCGCATGGACGTCGACCACGGCCTGACGGTGCCGCTGAGCCTGATGTTTGGCCAGCGCGACCCGAAGACCGAGGCCTGGCCATGCCCGGTGATCCCCTTTGCCGTCAATGTGGTGCAGTACCCGGTGCCCAGCGGCCGTCGCTGCTTCCAGCTGGGCCAGGCCATCCGCCGGGCCGTGGAAAGCTTTGACGAACCGCTGAACGTGCAGATCTGGGGAACCGGCGGCATGAGCCACCAGCTGCAGGGGCCGCGGGCCGGCCTGATCAACCGCGATTGGGACAACCGCTTCCTGGACCGCCTCATCAGCGAGCCCGGTTCCTTGGCCCAGGTCCCGCACATCGAGTACGTGCGCGAAGCCGGCAGCGAGGGCATCGAGCTGGTGATGTGGCTGATTGCCCGCGGGGCCATGGCCGACGTTGCCGGCGGGCCGCCGCCGCGGCCCGTGCACCGCTTCTACCATGTGCCTGCCTCCAACACAGCGGTGGGCCACCTGATCCTGGAAAACGTCTGACACCATGAGCACCATCAAAGCAGCGTTGGCCGGCGCCGGCGCCTTCGGCATCAAGCACCTCGATGCGATGAAGAACATCCCGGGCGTGGAGATCGTCAGTGTCATGAGCCGTGATCTGGGCAAGACCCGGGAAGTGGCCGCGAAGTACGGCGCGGCACAGGCGACCGACAACTTCGACGACATCCTGGCCAACCCGGACGTGGATGCGGTGATCCTGTGCACGCCCACCCAGCTGCACGCGGCGCAGGCCGTGGCCTGCATGAAGGCCGGTAAGCACGTGCAGGCCGAGATTCCGTTGGCCGACAGCCTGCGCGACGCCTACCGCGTGCTGCAGATGCAGGAGAACACCGGCCTGGTGGCCATGTGTGGCCACACACGGCGCTTCAATCCCAGCCACCAGTACGTGCGCAACCGCATCCTGAAGGGCGAGTTCAACATCCAGCAGATGGATGTCCAGACCTACTTCTTCCGCCGCAGCAACATGAACGCCCTGGGCCAGCCGCGCAGCTGGACCGACCACCTGCTGTGGCACCACGCTGCCCATACCGTGGACCTGTTTGCCTACCAGGCGCGCAGCCCCATCGTCAAGGCCAACGCGGTTCAGGGGCCCATCCACCCCACGCTGGGCATCGCCATGGACATGAGCATCCAGCTCAAGGCCGCCAATGGCGCCATCTGCACGCTCAGCCTCAGCTTCAACAACGACGGCCCGCTCGGCACCTTCTTCCGCTACATCGGCGACAGCGGCACCTACATCGCCCGCTACGACGATCTGGTCGACGGCAAGGAGAACAAGATCGACGTCTCGCAGGTGGATGTCTCGATGAACGGCATTGAGCTGCAAGACCGCGAGTTTTTTGCCGCCATCCGTGAGGGCCGCGAACCGAACGCCAGCGTGCAGCAGGTCTTGCCCTGTTATGAGGTGCTGCACGACCTGGAGCGCCAGCTGGCGGCTTCCTGAGCGGCTGGAGGCCGCTGAGTCGGCTGGCCGCGCCGCGGCCAGCGGGCGATACTGGGCGCCATGTCCACCGCTGTGTTGCACCTCCCGCTGGACGCCCTGTTTTCGGCCGTCAGCACGGCGGCGATGGTCGGCTGGGTGTTGCTGATCGTCGGGCCCAGGCTGGCGGTGCTGCGGCGGGTCATCGGCGTGGGCATCGTCGGCAGCCTGTGCCTGGTCTATGGCGTGTTGGCCATGGCCTTCTTCTTCACCGTGCCCGGCGGCGGCTTCGGCACGCTGGACGCCGTGATGCGCCTGTTCACCGTGCGCGAGGTGGCACTGGCCGGCTGGGTGCACTACCTGGCCTTTGACCTGGCCGTGGGCCTGTGGATTGCGCAGCGGGCTGACGCCGAAGGTGTGTCTCGCTGGCTTCAGGCACCTGTGCTGGTGGTCACCTTCATGTTCGGCCCGCTGGGCCTGCTGATGGGCGCGGCCGTGCTGGCGGTGCGGCGCCGGCGAGCGGGGGTGGCATGAGCGTTGGGTTGCGCAGCGGCACGGGCGGTGCGCCGTTCGACGCGCGCCAGGCGGCGCTGCACATCGCCGTGGCCTGCGGGGTGCTGCTGCTGCCGTCCCTGGGCGCGCTGATGCTGGACACACGGCAGCTGTCGGGGGTCAGCGTGTGGGCCAAGCCGCTCAAGTTCGAGCTGTCGCTGGCCCTGCACTGGGCCACCGTGGCGCTGTTGCTGGGCTTGCTGGACCCGGCCCGCCAGGGCTCGACCCTGGTGCGATGGGCGCTGCGCATCGGGGCCTTTGTCACGGTGGTGGAGCTGCTCTACATCGTGCTGCAGGCCGCGCGTGGCCGAGCCTCGCACTTCAACCAAGACACCTTGCTGGAGGCCATCCTCTACTCCGCGCTGATGGGCACGGGCGCACTGCTGATCGTGCTGACCACGGCAGCGCTGGGCATCGCGCTGTGGCGCCACCCGCGCCACAGCCAGCGGGACGCCGTCTGGCTGGGCGCGGTGTTGGGCATGGTGGGCAGCAGCCTGCTGACCCTGGCCGTGGCGGTGCCCTTGTCGGCTGGTGCCATCGACGGCCCCGGGCCCTGGGTGGGTGGCATCCGCAGCAATGGCGCCGGGTTGCCGGTGCTGGGGTGGTCCACCACGGGCGGTGACTTGCGGGTGTCGCACTTCTTGGCCACGCACCTGCTGCAGGTGCTGCCGCTGGTGGCCTGGTTGGCGCAGCGGCGGTGGGGTGGCAGCCCGAACGGGGCGGCGCGGGCGAGGGCGGTGGTCTGGGCCGCAGCAGCGCTGGGCGCGGTGCTGGTGGCCTTGACTTTCTGGCAGGCGGTGGCCGGCCAACCGCTGTGGGTCAGGGTGTAGTGGGCTTGTCGGTGGGGAGGCAGTTAGCGGAGGGCTGCTGGCTGCGACTGCTCGGCCATCAACCCCAGCCGCCCCTGAACAGCAGCTCGCGCACCCGCTCCTGCTCACGCATCTGGTGGGCCAGTTCCTTCAGCAGGCGCTTGGTGCCGGATGGGTCGGCCCGCAGCATGCGCTGGTCGTGCTTCAGGGTGGCTTCCTCAGCCAGCAGCTCGCGGGTTTCTTCCTTGATCCAGTCGGCCAGCTTGTTCGGGTCGATGCGCTTGCTGGCGCCGTAGCCGTAGCCCATGCAGAAGGCGCGTTCGCGTTCCAGAACGTCGGCTTCCAGTTCCTTGAGCTGCTGCTGCAGCACGCGGTTGAAGTGGCGCACCTGTTCGTCGGGCAGCTGGGCCGCGCGAGACAGGTCAATCTGCTCGATCTGCAGCTGCAACGTCAGCAGGGCCAGCAGGTCGCCGGCTTCGTAGGCGGCATTGGCCTGGGCCATGCGGTCACCGCGCAGCGCCCGTTCCTCGTCGGTGGCGGTGGCGGCGGCGCGGTCCGGGTGCAGGGCGGCGGCCAGCTTGCGGTAGACCTCCTTGCAGGTCTGTGTCACCCGGGCGGCTTCGGCGTCGGCCTTCTGCTGGGCAGCCGTGCGCTTGCGGCGGCGGGCTGAGGCGGGGCGCTGGCCTTCCATGTGGGGCTCGTCTGGGGCCCCATCCTGCCCATCAGCCCGTGCCTGCTGCTGCTCGCGCATGCCCTGCTGCGCCCGCTCCAGCAGCTCGTCCAGCGAGCCGGGTGTGTCCTCACCCAGGTCCAGCCCCGAGGCCTCCTCGAGCATGGCCTTCACCTCGGCGGTGTGGCGTGCCTCTTCCTCTTCGGGGGTCATCCCTGTCATGCGCTGGTACAGCGCGGCCAGCTCGTTGTCGGGGCTGTCGGTGTCGTCCAGCAGCCGGATCACCAGGCGGGTGATCCACTGCTGCAGCGTGTCGCGCTCGGCCTGGCTCCACTTGCGCCCCAGCAGCACCTGCTCCAGCTCCAGCGCCCAGCCGCGGTTGAGCGTGGCCAGGTGCGCCTTGCGGGGCTTGATCTGCACCGCGTGTGCCTGGGCAAACAGGGGCAGCTGCTGCTGCCAATCGCTCAGGCGCTGGCGGGCCTTCTCGATGCGCTCCAGCAGTTGCTGAAAGCGCTTGTGTTCTTTCGAGCCCGCGGCGCCGGCGGCGGCGTTGGCAATCTGGACGGCGGTCGTGCGGCTCATGCCCGGAGTGTCGCCGACGGCATGCCCGCTTGCGCGACACTCAAGGGCTGTGTTCACTGCTTCGCACGGCCCGTCACGGCGGGTCATTCCGCGCCACCCCGTCCGATGAAAACCCGACACCTGGCCCATGGCCTGAACCACCGCATCCACCCCATCGCACTGGGCTGCATGAACTTCAGCCACGCCTATGGGGCGCCGGTGCCTCGGGAACAGGCCTTGTCGGTGCTGCACGCGGCGCTGGATGCCGGTGTGACGATGTTCGACACGGCCGCGTTGTATGGCTTCGGCAGCAACGAGCAGCTGGTGGGGCCCGCGCTGGCACCGCACCGCGGCCGCATCGTGCTGGCCAGCAAGGGCGGCATGACGGGCCAGCCCGTGGGGCCGGGTGGTGCGCTGCAACGGGTGATCGACGGCAACCCGCAGAGCATCCGGCGCGACTGTGAAGCCAGCCTCCAGCGTCTGGGCACCGACCACATCGACCTGTATTACCTGCACCGCTGGGACAAGCGTGTGCCCATCGAGGACAGCGTGGGCGAGATGGCGCGGCTGCAGGCCGAAGGCAAGATCGGCGCGCTCGGGCTGAGCGAAGTCTCGGCGGCCACCTTGCGGCGGGCCTTTGCCGTGGCGCCGATTGCTGCCCTGCAGTCGGAGTATTCGCTGTGGTCACGCAACGCCGAACTGGGTTGCCTGCAAGCCTGCCGTGAGCTGGGCGTGGCCTACGTGGCCTTCAGCCCGGTGGGGCGCGGGGTGCTGGGCGCATTGGCGCCTGACACGGCGGCATTTGACGCCAAGGACATCCGCCGCAGCATGCCGCGGTTTGCCGCCGAACACTACCCGCACAACCTGGCCCTGATGGCGCAGCACCGTGCGCTGGCGGCCGAACAGGGCTGCACACCGGCCCAGCTGGCGCTGGCCTTTGTGCTGGCCCAGGGTGACCGCGTGGTGGCCCTGCCGGGCACCACGCAGCTGGAGCACCTGCACGACAACCTGGGGGCGGTGAACCTGACACTGGACGCCGACACCCTGCAACGCCTGGCCACGCTGTGGCACCCCCGTGCCGCCAGCGGCGCGCGTTACAACAGCCAGGGCCTGAGTGAAGTGGATACCGAGGAGTACCCCGCATGAGCATGGTCTACCGCCGCATGGGCCGCAGCGGCCTGCGCCTGAGTGTGTTTTCCCTGGGTTCCTGGGTCACGTACCACAACCAGGTGGACAACGGCGCCGCCACCGAGATGATGGCGGCGGCCCATGACGCCGGTGTCAACTTCTTCGATAACGCCGAGGCCTATGCGCAGGGCCGCAGCGAGGAGATCATGGGTGCGGCGCTGAAGGCCCTTCGGTGGCCACGCCTGAACTATGTCGTTTCCAGCAAGTATTTCTGGGGCCTGGACCGCGCCGGCGACGCCGTCAACCGCCGCGACACCCTGAACCGCAAGTACCTGATGCAGGCGGTGGACGGCAGCCTGCGCCGCATGGGGCTGGAGCACCTGGACCTGATCTACTGCCACCGCCCGGACCCCAACACCCCGGTGGATGAAACCGTGCGCGCGATGAATGACCTCATCGTGCAGGGCAAGGCGCTCTACTGGGGCACCAGCGAGTGGTCAGCCACCGACATCCGCGCCGCCTGGGACATCGCCGACCGCCACGGCTGGCACCGCCCGGTGGTGGAGCAGCCGCAGTACCACCTGCTGCACCGCCAGCGTGTGGAGCAGGAGTACGCGCCGCTCTACAGCCACTGCGGCATTGGCCTGACAACCTGGAGCCCGCTGGCGTCGGGCCTGCTCACCGGCAAGTACGCCCAGGGCATTCCCGCGGGCAGCCGGGGCGAATTGGAAGGCATGGGCTTCCTGCGTGAGGGTCTCACCAGCGCCGCGCGCAACGCCGCCGTCGCCCAGCTGGGTGTTCTGGCCCAGGAGCTGGGCTGCAGCACCGCCCAGCTGGCGCTGGCCTGGGTGGCCCACAACCCCCATGTCAGCTCGGTGATCACCGGTGCGTCACGCTTGTCGCAGCTGCAGCACAACCTGGGCGCGCTGGCTGTGCTGGACAAGCTCACCCCGGAGGTGATGGCGCGCATGGACGCCATCACGCAGCCGCTGGCCAGCTGAGCGGGCAGGGTACCTACCAGCTGACCTCACGGTCTGGCGTGGCGCCGATCTTGTGGATGGAGAGGTCGGCGCCCTCGAACTCCTCCTCCTGCGTCAAGCGCAGGCCCATGGTGAGCTTCAGCACACCATAGACCACACCCGCGCCCAGCACGGCCCAGCCGATGCCGAGCGCCGTGCCGATCAACTGGGCCGTCAGGTTGACACCGCCCAGGCCGCCCAGCGTGGTGGAGCCGAATACGCCGCAGGCGATGCCACCCCAGGCGCCACACAGCCCGTGCAGCGGCCATACCCCCAGCACATCGTCGATCTTCCAGCGGTTCTGGGTCAGGGTGAACAGGCTCACAAAAACCGCACCTGCCACGCCACCCACCACCAGCGCGCCCGCCGGGTGCATCACGTCGGAGCCGGCACACACCGCCACCAGGCCGGCCAGCGGGCCGTTGTAGGCAAAGCCCGGGTCGTTGCGGCCCATCAGCGTGGCCACCAGCGTGCCGCCCACCATGGCCATCAGCGAATTCACCGCCACCAGGCCGGAAATCTTGTCCACGGTCTGTGCGCTCATCACATTGAAGCCGAACCAGCCCACTGCGAGGATCCACGCGCCCAGCGCCAGGAATGGGATGCTCGACGGCGGGTGGGCGCTCATCGCGCCGTCCTTGCGGTAGCGGTTGGCACGGGCCCCCAGCAGCAGCACGGCCACCAGGCCGGCCCAGCCGCCCACGGCATGCACCACCACGCTGCCGGCAAAGTCGTGGAACTCGTGGCCCGTGGCCTGCTTGATCCAGGCCTGGATGCCCAGCCCCTGGTTCCAGACCACCCCTTCGAACAGCGGGTAGATCAGCCCGACAAAGACGGCCGTGGCGATGAGCTGTGGCCCGAAGCGCGCGCGTTCGGCGATGCCGCCCGAGATGATGGCCGGGATGGCGGCGGCGAAGGTCAGCAGGAAGAAGAACTTGACCAGCTCGTAGCCGTTCTTGGCGGCCAGGCTCTCGGCCCCCACGAGAAAGCTGGTGCCGTAGGCCACGCCGTAGCCCACAAAAAAGTAGGCCACGGTCGACACCGAGAAGTCGACCAGGATCTTGACCAGCGCATTCACCTGGTTCTTCTTGCGCACGGTGCCCAGCTCCAGAAAGGCAAAGCCGGCGTGCATGGCAAGCACCATGATGGCGCCCAACAAAATGAACAGGGCGTCGGTGCCCTGCTTGACCTGGTCCATGGGTTCTCCTCGCGGGGGTTGATCGGTGCCTCAGGCGGCCCGTTCTGGGTTGTTGCGCCCTCGATTGGGGCTTTAAGCACCAGAAACAAGCAAAAGCTGTGCCTGTCTTGGTGCGATTGATCATCACCGAAGTGGTGCGTGTGGTGCGTAGGTGCACCGTCGTGGTGAGGGAAGGGTGTGCTGCCTGGCTGGCCAGCGCGGCCGCGGCGTCGCATACGATGTCTGCATGACACCCGGCCTGATACCCACCCACAGCCCCGGCGCTGCCGTCATCGGTGGCGGCCCCGCTGGGCTGATGGCCGCCGAAGTCCTGCTCAGCCAGGGCGTGCCGGTGCGGCTGTTTGACGCCATGCCCTCGGTGGGGCGCAAGTTCCTGCTGGCGGGCAAGGGTGGGCTGAACCTCACGCATGCCGAACCCCTGGCGCCCTTTGTGCAGCGATATGGCGCGCGCGCCGGCCAGCTGCAGCCTTGGCTGGAGGCCTTTGGCGCGGCGCAGTTGCGGGCCTGGGCCGAAGGGTTGGGCATCAGCACCTTTGTCGGCAGCTCGCAGCGCGTCTTCCCGCAGGAGATGAAGGCGGCACCGCTGCTGCGGGCCTGGCTGCACCGCCTGCGCGCCCAGGGCCTCAAGGTGATGGTGCGTCACCGCTGGCTGGGCTGGGCGCCCGATGGCTCGCTGCGCTTTGCCACCCCCCAGGGCGAACAGGCCTGGGCCGTCGACTGCACCGTGCTGGCGCTGGGCGGGGCCAGCTGGTCACGCCTGGGCTCCGACGGTGCCTGGGTGCCGTGGCTGCAGGCCACAGGCGCCGACGTGGCGCCGCTGGCGCCCAGCAACTGTGGCTTCGACACCGCGCCCTGGAGCGAGTTCTTCCGGTCCCGTTGCGCCGGCGAGGCCCTGAAGACGGTGGCCCTGTCCTGGCAAGACATCGACGGCCGTCCCCAGGCCCGCAAGGGCGAGGCCGTGATCACCGAACACGGTGTCGAAGGGGGCGTGGTCTACACCGCGTCGGCCGATCTGCGCCGCCTCATCGAACGCGACGGCGAGGCCACGGTCCATTGGGACCTCCTGCCGGCGCTGGACGCCGAACGGGTACAGCGCGAGGTGAGCCACCCGCGAGGGTCACGATCAATGTCGTCGCACCTGCAGTCGCGCCTGAAGCTGACCGGTGTCAAGGCCTTGCTGCTGCGGGAACTGGCCCCACCGAAGGCCTGGGCTGATCCGGCCTGGCTGGCGCGCTGCATCAAGTCGCTGCCCCTGCGCCTGCTGCGCCCACGGCCGCTGGACGAGGCCATCAGCAGTGCTGGCGGACTGCGCCTGGAAGGCCTGACGGACCAGCTCATGTTGCGCCATCAACCGGGTGTGTTTGCCTGTGGCGAGATGCTCGATTGGGAAGCACCCACCGGCGGCTACCTGCTGACCGCCTGCTTCAGCACGGCGCGTGTGGCCGGCTTGGGTGCGGCCCAGTGGTGGGCGCAGCAGCGTCTGGCGCACCCCCCAGCCGGCATGGCCCAGCCTGCCGGCCTTCCGATGACACCCCATGCCAACCTTGAAAGCCTTGGTCATGAACAGCCCTGATCCTTTTCGTCCTGCACCCGCTGCCGCGACGGCAGAACCCCGCTTGGCCGTCGTCACCGGTGCCGCCCGCGGCATCGGTCTGGCCATCACCCACGGGTTCCTGGGGCAGGGCTGGAACGTGGCCTTGATCGACATCGATGCGGCCACCCTGCAGGCCACCGAAACCCGGCTTCACGACGCAGGCCTGGCCGACCGCGTGCTGGCCGTGGTGGCCGATGTGTCGCAGCCGGCGCAGGTGGCCGACGCCTTTGCCCGCATCGACAGCCGCTTTGGCCGGGTGGACGCCTTGGTCAACAACGCCGGTGTGGCGGTGTTCAAGCCGATTGCCCAGACAAGCTTCGACGAATGGCGCCACGTGCTGGGCACCAACCTGGACGGCGCCTTCCTGTGCACCCAGGCGGCGGCGGCCGTGATGCTGCGCGGTGGCCGGGGCGGCGCGGTCGTCAACATCGCCAGCATTTCCGGCCTGCGGGCCAGCACGCTGCGGGTGGCCTACGGCACCAGCAAGGGCGCCTTGATCCACCTGACCAAGCAGCAGGCCATCGAGTACGGCAATGCCGGCATCCGTTGCAACTGCGTGGCACCCGGCCCAGTGGACACCGAGATGGCCAAGCTGGTGCACACGGTGGCCATCCGCAGCGATTACCACGACGTCATCCCGCTGAACCGCTACGGCACCGTCGAGGAGATCGCCAGTGCTGTCGGCTTCCTGTGCAGCCCGGCGGCGGCGTATGTCAACGGCCAGGTGCTGGCCGTTGACGGGGGCTTCGAAGCCAGTGGTGTGGGGCTGCCGACCTTGCGGCGCCAGGGCGAGGGCGCCTGATGGGCTGAGCGGTTGACGCCGGGTTCCGCCTGGCGCTCCCGTGTCGCGGTTGGCGCCGTGCGGATGTCGATTCGTCGCACAGCCCTGGCTCCGGGGCGGGGTGGACGGCACACTGGCCGTCATCGCAGTCAGCTTCCGGCTGCCAAGGACAGGAAAGCCCACCATGAACCCCATCAAAGACCTCTACCGTGCGGTCACCATGCCCTTCAAGGCCGTGTTTGTCGTCGGCCTGTGCTGGGTCATCAGCCAGATGACGCACAGCGGTGACTGGTGGAAGTGGGTGGCGCTGGGCATGGGCATCGCCACCCTGGTCAGCCTGGCCAAGGGGCTGCGCTCGGCGCTGCTGGTGGGCCTGGTGGCCTTTGTGGGCTGGAAGATCTACCAGCGCTGGGGCGGCGCCGCCCGTGCGCGCTTTGACGACTGGGTGCGCCAGGCACAGCCCAAGGCGGCCGAGGTACTGGACACCTTCCGCCACGGCACCGGGCAGCGGTTTGGTGAGGGTGGTGCCGTCAGGCACTGAGCCTGCAGCGCCAGATTGGCCTGAGAATGCGGGTGTCGTTTGGTCGCTTCCCTACAGGAGACTCCGCATGCCTCAGAAGCTCATCCCTGCGTTGCCCAAGGCCTTGTGCGCCGTGGCGATCGTGGCCACCCTGTGGCCAGCGGTGGCGCAATCACAGAGCCTGAAACCCGGTCTGTGGGAGCAGAAGCTCACCATGAAGTCGAGCAGCGGCGACATGGAAAAGCAGATGGCGGCCTTTCAGGCCGAAATGGCCAAGCTGCCCCCCGAGCAGCGCAAGATGGCTGAGCAGATGATGGCACAGCAAGGCATGCAGATGGGCAGCATGGGCGGGGGCGGCGCGCCGACCGTGGTGAAGATCTGCCTGTCGCCACAGCAGGCTGCGCAGCTGGACATTGGCACCGCTGAAAAAGGCTGCACCCAGAAGGTCACGCAGCGCGGGACCAGCAACTTCAAGGCCAGTTTCAGCTGTTCGGGCCCGCCGCCCAGCAGCGGCGAGAGCGAGATCACCCTGCAGGGCAATTCCGGGTACACCGGCCGCTCGGTGGTGACCATTCAGGAAAAGGGCAAGCCCGAACGCGTGACGATGGACCTGAGCGGACGTTGGCTGTCGGCCGACTGCGGCACGCTGAAACCGATTCAGCGCTGAGCCATCGGCGCCCGCCCTGACGGCCGGTGGCGGCGCGCGGCGCGGGCAGGCGCCCCCCGATACACTGGCCGTCCCATGTTGCTGATGCGGTCTGACGCCTGGCCGCCCCCTGTGTCTTGGACAAGATCCTGTTGCAGATTGCCGCCGAACTGAAGGTTCGGCCGGCGCAAGTGAATGTGGCCGTCGAACTGCTGGATGGCGGCGCCACCGTCCCCTTCATCGCGCGTTACCGCAAGGAAGCCACCGACGGGCTGGACGACATTCAGCTGCGTGAACTCGAGGCCCGCCTGGGCTACCTGCGCGAGCTGGAAGAGCGCCGTGCGGCGGTGCTCAAGAGCATCGACGAGCAGGGCAAGCTCACGCCCGCGTTGCGCGCCGCCATTGACGCCGCCCCCACCAAGCAGGAGCTGGAAGACCTCTACCTGCCTTACAAGCCCAAGCGCCGCACCAAGGGCATGATCGCCCGTGAGGCCGGCCTGGAACCGCTGGCCGACAAGCTCTTTGCCAACCCACTGCTGGACCCGCTCACCGAAGCCGCTGCCTTCCTGAACCCCGATGCCGGCTTTACCGACGCGCCGGCCGTGCTGGACGGTGTGCGCGACCTGCTGAGCGAGCGCTGGGCCGAAGACGCCGCCCTGGTGGGCAAGCTGCGCGAGTGGCTGTGGTCAGAAGGCCTGATGCAGAGCAAGCTGATCGACGGCAAGGACCCCAACAACACTGACGCCACGAAGTTCCGCGACTACTTCGACGCCGCAGAATCCATTGCCAAGGTGCCGTCACACCGCGCGCTGGCGATGTTCCGCGGCCGCACCCAGGAGTGGCTGGACCTGAAACTGGTGCTCGACGAAGAACCCGTGCCCGGCCGCCCCGGCCAGGCCGAGGGCCGCATCGCCACCCACCTGGGCTGGCAGCACGCCGGCCGCCCGGCGGACGAACTGCTCCGCAAGACGGTGGCCTGGGCCTGGAAGGTCAAGCTGTCGCTCAGCCTGGAGCGTGACCTCTTTGCGCGGCTGCGCGAAGAGGCTGAAGCCGTGGCGATCAAGGTGTTTGCCGACAACCTGCGAGACCTGCTGCTGGCCGCGCCCGCCGGCAAGCGCGTGGTGATGGGCCTGGACCCGGGCATTCGCACGGGTGTCAAGGTGGCCGTGGTCAGCGACACCGGCAAGGTGCTGGCCACCGACACCGTCTACCCGCATGAGCCGCGCAACGATTGGGAAGGTTCACTGCACAGCCTGGGCCGCCACGTGGCCAAGCACGGTGTCAACCTGATCGCCATCGGCAACGGCACCGCCAGCCGCGAGACCGACAAGCTGGCGGCTGACCTCATCAAGCGCATCCAGGGCATGGCCCCGGACGTCAAGCTGGACAAGGTGGTGGTCAGCGAGGCGGGCGCCTCCGTCTACTCAGCCAGCGAGTTTGCCAGCAAGGAACTGCCTGAGCTGGACGTCAGCCTGCGGGGTGCGGTGAGCATCGCGCGCCGCCTGCAGGACCCGCTGGCCGAGCTGGTGAAGATCGAGCCCAAGAGCATCGGCGTGGGCCAGTACCAGCACGATGTCAACCAGAGCGGCCTGGCGCGCACGCTGGACGGCGTGGTCGAAGACTGCGTGAACCGCGTGGGGGTCGACCTGAACACCGCGTCGGCGCCGCTGCTGGCCCGTGTGGCCGGCCTGTCACCCAGTGTGGCCGCCAGCATCGTGCGCTGGCGCGATGCGCACGGCGCCTTCCGCAACCGCCAGCAGTTGCTGGAAGTCACGGGCCTGGGGCCCAAGACTTTCGAGCAGGCAGCGGGTTTCCTGCGCATCCGAGACGGCGACAACCCGCTGGACATGACGGGTGTGCACCCGGAGACCTACCCGGTGGTGCAGAAGATGCTCGACAAGACCGCCAAGCCCGTGCACGAGGTGATGGGCAAGACCGACGTGTTGCGCAGCCTCAAGCCGGAGCTGTTTGCCGATGAGCGCTTTGGGGCGATCACCGTCAAGGACATCCTGGCCGAGCTGGAAAAGCCCGGCCGTGACCCGCGGCCGAACTTCCAGGTGGCGCGCTTCAACGACGGCGTCAGCGACATCAAGGACCTGCAGCCCGGCATGGTGCTGGAAGGCACCGTCAGCAACGTCGCGCAGTTCGGCGCCTTTGTCGACCTGGGGGTGCACCAGGACGGCCTGGTGCACGTGAGCCAGCTGTCCAACAAGTTTGTCAACGACGCACGCGAGGTGGTGCGCACCGGCCAGGTGGTGAAGGTGCGCGTGGTGGAGGTGGACCTTCCCCGCAAGCGCATCGCCCTGACGATGAAGCTGGATGCCCCGGTGCAGCCCAAGGGCGCGGGCGGCACCCGCTCGGGCGACAACGGCTTCCGGCCGCCAGCCCGTGGCGAACGCTACAGCGGGCCCGCGCCCAGTGGCCAGAGCGCCATGGCAGCGGCCTTTGCCAAGCTCAAGGGCAAGGGCTGAGCGCGGCGCCGGGGCATCAGCCCAGCACCGCACCGGGCACCTGAGACGCACCACGGATGTCACCGCGCATGCAAGCCCTCCAGATCTACGCCGGCGACGCCGCGCGCCGGCATCTGCGCGAACGCGGTTTGCGCCCGGACGATGTGCGTGTGATCCCGGCGGCGGCCGGCGGCCCCAAGGGGCTGGTGCTCAACCCGCTGGACCGCTTTCTCTTCGGCCACTGGCTGCACAAAAGCGTCCAGCCGCTCCACCTGATCGGCGCCTCCATCGGCGCCTGGCGCATGGCCAGTGCCTGCCGGCAGGACGCCGACAGCGCCCTGGCCGAGCTGGCCGATGACTACGTCACCCAGCACTACGAACACGCCCCCGGCCGACCGCCCACTGCCCGGCAGGTGAGCCAGACCTTCGGCCGCACGCTGCAGGCGCGGCTGGGCGCCCACGCCGGCGAGCTGCTCACGGCGCCAGGCCGCCATCTGCACGTGCTCACGAGCCGCGGCCGCCACCTGCTGCGCCGCGAAGGGCGCCTGCGCACGCCCCTGGGGTACCTGGGCGCCTACCTCGCCAACGCGGCCCACCGTCGCGCGCTCGGCCTGTGGATGGAGCGCGTGGTCTTCAGCGACCCGCGCGCAGCGCTGCCCTTTGGCCTGTCGGACTTTCGCAGCCGGCAGGTGCCCCTGACGGCCGACAACCTGGCCTCGGCGGTGTTGGCCAGCTGCTCCATCCCGTTCTGGCTGGAAGCCGTGCACGACATCACCGGCGGGCCGCGCGGCGCCTACTGGGATGGCGGGATTACCGATTACCACCTGCACCTGAACTATGCGTCCATGCCCGAGGGCCTGGTTCTGTACCCGCACTTCAGCGCCCAGGTGGTGCCGGGCTGGATGGACAAGGCCTGGAAGCACCGCCACCGGGCCTCGCCCTGGTTGAGCAACGTGGTGGTGCTGTCGCCCAACCCGGAATGGGTCAAGACACTGCCCAACGGCAAACTGCCCGACCGCGATGATTTCAAGGCCTATGGCGACGACCTGGCCGGGCGCATGCGCGTCTGGCGCCAGGCCATCGGCGAAGCCCAGCGGCTGGCCGACGAATTCAGCCAGCAGGTGCAGGCTGATCGGCCCATCGAGGCCTTGCCACTGGCGTAAACTCGTGGTGTTTCACTGGATGTTCTCAACACCCCCAGCAAGAGCGAGAAAGGCACCTTGGTTATGACACCGCGGACTACCCCGAGCACCGTCACCCGACGCTGAAGCCGGCCGCGCAACCCTGCCTTTCCCCAGCACCAAGCGCGGCCACCCCGCGCTTTTTTGTTGCCTGCGAGCCCTGAATACCCATCGAGAGCCGATGCACCAGGCCGCGCCGCGCACCGCCGCCGCAGGCCCCCACGGAGCCCACACACCATGATCACGATCACGCTTCCCGACAACTCACAGCGTCAGTTCCCGGCGCCCTTGACCGTGGCCGACGTGGCCGCCTCCATCGGCCCGGGCCTGGCCAAGGCCGCACTCGGCGGCAAGGTCAATGGCCAGCTCGTCGACACCAGCCATCGGCTGGACGCCGATGTCCAGCTGGCCATCGTCACCGACAAGGACGCCGACGGCCTGGAGATGATCCGCCACTCCACGGCCCACCTGCTGGCCTATGCCGTCAAGGAACTGTTCCCCGACGCCCAGGTGACCATCGGCCCGGTCATCGACAACGGCTTCTACTACGACTTCTCCTACAAGCGCCCCTTCACCCCGGACGACCTGGCCGCCATCGAGCAGCGGATGATGGAGCTGGCCAAGAAGGACGAGCCCGTGCAGCGCCGCGTACTGCCGCGCGATGACGCAGTGGCCTACTTCAAGGGCCTGGGCGAGCACTACAAGGCCGAGATCATCGCCAGCATCCCGGCCGACCAAGACGTCTCGCTGTACCGCGAGGGCGCCTTCGAAGACCTCTGCCGCGGCCCGCACGTGCCCAGCACCGGCAAGCTCAAGCACTTCAAGCTGATGAAGGTGGCCGGCGCCTACTGGCGCGGCGACCACCGCAACGAGATGCTGCAGCGCATCTACGGCACCGCCTGGGCCAGCAAGGACGACCTGGCGGCCTACCTGAAGCGCCTGGAAGAGGCCGAGAAGCGGGACCACCGCAAGCTCGGCCGCGAGCTGGACCTCTTCCACCTGGACGAGCACAGCCCCGGCACGGTGTTCTGGCACCCCAAGGGCTGGACGGTGTGGCAGGAGGTGGAGCAGTACATGCGCCGCATCTACCGCGACAACGGCTACCAGGAAGTCAAGGGCCCGCAGATCCTCGACCAGGGGCTGTGGGAGAAGACCGGCCACTGGCAGAAGTACCGAGAGAACATGTTCACCACGGAATCGGAAAAGCGCGACTACGCGCTCAAGCCGATGAACTGCCCTGGCCACATCCTGATCTTCAAGCAAGGCATCAAGAGCTACCGCGATTTGCCGCTGCGCTTTGGTGAATTTGGCCAGTGCCACCGCAACGAGCCCACCGGGGGCCTGCACGGCATCATGCGTGTGCGCGCCTTCACGCAGGACGACGGTCACATCTTCTGCACCGAAGACCAGATCCTGCCCGAGTGCACGGCCTACACGGCGCTGCTGCAGGCGGTGTACAAGGACTTTGGCTTCACCGACATCCTGTACAAGGTGGCCACGCGGCCGGCGGCGCGCATCGGCAGCGACGAGAGCTGGGACAAGGCCGAACATGCGCTGATGGAGAGCCTGCGCGCCAGTGGCTGCGAATTTGTCATCGCTCCGGGTGATGGGGCCTTCTACGGCCCGAAGATCGAGTACACGCTGAAGGACGCCATCGGCCGTGAATGGCAGTGCGGCACCATGCAGGTGGATTTCTTCATGGCCGAACGCCTGGGCGCCGAGTACGTGGCCGAGGATTCCAGCCGCAGGACCCCGGTGATGCTGCACCGCGCCATCGTCGGCAGCCTGGAGCGTTTTATCGGCATCCTGATCGAGCAGCATGCCGGCGCGCTGCCGGTATGGCTGGCGCCGCAGCAGGTCAGCGTGCTCTCCATCACCGAGGCGCAGGCCGAATACGCCGCTGAAGTGGCGAAAACGCTGCAAAAACAAGGAGTTAGGGCCTCAGCAGATGTGCGCAACGAGAAAATAACCTATAAAATCCGCGAGCATTCGTTGCAAAAGGTCCCGTTCATCCTTGTCGTGGGCGACAAGGAAAAGGCAAACGGGGCCGTCGCCGTGCGCGCCCGCGGCAACCGGGATCTGGGTGTGATGCCTCTTGTGCAGTTTGCAGAGCTGCTGCAGCAAGACATTCACGCCAAGTCCTGAGTCGGTGCAACGATGAGCCAGCAGCCCGGTGGTGTCGCCGGGCTGGCTGCACCTGATGACAGCAGGGTTGCCGTGTGGCAACCCGTCGCAGGTGGTGTGGGTCTCGTCGGGGCGTTCATGGGTTGGTGTGCCAGTGGGCCTTGCTGGTGCGACAAAGGGGTTTGAACCATCGCTACTTTCATGGACCGGCGCGTCCCCAATGCGGAGCGCAAGCACAGGCTGAACCGGGAAATCATGGCGCCGCAGGTGCGCTTGAACGGTGTCGAGAACGAGCCTCTGGGTGTGGTTCCCATCCTGGAAGCCCTTCGGATGGCCGGCGAGCTCGACGTCGATCTGGTCGAGATCGCTGCCCAGGCGGACCCTCCCGTGTGCCGGTTGATGGACTACGGCAAGTTCAAGTACCAGGAGCAGAAGCGCGCAGCCGAAGCCAAGGCCAAGCAGAAGGTCATCGAGATCAAGGAAGTCAAGTTCAGGCCAGGCACCGACGATGGCGACTACGCCATCAAGATGCGCAACCTGCGCCGCTTCATCGCCGAAGACGGCGACAAGGGCAAGGTCACGCTGCGCTTCCGCGGCCGCGAGATCACCCACCAGGAAATCGGCATGCGCATGCTGGAACGCATCCGCGATGAGCTCGCCGATGTGGCGCTGGTGGAAAACATGCCCAAGCTCGAAGGCCGCCAGATGATCATGGTGCTGGCGCCCAAGCGAAAGTAAGTGGTGTGGTGCGCTGCGGCGCACCACAAGCAGGATTCCAGTGCCGGGTCTGGTCACCCGGTGCCGGAAAAGAAGCCGGTACAGGCCATCAAGCGCTTCTCATCGAAGCCGCCTGTGCAGGCAATCTAAAAGGAGCAGTCATGCCCAAAATGAAGACCAAGAGCAGCGCGAAGAAGCGCTTTCGTGTTCGTCCGGGTGGCACCGTCAAGCGCGGTCAAGCCTACAAGCGTCACATCCTGACGAAGAAGACCACGAAGAACAAGCGCCACCTGCGTGGGCCGGCGAACGTGCACGAGACCAACATGGGCCACATCGCTGCGATGCTGCCTTTTGCTGGCCTCTGATCACCACAGCGTACAAGGAGCACTCATATGCCTCGCGTCAAACGTGGTGTCACCGCACACGCCCGTCACAAGAAGATCCTGAAGCTCGCCAAGGGTTTCCGCGGTCGTCGCAAGAACGT
Source organism: Rubrivivax sp. (assembly GCA_021298085.1). Lineage (GTDB taxonomy): Bacteria > Pseudomonadota > Gammaproteobacteria > Burkholderiales > Burkholderiaceae_C > Rubrivivax. The sequence continues at coordinate 38,293 of JAJTDE010000019.1, forward strand.
CTTCCGCATCGCCAAGCAGGCGGTGATGAAGGCTGGCCAGTACGCCTATCGCGACCGTCGTACCCGCAAGCGGGTCTTCCGCCAGCTCTGGATCGCCCGTATCAACGCGGCGTCCCGTGAACTGGGTGTCACTTACAGCAAGTTCATGGCCGGCCTGAAGAAGGCGCAGATCGACATCGACCGCAAGGTCCTGGCCGATCTGGCTGTGCGCGATCCTGCCGCCTTTGGCAGCATCGTTGCCAAGGTGAAGGCCCAGCTGAGCTGATCTGCATGGCGGTGTCTGGCGTCGGGGTGAATGCCCTGCGCCCGTGGCCGCCGTGAACACCTCTCCAAGGCCGTCACCTGGTGGCGGCCTTTTTTCTTTTGGTTCCCCCAAAATCTGCAGAGCCCTGCCATGGCTGAATTGCAAGCGCTGTTGTCCCAGGCCCAGGCCGAGTTTGCTGCCGCCCCCACCGCGGCCGAACTGGAAAACGCCAAGGCCCGCTTCCTGGGCAAGACCGGCCGCGTGACCGAGCTGCTGAAGTCACTGGGATCGCTCAGCGTCGACGAGAAGAAGCGCCAGGGCGCCGAGATCAACCAGCTCAAGGGCGCCATCGAGGCCGCGCTGCAGGCCCGCCGCGACGCGCTGGCCGCCGCTGAACTCGACGCCCAGCTCAAGGCCCAGGCGCTGGACGTCACGCTGCCCGGCCGCCAGCGTGGCATGGGTGGCCTGCACCCGGTCAGCCGCGCCATCGAACGCATCGAGTCCATCTTCGGTTCCATGGGTTTTGACGTGGCCGAAGGCCCCGAGATCGAGACCGACTGGATGAGCTTCACCGCGTTGAACAACCCGGAGAACCACCCGGCGCGTTCCATGCAGGACACCTTCTACGTGGACATGAAGGACGCCCAGGGGCGCTGGCTGAACCTGCGCCCGCACACCAGCCCGATGCAGGTGCGCTATGCCCGCGCGCACGCCGAACGCCATGCGGCCGCGGCGGCCGACGGCAGCATGCCCGAGATCCGCGTCATTGCCCCAGGCCGCACCTACCGCGTCGACAGCGACGCCACCCACTCACCGATGTTTCACCAGTGCGAGGGTCTGTGGATCGGCCAGGCCATCAGCTTCAAGGACCTGAAGGTTGTCTTCACCGAATTCCTGCGGGAGTTCTTCGAGGACAGTGGGTTGCAGACCCGCTTTCGCCCGAGCTACTTCCCCTTCACCGAGCCCAGCGCCGAGATCGACATGATGTTTGCCAGCGGGCCGCTGAAAGGCCGCTGGCTGGAGGTGGCTGGCTCTGGCCAGGTGCATCCGAACGTGGTGCGCAACTACGGGCTGGACCCTGAGCACTGGATCGGCTTTGCCTTTGGCATGGGCCCTGACCGCCTGGCCATGCTGCGTTATGGCGTGAGCGACTTGCGGCTGTTCTTCGACGGTGACCTGCGCTTCCTGTCGCAGTTCCGCTGAAGCTTGAGCCTGCTAACCGCAAACCTCTGACCTGAGTCGACGTCATGCAATTCCCCGAGAGCTGGTTGCGCGAGTTCTGCAACCCCCCCCTGAATACCCAGCAACTGGCTGAGCTGCTCACCATGTCCGGCATGGAAGTGGAGGAGCTGCGCCCGGTGGCGCCGCCGTTCAGCCGCATTGTGGTGGCCGAGATCGTCGAAGCAGTTCAGCACCCCAACGCCGACAAGCTGCGGGTGTGCAAGGTCAATGCCGGCCAGCACGCGCCCGAAGGCCTGCTGCAGATCGTCTGTGGCGCGCCGAATGCGCGTGCCGGTATCCGCGTGCCGCTCGCGCTGGTGGGTGCTGAGCTGCCCCCCGGCGACGACGGCAAGCCTTTCAAGATCGGCGTGGGCAAGCTGCGTGGCGTGGAAAGCTTCGGCATGCTGTGCTCGGCCCGTGAGCTGAAGCTCTCGGAAGACCATGGCGGCCTGCTCGAACTCTCGCCTGAGGCACCCGTCGGAGCTGACATTCGAGACCATCTGCAGCTGGACGACACGGTCTTCACGCTCAAGCTGACGCCGAACCTGGGCCATGCGCTCAGCGTCTACGGCATCGCCCGCGAGGTCTCGGCCCTGACCGGCACCCCGATGACCGTTCCCGCCATCCCCGCGGTGGCGCCCACGCATGCCCAGACGCTGCCGGTGAAGGTGCTGGCGCCTGACCTGTGCGGCCGCTTCAGCGGCCGTGTGGTGACGGGTGTGAACACGCGCGCCAAGACGCCCCAGTGGATGGTCGACAGGCTGGCCCGCTGCGGCCAGCGTTCGGTGACCGCGCTGGTGGACATCTCCAACTACGTGATGTTCGAGTTCGGCCGGCCTTCGCACATCTTCGACCTCGACAAGATCCACCAGGGCCTCACGGTGCGCTGGGGTCGGCCGGGCGAACAGCTGAAGCTGCTCAACGGCAACACCATTGAGGTCGACGAGCATGTAGGTGTCATCGCCGACGAGCAGGCGGTGGAATCACTCGCCGGCATCATGGGCGGTGACGCCACGGCCGTCAGCGACGACACCCGCAACATCTACATCGAGGCGGCCTTCTGGTGGCCGGCCGCTGTGGCCGGGCGTTCACGGCGCTTCAATTTCTCCACCGACGCCGGCCATCGTTTCGAGCGCGGAGTGGACCCCGCACTCACCGTCGAGCACATCGAGCGCATCACCGCGCTGGTGCAGTCCATCTGCGGCGGCGAGGCCGGCCCGATGGACGACCAGACCCTGAGTCTGCCCGCTGCCCAGCCGGTGACACTGCGCGTGGCGCGTGCCAGCCGGGTGCTGGGCATGCCGGTGAGCCAGGCGCAATGCGCCGATGTCTTCCGCCGCCTGGGCCTCCAGTTCAGCGAAGGGGAGGGCACGCTCAGTGTCACCCCGCCGAGCTGGCGCTTTGACATCGCCATCGAGGAAGACCTGATCGAGGAAGTGGTGCGGGTGATCGGCCTGCACCAGCTGCCCGACGCCGCGCCGCTGGCGCCCGTGACACCGCGTGTGCGCAGTGAATCCAAGGCCAGTGCCTGGGCCGTGCGCCATGCGCTGGCCAGCCTGGGTTACCAGGAAACCATCAACTTCAGCTTTGTCGAGGAACGCTGGGAGCACGAACTTGCCGGCAACCCCGACCCGATCAAGGTCCTCAACCCGATTGCTGCGCCGCTGTCGGTGATGCGTTCATCGCTGATGGGCAGCCTGGTCCATGTGCTCAAGGCCAACTTGGCGCGCCGCGCCGCGCGGGTGCGCGTGTTTGAGGTGGGCCGTGTCTTCCGGCGTGATGCGGCCGTGGCCGATACGCTGAGCACCGTGGCCGGCGTGCACCAGCCCATGCGGGTGGCGGGCCTGGCCTATGGCCCTGGCGACGCGCTCCAGTGGGGCCAGAAGGAACGCCTGGTGGACTTCTTCGACGCCAAGGGCGATGTCGAAGCCCTGCTGGCGCCGCGGGTCGTGCGCTGCGTGCCCGATGAGCACCCCGCGCTGCACCCGGGCCGTTGTGCGCGGGTGGAGCTGGACGGCCAGGCCATCGGTTTTGTCGGCGAGCTGCACCCGAAGTGGCGCCAAGCCTATGAACTGCCACAAGCGCCGGTGTTGTTCGAGCTGGACCTGCAGGCCGTGCTGTCGCGGCCGCTGCCGCAGTTCGAAGCGCTGTCGCGCCAGCCTTCAGCCCAGCGTGACCTGGCGCTGGTGGTGGGTGATGGTGTCAGCCATGATGCGCTGCTGGCCGCGCTGAAGGATGATCCGCAGCGGCTGGTTCGCTCGGCGACCTTGTTCGACATCTACAAGCCT
>JAJTDE010000273.1 GCA_021298085.1 Rubrivivax sp.
TGTTGGCGGTTGTGAGTCCACGCGGAAATCTGGCTGTGAGGCCGCGCTCTTGATGGACGAGGTGGGCGAGTCTGTGCCCATGGCGTTGTTGCGGTGGCCGCCGGCGGTGCTGGTGGGATGACCTGGGATCAGAACGGCACGTCGGCTTCGTCGATGTCGTCTGCGGCTTCAGGCGCGGCGGTGCACTGCTGGTCACGCAGCACCTGCTGGATCTGCAGGCCGTAGTGGTCCCAGACGCGCTGGCGCAGTTCGTCGAGGATCTCGAAGACCGCGACGGCCTGCTCGGGCGACCATTCGGTGGGCATCGTGATGAGCAAGCCTGCGGCGTGTTGGACGGTGTTGGCCGCTGGCACAGAGCGCCGGCGCGTCATGACTTGCCCGCCTTGGGCTTGGTCACGCGCCGCTGCGCCGCCTTCAGCTCAGTGCGGGCCTTGGCCTCCTTGAGCCGGTAGGACTCGCCCTCGATGGCCACCACCTCGCAGCGGTGCACCAAGCGGTCGATCAGCGAGACCGTGCAGGCCGCGTTGGGGAACACCTCGCCCCATTCCTTGAAGGCGCGGTTGGTGGTGATGACGGTGCTCTTGTGCTCGTAGCGGCGGCTGATCAGCTCGAAGAGAAGATCGGCGTGGCGGTTCGAATACGACAGGTAGCCCACCTCGTCGATGAGCAGCAGGTCGGGCGCGGCGTAGTGGCGGATGCGCCGGCGCAGCAGCGAGTCGCTGTCCAGCGCGGCCAGGTCGCCCAGCAACTGCCCGGCGGTGGTGAACAGCACCGTCTTGCCCTCGATCAGCGCCTGGTGGGCGAGGTTGCAGGCCAGCATCGACTTGCCCACACCGTTGGGGCCGACCAGCACCACGTTGGTGGCGTCCGTCATGAACGACAGCGTCATCAACTCCTGCACCGCGGCGCGGTCGCATTGCTTGGGCCAGTCCCAGTCGAAGTCGGCCAGCGGCTTGAAGCGCCCGATGTGGGCCGAACGCAGCCGCCGCTCCAGGCTGCGCCGGGCGCGCTCAGCCTCCTCCCAGGCCAGCAGCTCAGCTGTCCAGGCAATGCGTGCCGGGTCGCCCTGCACGGCGTCCCAGTGCGCCAGCAGGCCCATCAGGCGCAGCGCCTGCGCGCGTTCCTTGAACTGGGGTAGATCGGCTGGGTTGGTCGATGGGGTGCCAGCAGCAACGGTCATGGTTCGTCCTTGGGGTCGGGGGGATCGGTGGAATCGGCAGCGGGATCGGTCGCGGGAACGCTTGTCGGATCGGCCACCGGGCGCAGCGCGTCATACGCATCCAGGGCGTGGGCCTGCACCGTCACGTCCAGCGAGCGCGCGCGCTCCGACAGCGGGGTGTCCACCGGCGGCGGCATCTGGTCTGCATGGCGGGCCCGCTCCAGCGCCAGGCGCACGGCGTTGGGGTGCGGCACATCACGGGCCAGGGCCTCGGCGACGGCGGCCTGCATCGGTGTGGCGCCGTAGCGGTCCAGCAGCTTGGACAACTCGGCCGTGATCGAGCCCAGGTTGTGGCCCCGCTGGGCGGCGCGCTGCAGCAAATCTGCCACCGCCGGCACGGCCTGCGTCAGCCGGTCGGTGGCGCGGTGGGCCCGCGCGCCGCGCTTGTGATCGACCAGGGCCTGCACATGCACCTCCTGTTCGATCTGCGCGCGGCGATCCCAGCTGCGACTGTGGGTGGCCAGCACGGTGGCCCCATCGAGCACGCGCACCCGGTCGGGATCGGCCAGCACGGTGAGCGTGCGCCGAACATGGGTGTGGGGGATGCTGTAGTCGTTGAGATCGAAGCGAACGTAGGGCGTCTTGCCGGCGTGGACTTCCAGGCGCTCGGCCACCGGGTAGTCGTGCTCGGGCAACTTCATCAGGCTGGGCTGCTCGAGCTGGCCGGCCTGGCGCACCGTCAGCCGGTCGTCCTCGGGCCAGCGCCGATCACAGGCATCGCCCTCGCACCAGGCCAGCGCCTGCGCGTTGAGGTCGTCCACGTCGGTGAAGCTGCGAGCGGCGAAGAAGTTGTCGCGGATGTAGCGGATCGACCGCTCGACGCGACCCTTCTCATTGCCGCGCGCCACGGCTGCCGGGCGCGGCTCATAGCGGTGGGCGGCGGCGAAGGCCAGCAGATCGGCGTTGAAGCGGATGGCAGTACCACTGGCATGGTCCACGCGCTCGAGCACGGCGCTCTTCAAGTTGTCGTACAGCAGCACCCGGGCCACGCCGCCGAAGGCGGCGAAGGCCAGCACGTGGGCGCGCAGGAAGCTGTCCATGCGGGCGTTCAGGCTGAAGCGCAGGAAGATGCGCCGGGAATAGCTCAACACCATCACGAAGGCCATCAGGGGCCGCTTGGCTTGGCCCACCACGATGTGGCCGAAGTGACCCCAGTCCACCTGCGCCTGCTCGCCCGGCAGCGTGCGCAAGCGCAGGAAGGCCTCGGCTGCAGGGCGCGGACGGTGGCAGGCCACGAGGTGGCGGAAGTGGTCGGGCCCGCCGCTGTAGCCGCGCTCGCGCACCATGACGTGCAAGCGGCTTGCGGTGAGCGTGGGGAACTTGGCCAGCGTCTCCAAGATAAACGGCAGATAGGCGTCGATCTGGCTGGGTCGCAGCGCAGCATCGGGGCGCATCACGCAGGCCTGGGCGACAACGCGCTGCACCGTGTCGCGGTGCAGGTGCAACTGGCTGGCGATGGTGCCGATGCGCCAGCGTTCGGCCTGGTACAGGCGCAGGATCTGCGCGCGCAGTTCAGGGGCTATGGCCATGGCTGGGCTCCGCCTTGCGGCTGGCACGGCGCCTGGGCCGTGGAGGCCGGCTGTGGCGCAGGAAATCCAGGCGAACACGCGCTGCGCACGGCGTGTGGCACCAGTGGCAGCGCCAGGCCGATAAGGTCAGGGGCAAGGTGGCGGCGGGCGAGGACGTGCTGCCGGTGGTGATGGTCGTGCATGACTGGGCGGTTGACGCCGGCGCAGGTGTTGCGGCGGCGGGCATTGGTGACGGGACGGCCAGTACAGCATCCGAGGGCTGCAACGGGGAACCCTGATGCGTCACCGATTGCGGTGTCGCCACCTCCGAGCCGGCCAGCGACACGGCCAACAAGGCTTCGCGTTCGCGCCAGCGCCGGGTTCGCGCGGCATGATTGAAGCGCCCGGGGCGGCTGCTCTGATAGCGCCGGCCGGCCTCACGCTGCGACTGCTGGCGAGCCTGCGCCGCACAACCCGCAGCGCAATAGATCTGGCCCCGGTCACAGCGGCTGCACACCAGCGTTGGCATACGGCAGCGTGCGCACAAAAAGCGTCGCGCGGGCTCGTCGCCCATGTGTACCCCGGCGAGTTGCCGAGGGGGTGCTGCTGGACGGGATCGTCCACGGGTGCAACACTGTCGCTGCACCCGTTGTCGCATGACACGGTGAAGGGCACGGCGAACGGATCGAACTTCCAGGTAAGGGCCGCCGCCGTGCCCGCCTACCTCGGTGTGGGCCGATTACAGCGCCACGACCAGATGCGCCATCACTGGCGGCCCGCACACCGTGCGGCACTGGCCTGCCGGCCAACGCCAACCTGCCGATGCACGGCCAGCATGAACACCGCCGCGTCGGCCCTGCCCATCACTCGACCAACGTCTGGGCCCCTGCGTGCCTGGCCGCCCTGCA
>JAJTDE010000274.1 GCA_021298085.1 Rubrivivax sp.
CCAATGGGCGGCGTGTGCTGCTGGCACAACACCCACAGGAACAGCACAGCTTCGGCTTGTCGATGGTGGCGGAGTTCTTCCGTGTCGAAGGCTGGGAGGTGCTGGGCGGCGTGGCCGGTGCAGTGCCTGATCTGGTCGACCGTGTCAACCGCGAGTGGTTTGACGCCATCGGCATCTCGGCGGGCACGGACATGCGCATTGACTGGGTGCGTCAGCAGGTTGTCAGGGCGCGTGCCGCGTCGCGCAACCGCCATGTGGTGGTGCTCGTGGGCGGCCCCATCTTCCTGGTGCGGCCCGATCTGGCGCCTGTCATCGGCGCCGATTCCGCCTGTGAAGACGGCAGTGTGGCGCCGGCCATGGTGGAACAGCTCATCCAGGCGCGCGCCCGCGTATGTTGAGCGTTGGGGGTGGCGCCTGCAGCGGAACGCAGTGTCGTATAAACTGGACAGCAGTCCATGACCTATGCGCGTTACACCGTGTGGGTTCCTAACGTACCGAAGGGTGTCGTGCGTTTCCCCTGAGGCCCAGAACCGGGCAGCCACTGGACTCTGCCCGCCAAGAGGCGTTTGCTGATGAGCCGCTCCCCGGCACGTTCTGCCGCTCCGTCCAGACCCGCTCCCGGGTTCGTCGCTGAGCCCATGTCGCCCGCCCTGCAGCGGGTGCTGCTCACTGCCTGTGACGTGGCGGTCACCCTCGACGCCCAAGGCCGGGTGGTGCATGTGCTGGCCCGCGAAAAACTGCTGGACGAGGCCCTGCGCGAAGCCTGGCCAGGCCAGTTGCTGGCCGACACGGTTGACAGCAGTTCGCGCAGCAAGCTGCTGGCACTTCTGCAGGCCACAGACCGCGGCGAGCCGCCGGCAGCGCGGCATGTCAACCATCCTTGGCCGGGGCAGCCCGCGGTTCAGCTGCCCGTGCTCTACAACGCCACGCACTACCCGTCGTCTGGCATTGGTGAGGGCCCGCGCTGGCTGCTGACGGGGCGTGACCTTCGCGACACCCTGGCCCTGCAGCAGCGTCTGGTGGATGCCCAGCAGTCGCTGGAGCGTGACCACTGGCGGTACCGCGAAGCCGAGACGCGTTTTCGCAACCTGTTCCACGGCTCAGCGGAAGCAGTCCTGCTGGCTGACGGCGCGTTGAAGGTGATCGAAGCGAACCCGGCGGCGCAGGCGCTGCTGGACGCGCTGCGGCCTCGCCGCGGGCGCGGGCCCGCCGCATCGGCTGCGGTCGGCAGCGCCGCGTCGGTCGGCCTGATCGGGACACCGGTGTCGGGGGTAGCGCTGCTGAGCCTGCTGTCGCCGGCCAGTGCTGACGCTGTCGCCTCGGCCGCCGCCTCTGCGCGCAGCCTGGGCCGCCAGGAGCGCGTGGGCGCCATGCTGTCGGATGGCAGTACCGCGGTCTCGTTGGCCCTCTCCTCTTACGAACAGGACGGCGCGGCCTGCCTTCTGGTGCGCCTGCAGCCGGTCAACCACGAGCGTCCAGGGGCTGACAAGCCGCTGGGGCAGGGCGTCGACGGCTCGTTGGCCTCTGCAGACGCTGCTACCGCGGGTGCGGCCCTGGCCCAGGCCTACCTGAAGGCTGCCCCCGACGCGCTGGTCTTCACCGACGTCTCCGGACGCATCGTGCGCGCCAACCGGGCCTTTGCTCGGCTGGCCCAGCTCAACCACGAGAGCCAGGCCGAAGGTGAGCCGCTGGACACCTGGCTGGGGCGCTCGGGCGTGGAGATGCAGGTTCTGCTGGCCAACCTGCGCGACGGCGGCAACCCTGGCCTACTGGCCACCGAGCTGCGCGGCGCAGTTGGCCTTCACACGCCCGTCGAAGTGGCGGCATCGGCACTGATGCCGACACCCGGTTCCGGGAGCGGCGGGCCCGTTTCGCGCTATGCCTTCAGCCTGCGTGACACCGGCCGTCGCCTGGCGCCAGGTGAAGATGCGCTGCCCCGGGTGCCCTCGTCGGTCAAGCAGCTCAGCGAGCTGGTCGGCCGTGTGCCGCTCAAGCAGATCGTGGCCGAAACCAGCGACCTGATTGAAAAGCTGTCGATCGAGGCCGCCCTGCAGATGACCCGTGACAACCGCGCGCTGGCCGCCCAGATGCTGGGCCTGTCGCGTCAGAGCCTGTATGTCAAGCTCCGTCGCTTTGGCATGGGTGGCCTGGGCGGCGACGGCAACGATGCGGCCGACGCCGCGCAAGCACCGTCAGCCGGCGCGCCGGACGCCTGAAGGCGCCCGCTGCCCCGTTTGCACAGAACCCCAGCACGGCACTGTGGTGTAAATCTAGATTGACGCCGTGTAGTGTCAGGTGCACCATTCGCATATGGTGCTGCCTGCCCCCTCGGCCATTGCCGAACTGCTCAAACCGATCACTTGGTTCCCTCCCATGTGGGCTTTTGCCTGCGGTGCGGTGGCCTCGGGTGCGTCGGCCGACGGACGTGTCTGGCTGGTGGCTGGCGGCATGGTGCTGGCCGGGCCGCTGGTGTGTGCCACGAGCCAGGCCGTCAACGATTGGTTCGACCGCGACGTCGACGCCATCAACGAACCGCATCGCCCCATTCCTTCAGGCCGCATGCCGGGCCGCTGGGGTCTCTACATCGCCATCGCCTGGACGGTGCTGTCGCTGCTGGTGGCGCTGGCGTTTGGCCCCTGGGTCTTTGCGGCGGCCGGTGTCGGGCTGCTGCTGGCGTGGGCCTACAGCGCGCCGCCGCTGCGCCTGAAGCGCAACGGCTGGTGGGGCAATGCCGCGTGCGGCATCTCCTATGAGGGGCTGGCCTGGGTCACGGGCGCGGCGGTGATGGCCGGTGGTGCGCCTAGCCTGGAATCGCTGATCCTCGCGGCGCTTTACAGCGCGGGCGCCCACGGCATCATGACGCTGAACGACTTCAAGGCCATCGACGGTGACCGGCGCATGGGCATTCAGTCACTGCCGGTGCAACTGGGCGACCGCAACGCCGCCCTGACGGCGAGCTGGATCATGGCCGTGCCCCAGGTGCTGGTGGTCCTTCTGCTGATCGATTGGGGGCGCCCGCTGCACGCCACCGGCATCACGGCCTTGCTGGTCGTGCAGGTGCTGATGATGCGGCGCTTCATCGCCAAGCCGCGAGAGCGTGCGCTCTGGTACAGCGGCTTCGGTGTGCCGCTGTTTGTGCTGGGCATGCTGGTCGCGGCCTTTGCGCTGCGAGGCCTGGGTGTGCCGTTGTTTTCTGGAGTTCCCGCATGAACTCGCCGCTTGCACCGGGTGTCGGCCTGTCGTGGCTCAGCATTGCTCGCCTTGGGCTGGTTCAGGCGATGCTGGGCGCTGTGGTGGTGCTGACCACGTCCACGCTGAACCGGGTCATGGTGGTGGAGCTGGCATTGCCGGCGCTGCTGCCGGGCCTGCTGGTGGCCTTGCACCACGCAGTGCAGCTCACGCGACCACGCATGGGCTTTGGCTCTGACCAGGGCGGGCGTCGCACCCCGTGGATCATCGGTGGCATGGTGGTGTTGGCCACCGGTGGCTGGCTGGGTGCCGTGGCCACCGCCTGGATGCCAGATCGGCCGCAGGCTGGCCTGGCGCTGGCGGTACTGGCCTTTTCGCTGGTGGGACTGGGTGTCAGTGCCAGCGGCACGGCGTTGCTCACGCTG
>JAJTDE010000275.1 GCA_021298085.1 Rubrivivax sp.
TCAGCAGCAGCGCGGCAAACCAGCCGTACTGCGCGGCGTAGTGCACCGTGTGGCGCAGCACATGCTGGCCCAGGTGCGCCGTCTTCACCGCCGAGAGCCCGCCGGCCGCGTGCAGCAGCGGCCACAGCATCAGCATGCCCAGCACCGAGCGCAGCTCCATCAGCTGGAACACCGTCAGCTCCCGCAAGGCTTCGCGGCCGGCCACGGCGATGATGACCATCAGGCCCAGCCAGCCCGACATCCACGCAGCGGCCGTGGCCAGCGGGCGCCGCGCCGAGGGCCTAGCGGAGCCCACGGACGGACGACTCGTACAGCGCCACCCACTGCGCCACCGTCAGGCGACCACACAGCTGCCCGATCAGCGCCAGCGGAATGTCCTGCAGCTTCTTGTAGCGGATGCAGCTCTTGCCCATGTCCAGCTTGCGGGGGCTGGCAGCAGCGTGGGCCTGCTGGAACCAGGTCAGCAGCGCATCGTCAGCATATAAACCCATGTGGTAGAGGTTGGTGCTGCCTTTTTGCCCCGCCAGACCCAGGAACGGCAGCGGCAGCTTCGGGTCACAGTGGTAGCCCGCCGGGTACAGGGTATGGGGCACCACCCAGCCGATCATCCCGTGGTTCATCTGCTCGACAAAGCCTTCTGGCAGCGCGGCATTGACGGCGTCTCGCAGCGCGCTGACTGCGGCGCAGCGCTCGTCGGGCAGGGCGTCGACATAGGCGTCAACGGTCGTGGCGGCGGACGGCATCGGTGAACTCCTGGGCTGATGAAGGGGTTGGGTGGTGTCGACGTCAGGGCGCGTGCAAGGCCTGGCCGGCACCGCAGGTGCTGACGCCTGCAGCGCCTGCAGGCAGGCCGTGCCGGGGCCACGGAGTGTGGCGCGGGCCCCAGGCTTCGGCCTGCGCAGTGCTGGTGCTCAGGCGTTGGTCTTTCAGCTGCAGCGGCCGGTGCAGCCGCTCGTCCATCAGCACCTCCACCGAACGCCCCAGCTGCTCTTCCACCAGGCGCTGGGCCAGCTGGTAACCCTCGCCCGAGTAGACATAGCGTTCGCCGGGCGACAACTTGAAATCCAGTTTCTGGTTGAGGTTGATGCTGCGCCAGTTCAGCAGGCCGCTCTGGTGCGACAACAGCTGCCGCAGCGTGAGCCCACGCCAGCGGTCATCGCCGGCCAGATCAGCCCATTCGGGCAGGTCCGGCAAGGGTTGGCGCAGCACCTGGCTGAGCGGCTGGTCCAGATCGAGCAGACCCTCGCCCGCCAACTGCATCACCGTCCACGCAAAGGCGGCCATGGTCAGCGAGGCGGCGCGCAGCACGGTGTCGGTGCGCATGGGCTGTGCAGCCCGACCATCGTGGGCGGGCGCCGCCACGCCATAGGCCCGCAGGTACACCAACTGCCCACCCCGCACCACGGCCACGGCCAGCCCTGGCACCTGCGCCCGGCGCATGAGGGTGTCGACCGCCATGTCCCAAGCCGGGACGGACGCTGCCGGCAACGGCACGCCGTCACCAAAGGCCCCCAACGGGATCGCGGGCAGCCGATGCGGGTCTGCGGCGGTGGCTGGGTCCGGGCGGGCGGGCGCGGCGGCCTCGTCGTCGCCACCTGGGGCAACGGACGACACACCCATGAGGGCCATCTGGCAGGCCGACAGCAGCACAGCGGCCAGCACAGCGGCCAGTACGGCGGCCAGTACGGCGGCCAGTACGGCGGCAGTGACTGTCCACACCCGCGCACACCGCCGAGCGGGTACCCCAGCCCGTAAACACGCCGGGCCTAACGCCCCGAAAAGCCGGAACACCCCATTCCCCATCGCTGACACACCCTTTGCCTGGGACCGATCATGCCGCGCGCTGGGCGCCCGCCCACCAGGCCCACACCCGGCTTTACCCGTAGGCAACGCGCAAACCCTGCGGCAGGCGCTGGCTTCATGGCCACAATCCACAGCGTAGCTGGAGAACCCCGTGATCCTTGACCTGATTCCTGATTCCGCCCGCACGGCTGGCCTGGGCGCCCTGATGAAGGGCGTCGGCAAGGTGACGCGCTTCCTGCCCATTCCCCAGCCCACGCTGATGGTGGGCCCCGGCTCGAGCGGCCGCCTGGGCCAGGCCATCGCCGGCTTCGGCCACCGCAAGATCCTCATCGTCACCGACGCCATCATCAGCAAGCTGGGCCTGCTGAAGGACATGACCGACGCGCTGACCGCCGGCGGTGCCCAGTTTGTGGTGTTCGACGAGATCACCCCTGACGCCCCCATCCCGCTGATCGAGCGCGGCATCGCCTTTTACCGCGAGCACGACTGCGACGCCATCGTGGCCTTTGGCGGTGGCTCGTCGATGGACGCGTCCAAGGTCATCGCGGTGGCCATTGCCAACCCGCACAAGCCGCTGCGCAGCCTGGCGGGCTACTTCAAGGGTTTCAACAACCCAGTGAAGATCTACGCGGTGCCCACCACCGCCGGCACCGGCTCGGAGGTGACGGTGGCCGCCGTCATCTCAGACCCTGAGAAGCGCGCCAAGATGGTGGTGGTGGACACCCGCATCGTGCCCAAGATGGCCGCGCTGGACCCCAACCTGATGACCGGCCTGCCGCCGGCCATCACCGCCGCCACCGGCATCGACGCCCTGACCCATGCGGTTGAAAGTTATGTCGGCAACTGGACAACACCCTATTCCGACGGCATGGCGCTGTCGGCCGTCGGGCTGATCTTCGAGAACCTGCCCAAGGCCTATCACCACGGTAAAGACCTGGTCGCCCGCGAAAAGATGGCGCTGGCGTCCACCTACGCGGGCCTGGCCTTCACCCGCGCCAACGTGGGCTATGTGCACGCCATTGCCCACCAGTTCGGTGGCCGCTACCACACGCCGCACGGACTGGCCAACGCCATCATGCTGCCGCATGTGCTGGCGTTTTCCATGTCGGCGATCACCGGGCGCCTGGCGCAGCTGGCCCTGCGCGCCAAGGTGGCCGACGAGAGCGACGACGACGACACCGCGGCCCAGAAGTTTCTGGACGCCGTGATCGCCATGAACGACGCGCTGGGCATACCGCGGCACCTGGCGGCGCTGAAGGAAGCCGACATCCCGCTGCTGGCCAAGGCCGCCTGCCTGGAAGCTGAAACCGGCTACCCCGTGCCGCGCTACATGAGCCGCAGCGAGTGCGAGGCCATCATTCGCCGGGTGCTGCCGCCCGCCGACGAGCCCGCTGCCAAACCAGCCAGAAAGGCCGCGACCAAACCAGCCGCCAGCCAAACTGACGGCCAACCCGCCACCCCCGCGGCACGCCAACGTGCGCCGCGCAAGAAGGCCGCCTGAGCCTTCACACCCCAGCCACCGCCCTCAGCCCGAAACCGCTGCGCAGAAAGCCCGCCCATGAAAACCGTTGTCACCGTCTCGCTCGGCTCATCCAAACAGGACTTCAGCTTCGACACCACCTTCCTGGGTGAACGCTTCAAGATCAAGCGCTTTGGCGCTGACAACGACACCGGCAAGGCCTGGGAGCTGATGCGCCGCCAGCAGACCACGGCCGACGCCATCGGCCTGGGCGAGATCGGTGACCACTGGAACGTCGGTCAGAACACCGTCATCAACAAGGAAACCCGCCGGCTGCTGAACGTGGTCA
>JAJTDE010000276.1 GCA_021298085.1 Rubrivivax sp.
CTGGCCATCGCCCAGATGCTCTACCCGAGCACGGGCAACGCCTCCAGCAACGAAGCGTTCTTTGCGGACCAGGCCAAGAACCTGTTCCTGGGCCTCGTGCTGCTGATGCTGGCCACGCCAGACCGCCCCTGCACACTCGGCGAACTGCTGCGCCAGGCCAGCGGCCAGGGCCGCTCGCTGCATGAACACCTGCGCGCGGTGATCACCGCACGCCAGCAAAGCGGTAACCCACTGCCAAGCGCCTGTGTCGATGCCTTGAACCGCTTCTTGTCCACCTCGGAGAACACATCCTCCAGCATCCTGGCCACGCTGAGTGCGCCGCTCACGCTGTTCGCAGACCCGCTGGTGGACGCGGCCACCTCGGGCGACGATTTCGATCTGCGCGCGCTGCGCCGGGAGCGGATCTCCGTCTACCTCGTGATCCCCGCCAACCGCCTGGCCGAATCCGCGGTGCTGCTGAACCTGTTTTTTGCGCAGACCATCCACCAGAACACCGACGAGCTGCCGCAGCACAACCCTGCCCTCAAGCACAGCTGCCTGCTGCTGCTCGATGAAGCCGCAGCGGTCGGGCGCATCACGGTGCTCAGCAAAGCCATCGGCTTCTTGGCCGGTTATGGCCTTCGAGTGTTGACGGTGGTGCAGTCGATGAGCCAGCTGGAATCCGTCTACGGTCGTGACGACGCGCGCACCTTTGCGACCAACCATGCCGTGCAGATCCTCTTTGCGCCGCGCGAACAGCGTGATGCCAACGAGTACAGCGAGATGCTGGGCACCTTTACGCAGCGCGAGCGCAGCAACGGCCGATCCGTCAGCAGCGGCGCCCGCGGGTCATCCACCTCCAACTCCGTCAACGAGAGTTCGCAGCGCAGACCTCTGCTGCTGCCCCAGGAGTTCAAGGAGCTGGGCGCCGACAAGGAGGTCATCGTGCTGGAGAACCACAAACCCATCCTGGCCGACAAGATTCGGTACCACGACGACCCCGTGTTCATCGAACGCCTGCTGCCTGCGCCGCAGCCGCCGGCCATCAATCTCACGCGCCACATCGCCGTTGTGGAAAACCGCCGCCGACCCGTGCAGGCCGGTGAAGCGGTCACCGCCGATGACGTTGCGCACGACTTCAGCCACCTCATCCGGCTCACGCCGAACGCCAGCGAAGAGGACGTGGAAACCTTTGTGACGGAGACCTTCGAGACGCTGGAGCGGGATATGAGGCAGGCAGCGGCCCGGGATGGGCAACCGGCAACGGGTGGTGCCGCGTGATGGCCCGCCGACTCTCCATGAAACCTCGACGCAAGCTCGGCAGACCAGAGATGAGCCCGCTCAATCTGTCGCCAGGCGGGCGCAGCCCGAGACCGGTCGCCCGCCACTTCGCCACACGTTCCCACAACAGCCCACAGCGCCCGGTGCAACCCTGGGGCAAGCGCACGGGTAGCAGCACCTTACCGCGCACGTTCCTGCACCTTCCTGCACTTTATCTGCACAGACCGAAACCGTGGCGCATCAGCGCCGACCGCAGAAGCGCCTTGATCACCCTCACCGAGGACTCAGACCATGCACACACGCAACACCTGCCTTGAACCCACTTGCTTCGGTCCTCTGCGTTCATCCAGTGCGCGCACCAGCGGCAATGCCCATGCAGGCGCGAACAGCGCAGGCCATGCGACCCGCAGGCCGCTGCCGGCCATGTTGCTCGGGCCACTGCTGGGTGTGCTGGTCTCCCTCACCGGCTGCCAGTCCTCGCCCGGCCTGCCAACCGTGGACGACAGCCAGCGGCGCCCCATCAACCAAGCCGCCGCCATCGAACTGCAGACCTGCAAGGCTGAAGCCAGCGCGCTGCGAGCCTCCTTGGCCGAAACCGCTGGGCCACAGTGCGGCAAGACATCCTCCACCATGGCCATGGCGCCGCAAGCCTTCAGCGCCAAGGGCAACGGGCCGCTGACCAGCTCCACCGCGGCCGACGCAGTGCCAGAAGGAGCTGCCACCCGCCTGGCGGTGTTTGTGTTCGAACAGAACCAGACCAGTCTGTCGGCCGACGAGGAGACACGCGCCGCGCTCACCGCTGCCGCGCATCAGGCCCACACCGTGCACATCCGCGCGCGTTCGGGCAACAGTGCCGAATCAAGCGTCGACACACTGGCCGCCAGGCGCCGAGCGGAATCCGCTGCCGCACTGTTGCGCGAACTCGGTGTGCCGGCCCAGAAGCTTCGGGTGAGCTGGCAGGGGCTGGGTGAGGCACCCGTTGACGGCTTGTCTGGCCGACGGGTGGAACTGGAGTTTGTGGCGCAGGCACCCGCGCTGCTGTTCACCAAACCCGCCCAGGCGCAGCAGGGCCCAACCCAGACAGCGAGTACGGTGCCAAGGCCCACAGCAGCCCCCAACCCGGCTGCAGAAGCACGCGCCAACGTGATGGCCCAAGCACTGGCGGGCGCCGCCGCATCGGCCCAGAGAACATCCCAGGCCAGCCGGCCCTGAGCACCCAACACCCCAAGGACAAGCCATGGCCCAGGACGCTGACGCCCAAGGCGATGCACGCGGTATCCAACGCCCGCAGGGCACAGATGCCAACAAGCAGCCGCAACGGCCAAGCCAGACCGAGCGGGGACCTGACCCCGAGGGGAAAGAGTCCCCCACCGCTCGCCTGAACCTATGGGCCGAACGCTCAGACGCAGCAGTCCGCGAAGGCGCCAAACCAGAGCGGGTTGCGCTGTACGCCAGCGACAGCCCGTGGGCTGCCATGCACCGACTGGCAGTCAGCGTGAGCCAGACCAGCGAAAGCGCGAAACGTGTGGAGCGTATCGTGCTGGACGACACGCAGCGTCAACTGGGCGCCACCGCCAGCCGCAACGAGGCGGGCGAGTGGGAGCTGAGCTTTACGAATGACGACAGCCGAGCGCTCTACCGCCAAGCGGTGCGCGAGCGGCAGATGGAACTGGCGAGGCCCGCAGAGAACAGTTTGGGCGCGCTGCCAGCTGCGGCAGAGCGCACATCGCGTAAATCGCGTAAATCGCGGTCGCAGGAAGAGGCAGCGACTGAGAGAAGTGACTTGCAAGCCCTGCTTGACAGCCGCGATGCGCAAGGTAGCCGCCCATGGCAGCAGCTCGAGGTCGAGCGACAGGTCATTCAACACGCCAACGCCGAGCAGATCACAAACCTGAAGCTGGCTGCGCAAGACAGCGCTGACCCAGGCACGTGGGGCAAGGCGGTGCAGACCGTTCAAGCGCAGATCGAGCGGGCGGCAGGGCTGCCGGAACGCTCCTCAGGCAACGTCGAGCCCGCCGCATCTACGGACCGCACCAGGCGCAGAGGACTTGAAACACGCGAAGCAAACGATACAAACGCAACCCTTGAAACAACCGGCGCTGGCAAACGCACATTGCCCCAAAACCGCCAACGGGACACTCCACCCGTCGACGAGCGTTTCACGGTCAGCCCTGGGCTGGTCGGCAACGAGTACTGGTACAGGGACAGGCCCGACAGGCTGGCTTTCACCGAAACCTGGTTGAGCCTTCGCACAGCTGAGCACAGCAGCGCTGCCCTCATGGGCATGGTGGACCGTGCACGCGAACTCGGGTGGAAGACCGTGCACCTGCAAGGCAGCG
>JAJTDE010000277.1 GCA_021298085.1 Rubrivivax sp.
GTTGCGCTGCCCCCGCCGGACCATCCGACGGGTAGCAAACTACGTGAGGCAACAGGTCAGCACGAGTAGCATTTCCGATGAGTCAATGCGCCGCCCGGCGACAACTATCTTGGCCGGTGGGGGGCGGGGAAGTTTTGCTGTTAGTTGTTGATGTTGCTGATGCTGTCGGTGGTCTCCTCCGAGGGTTTGCCGGCGAGCGAAGCGAGCCTTGCCTGAAGTCGTGATCGGGGAGCGGTGGTCAAGTCACGTACCCCGCAGGGGCTGTCCACAGGCTTGACCTGTGGTCAGGTGACTTGTCCACGGCGGGCGCGATTTGGCTCAGTCCTTGGCCGCCGCGGTGGTGGGCTTGCTGGCCCGGCGTGCAGGTGCAGCGGCCTGCGCGGTTCGTTGCCGATAGCTCTGCACGTTCATCTCCAGGATCGTGGCGTGGTGCACCAGCCTGTCCACCGCGGCCACCGTCATGGCGGCATCGACGAACACCTCGCCCCACCTCGAGAACGGCGTGTTGGCCGTGACCGCCAGGCTCTTGCGCTCGTATCGCTCGGCGATCAGCTCGAACAGCGCGGAGGTCTCGGCTTGGTCGCGGCGCACGTAGCTGAGGTCGTCCAGGATCAGCAAGTCGAAGCGGTCCAGCCGAGCCAGTTCCTGCGGCAGCCGAAGGTCACGCCGGGCGGCCTGTAGGCGCTGGACCAGCTCCGAGCAACGGGTGAACAGCACGCGCCGGCCGGCGTCGATCAGCGCATGCCCAAGGGCGCAAACCAAGTGGCTTTTGCCCACGCCGGGCGGGCCGAACAGAAGTACGTTGGCGCCACGGTCAAGCCACTCAGTGCCCTCGGCCAGCGCCATCACCTGCGCCTTGGACACGCAGGGCACGGCGTTGAAGTCGAAGCTGGAGAGCCGCTTGTCAGGGCTCAGGCTCGACTCGGCGCGGTGGCGTTCGGTGCGCCGCGCCTCGCGCTCGGCGATCTCGTGTTCGAGCAGGGATTCCAGCAGCCGGTGGCCGGGCCAGCCCTCGCGGTCGGACTGCGTGCACAGGTCGGTGACCAGCCGCTTGATGGTGGGCAGGCGCAACTCGGTGAGCAACAACATCGACGACCTAATGCCGGAGCCCCTTGACCTGTTGCTCTGCACCGCACCTCCACTCGTACTTCCGCGCGGCGGACCGACAGATTGTCACTACGTCCGGATAGCGGGCGGTCACTTACTTCCCACCCTGCGCCTCCGATCACCTCCGAACGCTCTGGTGCCTGCCCTGCTCGTTCACAGCAAGTTTTCGGATTCAAGGCTGCTCTAACTGGCTGCCGCCCACGCAGCGGCCATCGCGGTGGCAGCTTCCAGCCTCAGCTCTGGCGCACTACTGGATATCCTGAAGGATGCCGCGGCTGCCGGCGCGCCGGTCACGAAGTCCGACCCTTCGCGGTTACTCGCGGTGCTTGGCCACGGCACACCCTCCAACCGCTGTCAGGCGACACGACAAACTGACCCCTTGACGACACGAGGAATTGACCCCCTTCGTGGAAGGAGGTCGAAGTGGAAGAAGTTATCGAGCAAGCTCCTCGGTCCGAGAGGATCGAAGGGAGACAGGCGATGCAAACGCCTGAAGACGTGCAAGCGATGCTCAAGCTGGCATCGCTGGGCTGGGGGGCTAAGCGCATCAGCCGAGAACTTGGCTGCAGCCGTAACACGGTGCGCAGCTACCTGCGCCAGGGCGGCTGGCAGCCCTATCAGTCCCCGAAGCGACCGGGCCGGCTTGCCCCGTACCGCGACTGGCTGGCCGACAGGTTCCGACAGCACCGCGGCAACTGTGATGTCGTGCGCCAGGAACTGCTGCGTGAGCACGGCGTCACGGTGAGCTTGCGTACGGTCGAGCGTGCCTTGGCGCACTTGCGGCGAGAAGTGTTCGCGCAGACGGCGGCCACAGTCCGCTTCGAGACCCCGCCGGGCCATCAGTTGCAGATCGACTTCGGCACTGTGCGCTCACTGGTGGGTGGCGAGCAGACCAAGATATACCTCTTCGTGGCCACCCTGGGCTACTCGCGCCGGACCTATGTGTGCGTGTTCCTGCACGAGCGTCAGTCGGCCTGGCTGCAGGGCCTTGAGAATGCCTTCCGTCACTTCGGCGGCACCCCCCGCGAGCTTCTGATCGACAACGCACGGGCCCTCGTCAACGAGCACGATGCCCAGACCCGTGAAGTCGCCTTCAACGATCGCTTCCACGCCTTCTGTCGCTACTGGGGCGTGACGCCTAGAGCCTGCGCGCCCTACCGTGCCAGGACGAAGGGCAAGGACGAGCGCGGCGTGGGGTATGTCAAGCGCAACGCGATCGCCGGGCACCACTTCGTGTCGCTCGAAGAGCTTCAGGCGCACTTGTTGCGCTGGATGCGCGAGGTGGCAGACGTGCGTATCCACGGCACCACCGGCGAGCCACCCATCGACCGCTTCGAGCGCGACGAACGCAGCGTGCTCGCGCCGCTGGCGGCCAAGGCACCGTTCCTGCAGGTGCGCGAACTGAGCCGCCGGGTCCACACCGATGCGTGCATCGAACTGGACACCAACCGCTACAGCGTGCCTTGGAAGCTGATCAGAGAGACCGTCACCGTCGTCGTGGCTGAGCGCACGGTGCGGGTGCTGTATGCCGGCGAAGAAGTCGCTTGCCACGCCCAGAGCTCCGGCCGGCGCTGCAGCGTCATCGAGCGCGCTCATCTGGCGGGCATCTTCGGAGCGCACCTGGTCGGCGCGAGCTGGCTGGCCCGACCGAGTGCCGAGGTGGCGCCACCACCACCGGCCACAACGGCCGAATTGCTGCGGCCATTGGCCGAGTACGAGTCGGCGCTGGGAGGGAGCTGGTGATGGCCGCCGCCAAGAAGGCCAAGCAGGTCGAGGTTCTTGACGACCTGGAACGCATGCTGACCCGACTCAAGCTCACGGCCATCCGCGATCAGCTCGACACCCTGCTGGACCAGGCCGCACGGGCAGAACTGAACCTGCGAGAGTCGCTGGCGATGCTGTGCGCGGCCGAGGTGGCGCGCAAGGACGAGCGACGCATCCAGATGGGCATGTCGATTGCCAAGTTCCCGTGTGTGCGTACCTTGGAGGGCTTCGAATACGACGCGCAGCCGTCGGTCGATCCCAAGCAGGTCCGTGAGTTGGCAACATCGCGCTGGGTGGCCAATGGGGACAGCGTGCTCCTCCTGGGGCCACCGGGGGTCGGGAAGACGCATTTGGCAGTGGCGCTGGGGCGCGAAGCAATCGTGCGGGGCTACTCAACGCTGTTCGTGCCGGCCACCAGCCTGGTGACGCAGCTCGCCCGTGCGCATGCCGAGGGGCGGCTGGAGGAGAAGCTGACCCACTTCACAAAGCCCAAGCTGCTGGTGGTGGACGAACTCGGGTACCTGCCGTTCGAGGCGAATGCGGCACACCTGTTCTTCCAGCTCGTGAGCCGGCGCTACGAGCGGGGGTCAATGCTGGTGACAAGCAACCGCTCTGTGGCCGAGTGGGGCGGCGTGTTCGGCGACGCCGTCGTGGCGACTGCCATCCTGGACAGGCTGCTGCACCACAGCCACGTCATCACGATCAGAGGCGACAGCTACAGGCTG
>JAJTDE010000278.1 GCA_021298085.1 Rubrivivax sp.
ATGTCCTCGCCCTGTCGCAGCACCTGGCGCCGCGCAGTGTCGATCGTCAGGCCATCGAAGCGCCAGAGCGTTGGCGCCGGGGCGGCTGCCTGCGTGGCCGGGCCCACGGGCTCCGGTGCCGTGGCCCCGGCCGGCGCAGTCAGGGGGCGTCTCGGCTGCTGGCGCCGCAGCACCGTCTGCAGCCGGGCCACCAGCTCGCGCGGCTCGAAGGGCTTGGGCAGGTAGTCGTCAGCGCCCAGCTCCAGGCCCACCACACGGTCCATCACTTCGCCGCGGGCGGTGAGCATGATGATGGGGATGTCGCTGTCACGGCGCAGCGTGCGGCAGACCTCGAAGCCGTCCATTTCCGGGAGCATGACGTCCAGGATGACGGCATCAAACCCGCCCTGCCGCAGCCGGGCCAGGCCATCGCTGGGCCGAAAGGCCTGTTCCAGCTGCAGCTCGAAGCGCTCGACGTAGCGGGCCAGGGGTGGGCCCAGGTGCTCGTCGTCGTCGATCAGCAGGATGCGCGGCATGGCGGGATTGTGTCTGCCTCAGCCCCCGCGCGACCATCCCCGTCCGCGCTTGTCCATCATCTCACGCACCTGGGCCTGCTGGGCCGGGGTCAGGCTGTCGTAGAAGTCGGCCATCGCGTCCACCACCTTGGGCCCCTGGCCCTGCACGGCGGCGGTCTTGCCCTGCAGCAGGGCCTGCGCCTTGGCACGGTCGAAGCTGTTGCCGGCGATCAGCGCCTGCAGCTCAGCGCGAGGTTCGCTGCCCGGTGCGCCCCGCAGTGCCGCACGCTGGGCCATCATGGCGTCGGCCAGGGCTTCCAGCTTGGGTTTCTGCGCAGCGGTCAGCTCCAGCTTGCCGCTGATGCGCTCGATGGCCTTGCCGCGCATCTCGCTGACTTGCGCGTCGCTCCAGGGGCCGCGGCTGTGGTGGCCGCCGCAGGCAGCCAGGGTGCCGAGCAGCACGGCGCTGACGCCAGCGGCGATGAGGGTGCGTTTGATCCAGGTCTTCATGGTGTCCATCCTTGAACAGGGTTTGTGATGGACGCCATGGTGCCGGGCGGGGTTGCCGCCCGGGTGTCGGCAGCGTTGCGCTGCGTCTCGTTTTGTTTCAGGCCGCCACGGCTTCTGCTGACGCCGGCGCGGCGGCCACCGGGACACTGCTGCGCATGAGGTGGTCAAACGCGCCCAGCGCGGCCTTGGCGCCGTCGCCGGCCGCGATGACGATCTGCTTGAACGGCACCGTGGTGGCGTCGCCCGCGGCAAACACGCCGGGCAGGCTGGTGCCACCCTTGGCGTCCACCTCGATCTCGCCGTAGCGGCTCAGCGCCAGTGTGCCCTTGAGCCACTCGGTGTTGGGCACCAGGCCGATCTGCACAAACACGCCTTCCAGGTCGATGCGGTGCTCGCTGCCGTCGCGGCGATCTTTGTAGACCAGGCCGTTGACCTTGCCGTCGGCGCCCGTACCCGTGATTTCGGTCGTTTGTGCCATCACATGGATACTGACGTTGGGCAAGCTCTTGAGCTTGGCCACCAGCACCGCATCGGCACGGAGCGCGTCACCAAACTCGATCAGCGTGACATGCCCGACGATGCCGGCCAAGTCGATCGCGGCCTCGACGCCGGAGTTGCCGCCGCCGATGACCGCCACGCGCTTGCCCTTGAACAGCGGGCCGTCGCAGTGCGGGCAGTAGGCCACGCCCTTGTTGCGGTAGGCCTGTTCACCGGGCACACCCAGCTCGCGCCAGCGGGCGCCAGTGGCCAGGATGACGGTCTTGCCCGAGAGTTCGGCGCCGCTTTCCAGCTGCACCTTGACGAGCCCGCCGGGCTGCTCGGCCGGCACCAGCCGGGCGGCGCGCTGCATGCGGGTGATGTCCACGCCGTACTGCGCAGCATGCGCTTCCAGCGCCGCGGCAAACTTCGGGCCTTGGGTCTCCAGCACACTGATGTAGTTCTCGATGCCCAGGGTGTCCAGCGTCTGGCCACCAAAACGTTCGGCGACCACGCCGGTGCGGATGCCCTTGCGGGCAGCGTACACGGCCGCGGCTGCGCCAGCCGGGCCACCGCCCACGATCAGCACGTCATAGGGTTCCTTGGCCGACAGGCCGGCGGCGGCACGCTGGGCAGCGCCGGTGTCCACCTTGGCCAGGATCTCGGCCAGCTCCATGCGGCCGGAGGCAAAGACTTCACCATTCAGGAAGACCAGCGGCACGGCCAGGATCTGGCGCGCCTCGACTTCCTGCTGGAAGACGCCGCCGTCGATGGCGGTGTGGCGGATGCGCGGGTTGAGCACGGCCATCAGGTTGAAGGCCTGCACCACGTCCGGGCAGTTGTGGCAGGTCAGGCTCATCCAGGTCTCGAAGACCAGGTCTTGCGCCGGCGCCAGGGCCTTGACCTGGTCGATCAAGGCCTGTTCCACCTTGGGCGGGTGGCCGCCGGCTTGCAGCAGTGCCAGCACCAAGGAGGTGAATTCATGGCCCATCGGGAGGGCCGCAAAGTGGATGCCCATGTCGGCCCCGACACGGGTGATCTGGAACGACGGCCGGCGCGTGGCCTGGCCGTCGAACCGTGCGCTCACCATGCGGGGGTGCAGTGCCGCGATCTCGGTCAGCAACGCAAACATGTCGTTGGCCGTGGCACTGTCGTCCAGCGATGCGATCAGCTCGATGGGCTGTTGCAGCCGCTGAAGGTAGGCAGCGAGCTGTGTCTTGATGGCATCGTCCAACATGGGCATCTCCGTTAAGGCTCAGCGGGGCAGGATCAGATCTTGCCGACGAGGTCCAGCGACGGGGTCAGGGTCTTGGCGCCTTCGTTCCACTTGGCCGGGCAGACCTGGCCGGGGTTCTTGGCCGTGTACTGGGCGGCCTTCAGCTTGCGCACGGTTTCCTTGACGTCGCGGGCGATCTCGTTGGAATGGATCTCGGCCGTCTTGATCACGCCGTCCGGGTTGATGATGAAGGTGCCACGCAGCGCCAGGCCTTCAGACGGGATGTGCACGCCAAACGCGTTGGTCAGCGTGTGCGTCGGGTCGCCCACCAGCGGGAAGCGGGCCTTGCGGACGGCGTCGCTCGTCTCGTGCCACACCTTGTGCGAGAAATGGGTGTCGGTGGTCACGATGTAGACCTCGGCTTCCATCTTCTGGAATTCGCCGTAGTGGTCAGCCGCGTCTTCGATTTCCGTCGGGCAGTTGAAGGTGAAGGCCGCCGGCATGAAGATCAGCACGGACCAGTGGCCCTTCAGCGTCGCGTCGCTGACGTCGATGAACTCGCCCTTGCCGCCGCGGTTGACAAACGCGGTGGTCTTGAACGCCGGGATGGTGGTGTTGATCAGGGACATAAGAACTCCTATCGGGTTGCAAAATTTGATAGGCGGACTTTAACGTCTCCGGCAAAACCCTGTATTGCTTTCCTTGATCGGGGTGATTGGCAGATGTGATAGCGGCCTCGTGGTGTATGGAGAACGGCCTGCTGAAGACCTGACGTCAGCCGCCCGCCACGCGGGGCTGCACCCGTGACGCCGCCAGCTTGGCCCGCTGCCGCGCCTCGTCGGTGCTGCCGGCATGCACCAGTGCCACGCCCATGCGCCGCTTGACAAAAGCACCTGCAGCGCCTGGGCCACGCCGTCGAAGACGATGCCGGCGGCGTCGACGCCGCCGTAGATGACGGCGCTGGCGCCGGGGCTCTTCAGCGAGGTGTCCACTGGCAGGCCCAGGATGGCGCGCGCGTGCAGCTCAAACTCGTTCTGCCACTGGGTGGCCATGGTCACCATGCCGGTGTCATGCGGCCGCGGGCTGACCTCGGAAAACCACACCTGGTCGCCCTTGACAAACAGCTCCACGCCAAACAGGCCACAGCCGGCGGGTTCGCCGTCCAGGCCACGGCCGAGGTCGTCGGTGACGGCCTGGGCGATGGCCTGCGCCCGCTGCAGCGCCAGCGGCGGCATGGGGTGGGGCTGCCAGCTCTCGACATAGTCACCCTGCACCTGCACGTGGCCGATGGGTTCGCAGAAATCGGTGCGGATGTCGCCTTCGGCATCGCGTGAGCGCACGGTCAGCAGGGTGATCTCGTAGTCGAAGTTGATGAAACCTTCGACGATGACGCGGCCGTGGCTGACACGGCCACCGGCCATGGCGTAGTCCCAGGCGGCCTGCAGGTCCTCGGCGCGGTCAACCTTGCTCTGGCCCTTGCCGGAGCTGCTCATCACGGGCTTGATCACGCACGGGTAGCCGATGGCCGCGCCGCGCCCGTCGCTGCCGTCGATGGCGGCGCGCAGCTCGGCCAGCGAATCGCAGAAGCGGTAAGGGCTGGTGGCCAGGCCCAGGGTCTCGGCGGCCAGGCGGCGGATGCCTTC
>JAJTDE010000020.1 GCA_021298085.1 Rubrivivax sp.
TGGCTGCGCGCGCTGTGCGACGAACACGGCATCCTGCTGATTGCCGACGAGGTGCAGACGGGTTTTGGCCGCACCGGCAAGCTGTTTGCGATGGAGCACTTCGGCGTGGTGCCCGACATCATGGTCATCGCCAAGAGCCTGGCCGCGGGCTTGCCGCTGTCGGCCGTCTGCGGGCGGGCCGAGGTGATGGACGCCCCTGCACCCGGCGGGCTGGGTGGCACCTATGCCGGCAACCCGCTGGCCGTGGCAGCCGCCCATGCCGTCATCGACATCATGGCCAGCGAACAGCTGCCCGAACGGGGTGCCCAGTTGGGTGACGAGCTGAAGGTGCTGCTTAACGGCCTGCGGCCGCAGGTGCCGCAGATCGCCGATGTGCGCGGGCTGGGGGCCATGGTGGCGGTGGAGTTTCACCAGCCGCAGGCGCCCGGCGAGCCCGACGCCGACTTCACCCGCCGCGTGCAGGCCGAAGCGCTGAGGCGCCAGCTCATCGTGCTGAGCTGCGGCGTCAACGGCAATGTGCTGCGTTTCCTGTTCCCCTTGAGCATCGAACGCGCCGTCTTTGACGAAGCCCTGGGCCTGCTGAAGGACGCCCTGCTGGCTGCGCAGGCCAGCGCGTGAGCGGGGAGCTGCGCCAACGCCTGGAACAGGCGGGCATCCACACGCTGCTGGTGCAGTTTGCCGACGTGCATGGCACGGCCAAGGGCAAGCTGGTGCCGCTTTCGCACCTGAGCGACGTCATCACCCTGGGCGCAGGGTTTGCCGGCCCGTCCATCTGGGGCACCGGCCTGCCACGCACCGGCCCGCGCTCGGAATACTACGCACGTGCCGACGCTGCCACCGCCTGGCCGCTGCCCTGGATGCCCGGTGTGGCACGCCTGATTGGCGATGGCTACGTCGATGGTCAGCCCTTTGACGCCTGCCCGCGCCAGGTGCTCAAGCGCGCGGTGCACCGGCTGGCGCAGCGCGGCTGGACGCTGAAGACCGGCATCGAACCCGAGTTTTTCCTGCTCAAGCGTGGCGCTGATGGCCAGTGGCTGCCGGCCGACGACCACGACCGCCTGGACAAACCCAGCTACGACCTGCACGCGTTGCCGCGGCAGGCCGGCTTCCTGCACGCGCTGCAGCAGGCGCTGCAGTCGCTGGGCCTGGACGTGCTGCAGCTGGACCATGAAGACGCCCACGGGCAGTACGAGGTCAACTTCGCGTTCGACGAGGCACTGGCCAGCGCCGACCACCTGATGGGCTTCAAGCTGGCCGCGCACGCGCTGGCCGAAGCCCGCGGGATGGTCTTTTCGATGATGCCCAAGCCCTTTGCCAACCAGCCGGGCAGCGGGCTGCACTTTCATGTGTCGCTGTGGGCCGGTGAAGCGTGCCTGTTCGAGCCTGGCACCGACGCCACCGCCCATGGCGACACCCCCTTGTCGGCCCTCGGGCAGCACTTCGTGGCGGGTGTGCTGGCACACGCGCCGGCCCTGGCCGCCTTGGCCGCACCCACCGTCAATTCCTACAAGCGGCTCACGGTCGGTGAGTCCTTGTCGGGCACCAGCTGGGCGCCAGCCAGCGTCTCGCACGGCCCCAACAACCGCACGGCGCTGGTCCGTACCCTGCCCGGCCGCTTCGAATGGCGCCTGCCCGACGCCAGCGCCAACCCCTACCTGGCCACCGCCGCGCTCATCGCCGCCGGGCTGGACGGTGTCGACCGTGCCCTGCCGCTGCCGCCCGCCCGCCATGACGACCTCTTCGAGATCCCCCCCGCCGCCCTGCGCGCCCAGGGCATCGGCTTCCTGCCGCAGAGCCTGGGCGCCGCGCTGGACGCGCTGGAAGCTGACCCGGTCATCTGCGCGGCGCTGGGTGACACGCTGACCCCTGAATTCCTGCGCCTGAAGCGCCACGAGTGGACCGCCTACGCCCGGCATGTCAGCGCCTGGGAGCTTCAGCGGTATGCCAGCGCCTTCTGACGGTCGGCCGGCACCCACCCTGGGCGCTGGTGCCACCGTGCCACTGGCGGCCTACGCGAGCCTGGCCGCCAGCATGGCGCTGGTCGGCAGCTACGTCGGGCTGTCCAAGCTGCTGGTGGCGGCCTTCCCGGTCTTCCTGCTGGCCTGGCTGCGCTTTGGCATCGCCGCCGTGGCCATGGCTGGATGGGTCAAGCGCCAGCCTGGTGAGGCCAGGCTGTCCCCCAGAGACCGCGTCCTGCTGTTCTGGGAAAGCTTCCTGGGCAACTTCCTGTTCAGCATCTGCATGCTGTTTGGCGTGGCAGCCACGTCGGCGCTGGCGGCCGGTGTGGTGATGGCGGCCATCCCAGCGGCGGTGGCCCTGCTGTCGTGGGCCTTCCTGCGCGAACGCATCACCGCGCGCACCTGGCTGGCCATCGCGCTGGCCGCGGCCGGCATTGCGCTGCTGGCCTTTGCGCGAGCGCCTGACGCTGCAGCGCCGGGCGGCGGGCCGGCCGCCGCTGCCGCTGCGCCGTGGTGGGGCTACGCCTTGCTGCTGGGCGCGGTGGTCTGTGAAGCCAGTTATGTGGTCATCGGCAAGCGGCTGACGGGGCAGGTGTCGGCCAAGCGGATCAGCGCCTTGATCAACCTGTGGGGCCTGGCGCTGGTCACGCCGCTGGGACTCTGGCAAGCCCTCAAGTTTGACTTTGGCACGGTGGGCGCACCGCTGTGGCTGCTGCTGGTGTTCTACGCACTGGCGGCCAGTGTCGTCACCGTCTGGCTGTGGATGCGCGGGCTGAAACACGTGCCGGCGCCCCAGGCCGGTGTCTTCACGGTGATGCTGCCAGTGTCGGCCGCGGCGGTGGGGGTGCTCATCCTCGGCGAGGCTGTCGGGCCTGCGCACGGCGTGGCGCTGGGCCTGGCACTGGCGGGCTTGCTGGTGGCCACCTGGCCGAAACGCTGACGCACGGCACAACCGCCTTGGCAGCGTCATGTCGACACTGCAGTCAGCCCGGTTGTGGTCAGTGGCGTGAAGCCTGGCGGTCGATCGGTTCGCGGTCCAGGGGTGGGTATTGGTCAGCCACCAACATTGGGCCCTTCATTACCCTGACGATCACACAGCCAATCGCCAGCACCAGCAGCAGGCTCCAGTGCAGGAACAGTGCACCGGCCAGCTGGTAATGCAGCAGCAGCAAGGCGCGCTCTTCAGCCGCCGTGGGCGGAGAAGGTGTCGCCCACCAGGCCACGACGCCCACGGCCACCAGCAGGGCGGAGCCAAAAAACCAGAACGCGGGCACGCGCTTCAACAGGGTCCACTCACGGCCTGGCGGATACCGGCGTGAGCCGGGCAGACGTCTAAACGGTTCCATGATTCACCTCGCCTTCAAGGGCTGCCGGCCATCTTTGCCTCGCACCTCGGGTGGCAGCGATTGCCAGAACTGCGCCCGCACGGCCTGGAGCTCCTGCTCACCCATGCCGGCCTGGGCGGCCGAAAACGCCCGATTGTCGGGCGTGTGCAGGAGGTAGGCCTGGGCTTCGTTGACGACCAGGGTCTCGTCGGAGGTGTCGTAGCCGAGTTCAGCCAGGTGCTGGCGCAGGCGCTGGCGCTGGCGCTCGGTCAGCATCTCGTTCCACAGCACGTGGCAATGCGCGCGGTAGGCGGGCTGGGTGTAGAAGCGCCCATGGCTCAGCTCATGGCGCAGGATGGCTTCGCGGCGCAGCGCATCCACGGCTTCGGTCTGCGGCGTCGACGGGTCGTCGGGCTGGGTGGCGGTGAAGGTCACCACGGCACGTGGCGCGCCGGGCTCATCTGAGAGCAGGCCAGACGCCGTCAGGGCGTTGCGCAGCTTGAGCTCCTGCATGCCCAGACGCAGCTGCTGGCGCAGCGCCTGCTGGAAAAAGCGGGTCAGATCGGCCTGGCTGAAGTCATGCCCGTGGAAGAAGGTGTCGTTGGTCTCGCCGCGCTGGGCGATGAAGTTGGCCAGCTCGGCGTCGTCCAGCAAGCGGTCGCGCGGCGCACCCGCCTTCTGCAGGAAGGCGGCCACGCGATTCATCGCCAGGCCCTGTTCGCGCAGGCTGGGAAAGTCGATGACCAGTACCCTCGGGTCTTCCTGCCACCAGGCCAGGCGCCACTCGCCCGCCGGGCCGGCGTGGCCGGCCAACAGTTCACCCACGCCCAAGGTGGGCGGGCCGGCGGTCGGAGGGTTCTGCGGCGTCGGGTTGTTCGGCGTCGGGTTGTTGGGCTGCGGCTTGCTCGGCGAGGGCCACCCCACCCAGGCAGCCAACACACCGGCCGCCAGCAGTGCCATGGCAGCAAGCCCAGCCCCCCGCACCAGCCCCGCCCGACCTGCCCTTCCGCCCACCACCACCCGCCTCTCTCTGCACGGACCGAGGAACAAGACTAACCGTGGCAGAGGGTGGCAGCGCGAACAATTGGTTTCTCGACGTAGCCAAATGCCGTGGCGCAGCCGCGTCAGCGCTGCCGGCTGCGCTGACAATGCCGTGCACGCAGCGCGGAGGCCCATCCAGTGACGCCCGAGGACAACAGCGACGACCCCACCCTGATGCCGGCGAGGCCCTCACCGCCAGGCCCGTCGGGCCCGCCCGACCACACCGTCGACACCGCCACCCCCCACGCCACGGGTCAGGGCTCAGGGCACGCGGCCGACACCAGCACCGGCTCCAACGTCAACGCCCTGCCCCCCGGCACACGGTTGGAAGAGTTCGAACTGCACAGCGTGCTGGGCGAGGGAGGCTTTGGCATCGTCTACGTCGCCTGGGACCACCTCCTGCAGCGCAAGGTGGCCGTCAAGGAGTACATGCCCAGCGCCATGGCGGGCCGCAGCGGCCAGACGCAGGTGCAGGTGCTTGCCGAGCGCTGGCGCGAAACCTTTGACAAGGGCCTGGAGAGCTTTGTCAACGAAGCCCGCACGCTCGCCCGCTTCGACCACCCGGCCCTGTTGAAGGTCTTCCGCTTCTGGCGGGCCAACGGCACCGCCTACATGGCGATGCCCCTGTACGACGGGGTGACCTGGAAGGAACGGCTGCGCCAGATGCGCGAGGCGGGCCAGGCCGCCTCAGAAGCCTGGTTGCTGAGCCTGCTGGGCCCCTTGACCGAAGCCCTGGCGCTGATCCACGCCGACAACACCTTCCACCGCGACATCGCGCCCGACAACGTGCTGCTGCTGGCTGGCAGCGGCCAGCCGGTGCTGCTGGACTTCGGCGCCGCCCGCAGCGTCATCGGCGGCCTGACGCAGGACCTGACCGTCATCCTGAAGCCGGGTTATGCCCCCGTCGAACAGTACGCCGAGGTGCCCAGCATGACGCAGGGCGCCTGGACCGATGTCTACGCACTGGCGGCATCGGTGCACTTCGCGCTGACCGGCAAGGTGCCGCCGGCCTCGGTGAGCCGGCTCATCACCGATGCTTACATTCCGCTGGCCACTCGGGCGCCCGCCGGCATCAGCCCTGGCTTTGCCGCGGCCCTGGACAAGGCGCTGCGGGTGCGGCCAGACGAACGAACGCCCTCAATGGCAGCCTTCAGGAAGGACCTGGGCCTCCCTCCGACGGAACAGGCGGCCGCCCCGGCGCTGGCTGTGGCACCCCCGATTGGCGCCACGGCCCGCACACCAGGTAACCGGCGGAGTGCGCTCCGGCTGGGCGCGGGCGCGGTGGGTGCGCTGGCACTCGGTGGCCTGGGATGGTGGGCCAGCCAGGGGCGCACAGGCGGAGCCACGGGCGCACCGTCAGCGGCTCCAGCACCAACACCCTCGCCCGCTGCCGCACCGGTCGTCACGCCGTCGGCGACCGGCCCTTTCGAGGTACGCACCGAGTTCCAGCGTGTCATCACCGGGCAAACGCCCCAGTTCACCGTGCGCGCGGCGCCGGTCAAGACGCCACTGCGCATCGGGCGAGACCAGCTGGCCTTCACGGTCAGCAGCAGCCGCGCCGGGTTTGTGCAGGTGCTGACACTCGGCCCCGATGGCACGCTGTGGCTGCTGTTTCCGAACGCCCAGGCCAGCGACAACCGGATTGCCGCCGGGCAGACGCTGAACCTGCCGCAAGCCCAATGGGCCCTGGACGTGGCCGAGCCCGCGGGCACGGAGCAGTTTCTGGTCATCGTCAGTGCACAGCCGCGGGACTACAGCGAGCTCAGCCAGCAGCGCGAATACATCTTCCTGAAGCTGCCCACCGGCGCAGAAGGCGCGGCCGCGCTCGCCCGCTGGACCCGCAGCACACCGCTGCTGCTGGGCAGTCTCAAGAGCTGCCCCAGCGCCGACTGCGAAGACTACGGGGCGGCTGCCTTCAGTGTCGAGATCGTCCGCTGAAGTGGCCGATGCGGCGGCTGCGGCGGCAACCTTGGCTCAGCGTTCACTGTCCAGCTGGCGCTGCTCGAAGACGTAGTCGTTGCCACGCTCATGGCCACCCAGCGCCGAGGAACCGTACTGCGGTCGCTGCGGCATCTCGCGGGCCACGGCAAATCGCACGGCCTCGAACAGGTTGCTGCCCGGCGACCAACTGGGCACCTTCTGCAAGGCCTGCATCAGGTTCCAGGCAAACGGCGAGTGCCCGTTGCGTCCGGCGTCGAAGACCGGTTCGTTGCCCCCTGAAGTCATCACCACGGCGGCACGGCCGCGCATCAGCTGGCGCGGGTCACCACCGGCCTGCACACCGCGGATGCGTTCCTCGCCCAGCAGGCTTCCCGAAAAGCAGCTGTCGGACACCAGGGCCACCTGCCGCGCCGGCATGAGCCGCATCAGGCGGCCGATGTCGTGGTTGGAGATCCAGGTCTCCGGGCGGCTGGCATCGGCATCGGCGGGTTGCCAGTAGCCCTGGCCGGTGCTGTCCACCCGCTCACCGTGGCCGGCGTAGTAGATGATGACGGAGTCCTGCGGCTCCAGCTGCAGGGCCAGGCGGTTGAGTGTCCGCAGGATCTCGGCGCGCGAGGCATCGCGCAGCACCAGCGTCTCGTAGCCCAGCGAACGCTCCAGCGTGGCCGCCACCGCCTGCGCATCGTTTCCGGCGTTCTGCAAGGCCGGGATGCGTGCGTCGGTATAGCGGTCGATGCCGATCAGCACCGCCACCTTGCGTTGGATCTCCGGCAGCACCGCCACGCGCACGCGCCGCTGGTTGGGCAGCACGGTGTCCGCACGGGCGGTGAGCGACGGTGGCGCGGCGGCCGCTGGCTGCGTCTGCCCGGCGGTCACTGCCGCGGAGACAGACGCCGGGGGCGGTGCCGTCGGCGCGGCGGCCGTCGTCACAGCGGGCGCAGCCCCTGTCGCGGCGGGTACAACGCCGGGCACAGAGGCCTGGGGCGGCGCCGCCAACGGCGCCACCTGCACCCGCGACTGGCTGCGCAGGCGGTCGGTCAGCAGGCAGTTGCCGCTGTCGACCTGCGCCAGCGACGCACAGGCCGGCGCATCGGCCAGCGCCGGGTTGAGGGCAAGGCGCTGCAGCGCGTCGGCCAGACTCACCCGCTTGAGCTGCGAACGGGCTGCCAGCAGGCCGGCAATCTCCGCCTGGGTCAGCGCTTCACGCGGGATGGCCGCAAAGGTGGTCTGCGGCCTGGCCGGTTCCGGCGAGGCGGCCGGCGGGGCGGCCGGCGGCGCCACGGGGCCGACGTCGGGTGCCGCGGTGGGCGTGCCGGACGTCGGTACGGACGAGGCGGTGCTCGCCGACACGGCCACCGTGGAGGTCGCGGTGCTGGTCGTCACGGTGGACGCCGCCGACACCACGGTGCCCAGCACGGCCGTGGCATCGGCCACACGGCCCACCGACGGCGTGCTGGCCACCGGGGTCGGGAACAGCACCGTCGGGATCTCCACCAACCGCTGGCGGGTATCGGCCGGGGCCTGCGGCTCGGCGGCCTTGAGCACCAGCGCGGTCTCGTTCTGGGGCGCATCCTGAAAACGGTAGTTGGCGGCGCTCAGCCCACCGCCACGAATGGCATAACTGCCTGGCGCAGCAGCCGGCGTGGCGGGGGTGCTGAACGTGAGCGTGCCGCGTGTGGCCGTGCCAAGCGTTTCGCCCGCCACAAAGCCGGTCACCGTGCCGCTGAGCACGGGCAGTGGCACGCCCACCGTGGCCAGCGCCGGGTTGGCCACGTAGCTCAGCCACGCCGGGGTGATGTCGGCCGTCACCGGCGTGGCCACCGCGGTCAACCGGTAGTTGGACGCCAGGCCACCCGCTGCATCGGCCAGCTGGGCGGTCACCGAGACCGCCTTGCCGGTACCGGCCTGCGCATCGGCAAACTGCCCACGCAGCTGCGTGACCAGCAGGCTCTGCCCGGGCAGCAGGCCTTCCAGCGCACCGCCGGACACCTGCGCCTGCACCGTGCCGTCATAGACCTTGCTGGTCGCGGTCACCCCCGCCAGCGTGAGCGGCCGGGCGCTGATGTCACCCACGGCCTGCCAGGCGCCCGAGAGGCTGTAGTTGGCCGCCAGGCCCCGTGCACCCGACGCCAGGCTGGCCTGGCCCGTGACGGCCTTGCCGGTGCCCACGTTCGGGTTGTCGAAACTGGCTTCGGCGTGGACCACGCTCAGGTCCTCACCGGCCACCAGGCCGGTGAGCGTTCCACCCTGGGCACTGGCCGCGACGCTGCCGTCGTACACCTTGGGCGCGATGCTCACGCCCGACAGCGTCAACGGCCGCGGCGTGATGCTGGCACGGCTTTCGGTCAGGGGGTTGAGCAGCTGGTAGTCGGCCGCCCGGCCGCGTGTGCCGTCACCCAGCGTGGCGTTACCCGTCACGCGCAGACCGGTGGCCGCGTTGGCGCTGGCAAAGCGCACACCACTGAAGCTCAGCGTCAGGTCATCACCGGCCACCAAGCCGACCAGGCTGCCACCCACCAACTGCCCGGCCAGGCTGCCGTCGTAGACCTTGTCGACCCCGGTGGGCACGCCGAGCGTGAGCGGCCGCGGGCTGATGTCGCCGGAGGCCACCCACCCCGCAGACAGGCTGTAGTTGCTGGCCAGGCCGCGTGAACCGGACACCAGGCTGGCCTGCCCCGTCACCACCTTGCCGGTACCGGCATGGGCATCGGCAAAGGCGGCCGCAGTCAGGGCCACGGTCAGGTCTTCGCCCGCCACCAGGCCCGTCAGCGTGCCACCGCTGGCCGTGGCTGCGGTGCTGCCGTCGTAGACCTTGGGGGCCACCGTGACGCCGGACACGCTGAGCGGCCGGGGTGTGATGCTGGCCGAGCTCTGCGCCGACGGGCTGGCCAGCAGGTAGTTGGCCGCCCGCCCCACGGTTCCATCGCTGAGCGTCACCGTGCCCGTCAGACCGATGTCCGTGCCTGCGTCAGCGCGGGCAAAGCTGACATTGCTGAACTGCAGCCCAAGGTCTTCCCCCGGCACCAGCCCCGCCAGGATGCCGCCGGTCAGGCGGCCTTCGCGCGTGCCGTCATAGACCTTGCTGGCCCCCGTGACCGCCAGCAGGCTGACGGCCCGCGGCAGGATGTCACCGGTGCTGCTGAAACTGGCGCTGCTGAGCACGTAGTTGGACGCCCGCCCCTGCACGCCATCGGCCAGCAGCAGGTTGCCGCTCACCGCCTTGCCCGTCCCGGCTGCTGCCGTACTGAAACCACCGCTGGCCAGCGTGACACCCAGGTCCTCACCCACGACCAGGCCGCTGAGTTCAACGCCACTGAGCGCGGCCGTCGTGCTGCCATCGTAGGCGCGCGGCGCGATGAAGACCCGCCCGGCCAGCACCGGGCGCGGCGTGATGCTGGCCGTGGCACTGACGTCTGAACTCAGCAGCGTGTAGTTGCTGGCCAATGCCGTGCTGCTGTCGGTGAGCGATGCCGTGCCTGTCACGGCCTTGCCCGTGCCAGCGTCGGAACTGCCGAAGCGGCCATCGGCATAGGCCAGCCCGAGCGTCTGCCCGGGCACCAGCCCGCTGAGCAGCCCGCCGCCCAGCGTGGCGACGCTGCTGCCGTCGTAGGCCTTGTCCACGGCCGTCACCGCGCTCAGGCTCAGCACCCGCGGTGTGACGCTGCCCAACAAGGGGCCGGTGACGACGTAACCATACACCGGCTGCCCGTTGACATCCTGCACACCCGGGTTGACGCCCATGCCTAACGCCATCGGCTTGCCCGTGCCCACGTCGGGTGTGTCAGTGAAGCGCAGCAGGCTGACGGTGTCGCCCCCTCGCAAGCCGGCAACCGCACCGGCCCCGGGGTTCTGCCACAGCAGGCTGCCGTCGTAGGGGCGGCTGGGCGCTTGCGGGGCCTGGGTGAGTTCTGGCGACACCGCATAGACGAGTGCGCTGCCCGTGCCCATCACCGCAGCCCCGGGCGACAGCACGCCGTACTGCCGGAAGTCAGGCCGCAGGCCCGTGCTGACAAAGTCTTCGGGGTTGGGCGTGTAGACGCGCCAATGGCCATTGGGGGTGCTCAGCGCATTGGCGCCGGTCACCGAGCCGCCCAGCCCAGGTGTCATCAGGATGGCGGTGCCCGTGGCGCTGCTGCTCAGCTGGGTGCCGACATGGGTGTTGACCCGTTGTCCCAGTGCAGAGACCGGGCCCTGTGTGCCCAGCTGCAGGCCCTGCGTGCCGTCGATACGGCCCAGGTGCAGATCACCGCCGGCGCTGAAGTACAGGCTGCCGCTG
The DNA here is from genome assembly GCA_021298085.1 of Rubrivivax sp. Lineage (GTDB taxonomy): Bacteria > Pseudomonadota > Gammaproteobacteria > Burkholderiales > Burkholderiaceae_C > Rubrivivax. The sequence goes on from JAJTDE010000020.1 coordinate 10,542, forward strand.
CCGGTGAAGGCGATGCTGCCAGAGACTTCCAGCGGGCCGGTGCCGGTGTTGATGTTGGCAAAGCCCGGGCTGCCGGTGAGCGTGGTGTCCAGCGTCAGCCCTTGGCTGGTGCCCAGGTCCAGCGTGCCATCGTTGGGCGCCATCAGACGAGACTGGATCAGGCCCAGCCCGCCCCCACCCAGGTTCAGTGCCGACGCGCCGCTGCCGTCCACCGCTCCCCCCAGCACCGTGATCGCCCGCAGGCTGCCGGTGCCCCCCGAGCGCGGCGCACTGCTGCCGCCCGACGCGATGGCCGTGCCCACCGCCTGCAGCACCGCGCCACCTGTGGCCGTGACGGTAGCGCCGTCCAGCAGCACGGCGTGCCGCGTGTCCCAGGGGCCTGCACCCAGCAACGGGCCGTCGGTGAGGGTGCCGGACAGGTTGAGCGAGCCCGAGGCAGGGCCCGAACCCGGCACCAGGCTGAGGCTGCTGTTGGCCACGGAGACCGCCGTGATGCCATTGCTGCCACGGGTCTGGGCGAGGGTCTGGGTGGCGGTGGCGTTGCCGGTCAGCGTCAGCCCGTTGGTGGCCGTGAGGGTGCTGTCCTGCACCCGGATGGCATCGCGCTGCAGGTCAGCGCCCGATGTGAGCGTGCCCTGGAGGTTCAGTGTGGCGGCGCTCAGCGTCGAGCCCGTGTCCACCCACACACCGGCCAGCCGTGCCGGTGGGCTGGCCCAATCCGTTCCCGTGTGCGCTGTACCCGTGAGGTTGATGGCGCCGTTGGGTGCCAGCAGGCTGCTGTTGGACACACGCACGCCCACGGGCAGGCCGGCGTGGCCCAGGCCACTGGACACGCTGAAACTGCCCAGGGCGAGCGACACGCTGGAATTGCGGATCTCCACCCCACCCACCCCGCCACCGGCCGGGACCAGCGTCACGTCCAGGGGGGCGCCGCTGGCGTTGATCACGGCGCCGTCAAGACGGATGTCGCGGGTGGCCAGCAGCGTCAATGACACCGCAGCCGCCGGCGCGACGCTCAGCGTCGCGTTGCGCCAGTGGATGTCGCCCGGCTCCAGCCCGCCAACGGCGGCGGTGGCCAGCGACACATTGCTGCCACTGTTCAGCGCGCTGGCCAGGGTAGCGATGGAAATCACCGCGGCATCGGCCGTGGTCTCGAAGACGGGGCCGGTGCTGATGGACGCATCAGGCCCGTTCTGGGTGATGGTGAGGTCGTTCGGGTCGATCAGCCACTGGCCGGCGCGGCCTCGGGGTGCACGGGTGTCCACCCCGGCAGGGCGTGCGTCGAGCCAGCCGCCCGAGGTCTCCACCAGCCCGCCGTCACCACCCTGGGGCCCGCCCTGCACCGAGAACCGGCCGAAGGCGCGGGTGGCCTTGTCGCTCCAGACGATGACACGTCCGCCATCACCCCGCACCGTGGCGTCGGCCGACAGCCGCGCCTGGGGCGCCACAAAGCTGGACTGCGCGTTCGGTACCTCGCGGTCTTGACCCTGAAGGCCACCGCCCACCAGCAGCGTGCCGCCACGCGTGCCACCCGAGGCGCGCGTGGCCGAGCCGTCCAGCAGCCCGACCTGCGCGCCGAGCAGCTCGATACGCCCACCCCGGCCGGTGTCCGCCAGGCCATCGGCGCTGAGCTCGCCCGAGGCCAGCAAGGTGCCCGCCCGTCCGGCATCGACCCGCACCCGCCCGCCCTGCCCCTGGCCGTCGACCGACACGCGGCTGCCCGCCGCCAGGGCGACCCGCTGGGTGCCGTGCAGCTCGATGCGCCCACCTTCGCCGCTCAGCGTCTGCGCACTGAGCAGGCCCTGCTGGTTGACGATGGCGGCCTGCACGTCGATGGCCGCGGCCTCGATGCGGCCCAGGTTGAGCACCTCGCCCTGCGGCGCCTGCACGCGCAGCTGCACCTGTGGGGCCCGGGTGTCGGCCAGGTCGATGCTGCGGCCGGCGGCCAGCAGCACCTCGCCACCACGGGCCTCGATGAGGCCTTCGTTGTGCACGCCGCCCGCCGAGGCCAGCACGATGCGCCCCCCGCTGCTGGCGCGCAGCACACCCTGGTTGGTGACCCCGGCCGGCGCAATACCCGACGCCCGCTCATCGGCCACCAGGTGGCGCAGGCCGCGGGCCCAATCCTGGTCAGACAGGTTCATCGTGGACGCCACCAGGCCGCCCACATCGACCCGGGCATCGCGCCCGAACAGCACGCCGTTCGGGTTGAGCAGCCAGACCTTGCCGTTGGAACTGAGCTGGCCAAGGATGCTGGACGGTTCCTGGCCCAGGATGCGGTTCAGCACCGCGCTGGACGAGTGGGGCTGCTCAAACCGCACCGAGGCCCCGGTGCCGATGGAGAAGCTCTGCCAGTTCAGAACGGCATTGGCCGAGTTCGTGATGGTCAGCTGGCTGCCCTGGCGCTGCACGTGGGCCGTGCCCTGCACCACGCTGGGCCCGGTGGGCAGTGCCTGCGTCGGCACCTGTGCCAGTGCGACGATCGGCCACGGCAGTGCCAGTGGCAGGCTGAACAGCGCCCATGCGGCGTGAAGTTTGTTCATCTCAACCCCGGTGTCAGAACGGGTGGGACAAGGACGCGTGCAGACGCCACTGGTCGCGCGCGGTACGCGGCCCTTCGCGCAAGGCCATCGCCGCACTCAACAGCAGCTGGGTGCCGGCATCCGCCAGCCGGGCCGACAGGCCCGCTGACGCCAGCGAACAGGCCATCGGGCCAGTGCCGCAGCCAGGCCCCTGCAGCAGCTGGACGCGCCCGATGTCGGCAAATGCCGACAGGCCCAGGCGCGTCGTGCCCTGCAACGGCCAAGGCGGGCTGGCCACCTCGAGCGAGGCCAGCCAACCGCGGTCGCCGGTGGCTTCGCGTTCCTCGTAGCCGCGCACCAGCTGCGCGCCGCCCAGGCCGAACTGTTCACCCGGCACCAGCGGGTCGCGTGTCCACTGCAGCGCCACGCGGCCCTGCAGCGACCAGTCGTCGGCCAAGGGCCAGCGCAGCTGGCCTTGCGCGCGCAGCACGGTGTACCGCCGGGGCGCGCCTGGCCGCACAGCCTCGAAGGCCTCGGCCTGGCCATGACGGCCACCGCCCAGGTTGTGGTGCAGGCCCAGCTGCAGCAGCCAGGGCGTGTCGGCGGCCGAGCGCAGCGAATACTCCACCGCCAGCGGGCGAGAAGACACACTCTGGCTGGCCGCCCCGCAGGCGCCATCGGGCAGGCCGTCAATGGCGCAATGGTTCAGGTAGTCGCGCTGGTCCAGCGCGATGGACAGCCGCTGGTCGGCCTCGCCCCAGCGGGGCAGCAGTTGCGACCACCGCACACCCACGACCCGGCCCTTGCCGGCAAAGCGCAGGTCGCCGGCCAGCGTGGGCGTTGTGCCACCGTCGACGTCGGACGACGAGGCATAGGCCTCCAGCGCGGCCTGCTGCCGGTACAACGGCAGGCGCCAGCCCAGGCTCAGGATGCCCACCTGTTCCGGCCGGTCGGGCGAGGTGACGCCCTGCACGCTGAGGCTGTCGTCCAGCCCCAGGAAGTTGCCGTGCCGCCACAGCAGGCCCAGGCGCCAGCGGCCTGTCTGCGCCGAGCCGGTGTTGTCCAGGTCCATGCTGAGCTGTTGAAGTGCGGTCTCGTGCACGCTGACAACGGCATCAATCTCGCCGGCGGAGGCGCCGGGCTTGAGCAGCAGTTCCAGGCGCCGCGAGGGGTTTTCATTGGCCAGCTGCAGTGCGCCATCCAGCGCGCGCAGGCGCGGCGTCTGGCCGGCCTGCAGTGGCGGCAAAGCGGCCAAGATTTGCTCGCGTGTCTGGCGTCTGGCCCCTTGAACCCGCGGCGCGGTCAGCCGGCCTTCCAGCACCTGGAGCGTCACCATGCCGTGACGGGGCGTCTGCGGTGGCACCACCACCGCCACGCCCCCAAAACCCGCCTGGGCGTAGACCCGCTGAACAGCCAGCGCGGCGGTCTGCAGTTCCGACACGGTACGCAGGCCCACGAAGGCCTCCAGCGGAGCCTTCAATTGCGTCTCGCTGAGCAGGGTGTGCCCGGTGATGACAAAGCCGCGGACCTCCAGCGTTGGCGTCAGCGTCCGCGTCGGCGTCGGCGGTGGATCCGCGGGCAGCGCCGCAGCTGGCGCGCTCTGCGCCTGCGCCTGCACGGGTGGGGGTGCGGCAGCACCGAGCGTGAGCGCCAGGAGGGCCAGCGCAGTGGCAGGCCCCGACCACGCGGAGAGACTCCAGGTTGCCATGCAATTCAGCCTTGTGGGTGGATGGCGCCGGGGCTGTTCCGCCACAGCGGGCAGCGCCGGGCCGGCGGCTCAGGGCCGCAAGGTCACGATGGTGACGCGCCGGTTCTCGGGTGCCTCGGTGCGCCGGGTGTCGTAGAGCTCGGTGGAGCCCTTGCCCACGGCACTCAGCCGCTCCGGGAGAACGCCGTGGTGCGCCACCAGGTGTTTCATCACTGCTTCAGCCCGTGCCAGCGACAAGCGCTGATTGAGCTCATCGCCACCGCGCGGGTCGGCATGGCCTTCGACCCTGAACGCATAGCCAGCGAGCCTGTCCGACTGCAGGGCCTGTGCAACTTTGCCCATCACCGCGACGCTGTCGGGCGTGAGCTCGGATGAGCCTGTCAGAAAGGTGACCATCAGCGGTGCCTTTCCGCTTCCGGCATGGCCGGCCGGTGCAGGTGACGCGGCCGGTGGCGCTGCCGCGGCCTGAGCCGGCTTGCCGGGGGACCCCGCTGCCTGCGCCGGCTTGAAGCCCCGCATCTGTGCGCCTGCCGCCGCCGACGGCGCCGAGGCGCCAATGTCCAGCGTGTCGACAAGCCCATCGGCGGTGACCTCGCTGCTGCGGAGCACCCGCTCCTTCGACGGCAGCGGATTGGCGGCCTGGGCAGACGTCTGCGCGACCGCCGCGAACGGCAGCAGCAGACCCAGCGTGCCAAGCGCCGCCACCAACGCCCCGGTCGCACGCCGGAGAACCACCCTCAAGCCTGAACTGCTGCGCTGCACACAACCCCCGTGCATCTGGTCAATCGCAGCAGCTTAGTGCGCACAACGGGTGCGGAGCAATTGAAGTAGCGGGTTGTTACCGCGCCAGTTCATCTCGACATGCCACCGGCCAGGCTCCCTTCAGCGGCTGCGCCTGCGCCCGCTGATCATCGGCAGGATAAGGTTGCTGCCCTGCCACCAGCCCACCAGAACCGCGGCCAGTGCATGGAACAACGCCAGCAACTCCAGTGCGGTGGCAAGCCCCTCATGGAGCTCTTCCAGCCACTCGTCGCCCCAGAAGGCGTCGGTGCCCTGCATCCAGCCCGTCAGGCCCAGCAGCAGCACCAGGGCCATCAGCATCAGCATGGCCAGCGCACCCAAGGGGTTATGCCCGGCATGCGCGTCTGGCTGGCGGGCCTTCAGCGCCTGCCAGTGCAGGGACAGCCGCTGGCGCGTCGGCCAGAAGCTGGCAAAGCGCGCGTGGCGGGTGCCGACGAAGCCCCACACCACCCTCAGCAACACCCCTGCGCACAGGGCATAACCCACGTAGCGGTGGGCAGTCTCACCTTCCTCCAGCACCCACAGATTCAGCACCACGCCCAGCACGGTGCCCCAGTGGAAGAGGCGCACAAAGGCATCCCAGACCGGCTCACCCGGCCGCGCGGACGAAGCGCGTTCAGGGAGCTCGCCGCTCACTTCTGTTCCAGCACGGCCGCGGTGGCCGGGTCGAAGTAGATCTCCACGCGCTTGCCGGACTTGTCAGCGCCATAGATCTCATAACACTGGCCCTTGCTGACCTTGAAGGTCTTGATGGTGTAGCCATCGGCCGTGACCTTGGCCTTGAAGGCCTCTTCAGACATCCACTTGTCCTTGGCCACGGTACACGTCGGGCCGGCAAACGCCGACACCGCACCGGCCAGGAGAGACAACGCCACCACCATCTTGTTCACGCTCATGTTCATTAACCTTCAACTTGATGTTTCCGCTGCACACCGTGTGCTGCGGCATGTCTGCATTGGACGGGCTGCAGGTGAAGCCAAACTGAAGGCTCGCGCCAGATGCGCGTGTTAACTTGCGGCCTCAAGCAAAGTTGCCTGATCACCGGGTTGGATATGCGTGTGCTGTTGCTGGAAGACGATTGGAACCTGGCCCAGGGCCTGAAGGCCTTCCTGGAGGCCGAAGACCATGTGGTGGACTGCTGCTCACGGCTGCTGGAGGCCCTCAGCCTGGCCAACGAGCCCTACGACGCCTACCTGATCGATTGGCAGCTGCCCGATGGTTCCGGCCTGGATTGGGTGCGACGCCTGCGCCGGGAGGGCACGCCGGTGCCCGTCATCGTGCTCACCGCACGAGACCTCACCGCTGACCGTGTGCAGGGCCTCGACGCTGGCGCCGACGACTACATCGTCAAGCCCTTTGACCCTGAAGAACTCAGCGCCCGCCTGCGCGCGGTGACACGCCGCTCGGCCGGCCTGAATGCCCCGCGACAGCGCTTTGGCGATGTCGAGGTGGACCTGCACACCCGCACGGTGTACCTGCATGGCAGCACCGTGGCCGTCACCAACCGCGAGTGGGCCATCCTGGAGGCGCTGGTGCGCCGCCCGGGACGGCTGGTGGCCAAGAGCGACCTGGAATCCCTGGTGCATGGGCTGGACGGCGAGGTGGCCAGCAACGCCCTGGAGGTGCACATCTCGGCCCTGCGCCGCAAGCTGGGCCGCCAGCGCATCGAGACGATGCGTGGCATGGGCTACCGGGTGGTGCCATGACAGCCGAGACCGCCGTTCGCGACGCTCAGGCAGCCATGCCGGGCACCGGCAACACGCAGCTGCCGTCCATCCAGCGTCGCCTGCTGGCCGCCTTGGCGGTGACTGGCCTGCTGTGGAGCCTGGCGGCCATCGTGGCCGTGAGCCTGGTGGTGCGCCACGAGGTGGACGAAGTGCTGGACCAGGGCCTGAAGGAAGCCGCCGAGATCATCTACGGGGTGTTCCAGCTGAACCCGGCGCTGATGGCGCCCGGCAGCCGTGGCACGCTGCCGGCACCACCCCATCTGGAACAGCTGGTGTGGCAGCTGCTGGACGCACAAGGCCATGTGCTGCTGCGTTCGCACCGCGCGCCCTCACAGCCCTTGCTGCCGGCGCAGCAGGAAGGCTTTGTGCACACACCCGGCTGGCGGGTCTATGCGCTGCCCGCGCCCGCGGCAGCGCTGCCACCTGCGGCGCCGGCCGGCACACTGGCGGTGGCACACCCTGACCGCGAACGCCGCGAGGCACGCCACGAGGCCCTGCTCTACCCCGCCGTGGCCACCACCCTCCTCGGGCTGCTGGCCATCGTCTGGCTGAGACACCGCACCCGCCGCGAACTGCAGCCCCTGTTCGATCTCGCCGAGCAGGTGCGCCACCACGATCCCCTCGGCCGCGCACCGTCACTGCCACCGGCGACCCGCGATGAGCTGGCACCCGTGCACGACGCCATCGACGAGCTCAGCCAACGGCTGGCCCAGCGCGTGGCACGCGAGCAGGCCTTTTCTGCGCACGCAGCGCATGCGCTGCGAACACCGCTGGCCACCGTGGTGGCCAACCTGGCCGCCGCCCAGCAGCGCGTCGAAGACCCACAGACCCGCGCCCTGCTGCAGCGCTCGCGCCAGGCTACCCACCGCCTGCGCAGTGTGGTCAGTGCATTGCTCACGCTGTTTCGGTCGGGCAGCCAGCCCAGCATCCAGCCCGTGTCACTCTCGACACTGGTGTCGCAGCTGCCCTTTGACATGCTTCAGGTGCATGTCAGTGAAGGCGCACCGCCCGCCGGCCAGGAGCCCCGCCAGCTGCTGGTTGACCCGGACCTGCTCAGCGCCGCCTTGGCCAACCTTCTTGACAATGCACAGCGCCACAAGGCCCAGCATGTCTGGATAGAGGGCGACAGCACACCCGATGACGGCTACCGAATCACCTTGTGTGACGATGGTGATGGCATGGATGACGCGCAGCGTGCGCGTCTGCAGTCGGCACTGGACAGCGAAGACTATGCAGCCCTGCCCGGCCTGGGTCTGATGCTGGACGATCTGGTGGCCCGCGCGCACGGCGGACGCTGCCGGCTCAGCCCGCCACGCCAGGAGCAGGCCACCGGCAGCCACATCGTGCTGACACTGCGCCGCCAGCGGCGCGTGTGATCACCCGTCGGCGTTGATGCGCGTGATCAGCTCACGCAGCACCGATTCCGCCTTGTCGTTGTCGATCTGGCAGGTGCCAGCAGCCTGGTGCCCGCCGCCGCCATACTCCAGCATCAGCGCACCGACGTGTGTCTTGCTGGAACGGTCCAGGATGGACTTGCCCGTGGCAAACACAGTGTTCTGCTGCTTCAGGCCCCACAGCGTGTGGATGGAGATGTTGCACTGCGGGAACAGCGCATAGATCATGAAGCGGTTGGTGGCCCAGATGGTCTCTTCGCGGCGCAGGTCCAGCACCACCAGGTTGCCGTGCACCGTGCTGCAGCGCAGGATCTGCTCACGCGCCTTCTCACTGTGTTCCTGGTACAGCGCCACCCGCTCCTTCACGTCATGCAGGCCGAGGATGTCGTGGATGCCATGGGTGCGGCAGTACTGGATCAGCTCCATCATCAGCTGGTAGTTGCTGATGCGGAAGTCGCGGAAGCGGCCCAGGCCCGTGCGCGCATCCATCAGGTAGTTCAGCAACACCCAGCCCTTCGGCGCCAGGATGTCGTCGCGGCTGTACTGCGCGGAATCGGCCTGGTCGACCGCGGTCATCATGCTGGGGTCCACCATCGGGAAGCGAGCGGCGCCGCCGTAATGGTCGTACACCACACGCGCCGCCGACGGAGCCTTGGCATGGATGATGTGGTTAGCGGCGCGTTCGGTGTTGCGCAGCGTCTCCGACTCATGGTGGTCGAAGGCCAGGTGCACGCCGGGGACGTACGGCAGGTTGGTGCTGATGTCCCGGTGAGTGACGGCGATCTTGCCATCCTGCATGTCCTTGGGGTGCACAAACTTGATGTCGTCGATCAGTCCCAATTCGGTCAACAGCACGGCACAGACCAGGCCATCAAAGTCACTGCGGGTGATGAGGCGAAAGGTGGAGGGAACGGCGTCTCTCATGGGGGCTGGCCTGCGGAGTACTTGCAATACACGGCTTATCGGAGGCTCTGCGAACAACTGTAGGCTGTGCTGGCCCACGGAGCAGGCCACACCGCCCGTGGCCGTCACCGGCCCGGCGACATCAGTGCCGCGGCCCGCGCCAGCAGGCGCTGGCGCGCCAGGGCGGTGGTGAACGTATGGTCGGCCCGCGGCACATGCGACACCGTCAGGGCGCCACGGGCCTGAAGCGCCTTCAGGGCCCGGCCGCCCTGGGCCTGCAACGCGGGCCAGCCGGGCTCGTCCTCGGAGAAGACAAAGTGCATCCGGACACCCTGTTTGCTGACGGCCAGCAAGTCGGCGTTGAGATCGTCCACCGCCCCTGAGCGCCGCGAAAGCCTCAGCATGGCCGCAGGCATCTGCTTCAGCCTGCGCCACAGCCCTCCGGCCATTACGCGCAGGAGTTGCCGAAGATCGGATCGGCCTGTCAGCAGGCGCTTCCAGCCACTGATGCTTCGCCACCGCGCGCGGTAATAGGCCTCCTGGACCCGCGGTGCATGCGCATCCAGGGTCAGGCCCTCATGCCAGTGGTAGACCAGCGGGTTGACCACGATGACCTGGTCCAGCTGAAGCCCTTGAACCGCGCTGCGCAATGCATGGTAGCCACCCGCACACAGCCCCAGCATCGAGATGCGCTGTGTGGGCCACTGTGCCCGTGCGGCCTGCACCACGGCGGCCACATCCTCCAGCGCATGCCGGCCATACACCACGTCGCTGGCTTCACCTGGCCTGGCCGGGCTCTCGCCCAGACCGGAGAGGTCCATGCGGACCACGCGGCAGCCTTGAGCGGCCAGCGCACGGGCCATCTGCACATAGAGTCGGTGGTTGCCCACGTGGTGTATCGCGCCGGTGTTGGGCAGCAGCAGCATGGCCTGTGGCTGACACGGGGGTGCTGGCTCGGAGAGCACGCCATAGAGTGGTCCACCAGGGCCGTCGACACACCAGACCTGTTCTCGCACGCCGGGCGCCACCTCGGCCCAGCCCAGCCATTCACCCACGCCTGGCCCCCGGGGGCGCTCTGGTGCAGCAGGCTGCTCACGGGCCGGCAGCGTCGCCGCCCAGGCCTGCAGGGCTTCAGCCAGTTCATCCAGCGCAGCCTGTGGCACACGCTGGCGGTGGGGCTCCAGCAGCATGGCGGACAAGCCCTGGCAGCGGCGCGCGGCAACCTGGACGCCCTGTGCCTGGAGCTGCTCGGCCCATCGGGCAGCGGCCGGCAGGTCGTCGCGGTCCAGCAGCCACACGGGCTTGTCCACGGGCCAGGCCAGGTCGGGCACCGACAAGGAACCCAGTGCGCGCAGCGTGGCGGCCGAGTGGAAGACGCCCGCCACCTCCAGCGCGCCATCGCCGTGCTCCTCGCGCAGGGCTGCGGTGGCGGCCAGGGCCCGCCATTCGCGCAGCATCGTGCGCCCAGAGAGCACCGGCGCCAGTCCGACCAGGGCCAGTACCTGAGGGTGCCGGGCCGCCACGGGCGCTGCGAGCAGCGTCGCGCCACGCACGGCCATCAGCACCACACGGGTCACCCCGGTGGTGCGGCACAGCTGCTCGACCGCCTGTTCCAGCGATGCCTGCCAGGCCGGGACGGCGCCATGTTCAGGGTCTTCGGGCCCATCGGCGGCATTGCCCGTGCCAGCCGCATCCAGCCGCAGGCAGGGTAGGCCGCACGCTGCCAGGGCCATGGCTGCCGCCTGCATGCTGCGGTGGGTGTACAGCGCCTCCTGCCCCAGCGGCGGGCACAAGACCACGCCCGTCGACGGTGAACCGGCCACCGGGTGCAGCCAGCCAAACAACGGGCGCTCGGGGTTACCAAAGAAGCCCGAGCGTGTCATGGGTCGCCGTCCCCCGGGGGTACGACGGTCACTGGCCAGCGGTGGTTGGCGGCATGAACATGGCCACGCCGGACGCGGGGCGGCTGACCATGGGCCCGCAGGCGCACACGTCGGCACTCCCCTGGCGCCATGTCAAACCAGTTGTCTTCGGGCCGATGGCCAGCCACCTCGATGTGCACCCCCAGGGCCAGGCGCTGGGCTTTCAACTCCAGCACCAGGCCTGCGTCGTCAGCCCGCTGCGCCTGTACCTGCAGCGAGGCTGTGTCATCGCTCCCGGAGGGCCAACCGCCAGGAACATGGTGCGCCCGCGCCAGCACGCGCCCATCGGGCGTCTGCAGCACGGCTTGCACCAGGTCGGCGGCCGGTGGGCCGAACCGGTAGGCCCAGGCCAGGTCGGTGAACTGCGGGAACACCGCTGCCAGTTCCACGCGCTGCGTGTGGCGCGGCGCCAGCGTGCAGGCCTGCGAGGCCATCTCCAGGCAGCGCGCGCCCTGGTAAAGGCCCACCGACCACCGGGCCTCCACGGCCTCGGCCCTGTCGTTGACAAGGTGCAGGGCCAGCCCGTTCAAGCCCTCGTCGGTCAGCAGCACGGTGGTCGGCTGCAGGACGCGGCGCAAGGCATACCAGGCGGACTTGGGGCCGCCCTGATCGTCCAGGAAGCCCCAGCCCGCGCCGGGCTGCAGATCACGCAGGAACCAGACCAGCGCACCCTGGCACGCGGAGCCCGCCGCACGCCACTGGCTGAACGTGGCCTCGACCACACGCGCCACCACCAGACGGCTGAGCATCAGGTAACGCTCGTGGTCATGGCGGCGCAGGGCCGTTGGGTCCACGCCCAGGCAGGTGCCCAGGTAGTGGTCGCGCACGTCTTCGAAGTCCCAGCCGGCACCCAGGTCGCGCGGGGCACCCTGCTTCCAGGCCGCATGGTGCACCCTCAGGGCGTGGCCTCCACCGGGCAACCGAGACAAGGCCTCCTGCTCGGGCACCTGCGAAAAGGCCAGGCATTCGGTGGCAAAACGCACACCGCTGTCGCGGGCGTCCACCAGTGGCCGCTGGTAGGCACCCACGCCATAGTAGGAACAGGTACCGCCCGCGGGCGAAAACGGCCACGCGCCGCCATGCGCGCTGGAGGGCCAGTAAGGGGTGTCGGGCAGCCACCCTGCACACCATGTCGGCAGGTGGGCCTCAAACAGCGCAGAGGACCACCGCTCCCGCGGCATGCCCAGCATGGCGGCCTGTTGCTCCACCTCGCTGTTGCCGCACAGCATCACCAGCGAGGGGCTGCCCTGCCAGCGGGCCAGCTGCTGCCGCACCTCGAGTGCCAGCGTCGCGATGAAGGCTGCGTCGTCGACGGGGTAGTCCATGTTGGCCAGCATGAAGTCCTGCCAGACCATCACGCCCGCCCTGTCGCAGGCCTCGTGAAAGGCTGGCGGCTCGTAGACCATGGGGCCCGCCACCCGCAGCATGTTCATGCCGGCGTCCTGCACCTGCGCCACCGCCTGGGTGTAGGCGGCATCGCTGGCATGGGGCTGCAGCGTGTCCAGGGGTGTCCAGCAGGCGCCCCGCGCAAACACGGGCACGCCGTTCACGCGCAAGCCCGTACCTTGGCTGTTGTGCTGCCACTGCACCGTCCTGAAGCCGACGGGGCTCAAGGGCCACTCGCGCGCGGCCTCACCCTCACCGCAGGTCAGGCTGGCCTCGTAGAGGGCGGGGTCACCGTGGGTATGAGGCCACCATCGCGCGACGTTGTCGATGCGCAGCAGCGCCTTGGCGCAGCCATCGGCGTCTCGTTCCAAGGGCGCCCGGTAGCGGGCAGCGCCGCGCTGCAGCGCCAGCTCCATGGGCGTTTCCGGCGCATCGGGCAATTCAATCTGCAGCCAGCCGGTGTCGCCGTTCAGCATCGGCCGCAGCAGCAGACGCTCGCTCAATACCGCTTCCGAAGGGCCCAGCCACACCGGGCGCCAGGGCCCCACCACCGGCACCGAGGGAGACCACCCCGGCGTGCGACCCAGCAGCGTGGTGCGCCACCAGCGCAGCTGCTGCTGCCGCAGCATCGGCACCCGCCAGGCAGGCCGCGGGCGGCGCTGCGCCAGGCGGGGCGCCAGCGGCCAGGCGGTCACCCGCAATTCGTTGTCATGGTCCTGCAGCCGCTGGCCAACCGGCACGCGGTGCGCGACAAACATGTTGTCGCTGTCCAGCAGCGGCTCACCGTTGAGCGTCACCGTGCAGCAGGTGGCCAGGCCGTCCAGCGCCAGGATGGCGTCATCGCCCAGGCCAGCCGGCTTGTCGAAGCGCAGACGCCAGCACCAGGTCTCGTCGTCCAGGTCGGCCATGGGGGCGCCCTGGCTGGCCAGCCATGCACCAGCGGTGAGCAGCCCGGGTGTGGCCACCCAAGGCAGGACGGTATCGGCAAGGCCGCCAGCGCCCGGGTTCGCGTCATCCGGCCCTGACACACCCTCGCTGGCGCCGGGCGGCACACGGGCCATCTGCCACCCGTCACGCAAGGGCCAGCGCGTGCCGTGAAGCGGCATCAGCCCACCAGTTCGGCCACCGCAGCGCGGATCGCCGCGATGCTCTGAAAGGACGATCGTGTCAGCAGCCGATCCGGAAACTCCACGTCGAACTCGGCTTCCAGGGCCAGCATCACGTTGACACTGGCATGCGAGCTGAGACCCGCCTGGTAGAGGTCGTCGGCCGCGCCCAAGGTGGCGGCGTCACCGCTGATGCGGCCATGCTGATTGAGGATGGCACAGATGCGGGCGTCGAGGTCGGTGTGCATGGGTGGAGTGCGCTCGTGAGGGTGAGTGGGTCAAGAGGTGAAGAGGTCGATGGGTTCGATGACCTGTTGGCTGCCACCCACCCGTCAGGCATCCATCTGCACAGGGCCGAGGGGCACGATCACCACCACGGCACAGGCATGGGTGGGGTCATGGCTGAGGCTCACCGCGACATCGGCGGGCCCCAGCACATCCAGGGCCTGACGCGCCAGCCCCTGAAGCGCCAGCCGCGGCTCGCCGCCAGCCCCGTGCTCAATGCCGATGTCCTTGAATGACACCCCTGCCTCACCGAGGTTCAAGGCCTTGATCACGGCCTCCTTGGCGGCAAACCGGGCCGCCAGGCGCTCTGCGCTGCAGGCCGGTGCGGACAGGGAGTAGGCCACTTCGTCGTCGGTGAACAGCTTGCTCAGGTAGCGCTGGCCGAAGTGCCGCCATGCGGCGTCAACCTCATGGACGCCCACCGTATCCAGGCCAATGCGCACCCCTGCCCGATGGCGAAGGGCAGTCGTCAGCTGGGAGGCTGCGGGCAGGCACAGAGGAGGCATCGGTAATTCAGGTCGGACAAGGCCATCGGGCGCTTCCGCAGAAGGCCACACGTTCCCTTCATGTCGGAGAGCTGCAAAGCCCCCTGTAGCAAGCCTGGAAAAGTTCCGGCGCTGCCGGTGCAATGTCACGAGTTTGCCGAGCAAACGCTTCACAAAAGGCGCCAAGGTACGAAACGATCGAGATGTCTCCTTGTGGCGCAACCCATGTGCCCTTGTGCCAGTCATCCGCGCTCATGAACATGGACATCTCCGACGCAGTCAGTACGGAGCGGCTTCGGGGCTTCTCCGACACGCTCAACACCGCACGGCAGATCGCCCGGGACATTGCCGCCGCCCACGCCCGCGCTGTGGACACGGAGGCGCGGTTTCCCCGTGAAAGCATCACGGCGCTGCAGACGGCCGGCCTGCTGGCCGCGGCCGTGCCACGCAGCCACGGTGGCCCCGGCCACTCGCTGGCCGAACAGGCGCAGTTGTGCGCCGCGCTGGCCCAGGGCTGCGGTTCCACCGCCATGGTGTTTGCGATGCACCTCAGCCAGCTGGCCAGCGTGGCGCGCCACCACGGCGGCTCGGCCTGCTTCGAGACGTTCCTGCGCACGCAGGTGGCTGAGCAACGCCTGCTGGCGTCGATGACCTCCGAGGTAGGCACCTGGGGCGACACACGCTCCAGCATCTGCGCGCTGCAGCCCCAGGCCGACGGCCAGCGCCTGCAGCTGCACAAGGAAGCCACCACCGGTTCGTACTGCGCCAGCGCCGACGGCATCCTGGTGACCTGCCGCCGCGACGCCGACGCACCCGCCAGCGACCAGCGCCTGCTGCTGGTGCTGAAGAAGGACTTCACGCTGACGCAGACCACCACCTGGGACACCCTGGGCATGCGGGGCACCGTGAGCCCCGGCTACCGCCTGCAGGCCGAGGCCGACGCCAGCCAGCTGCTGCCCGCCCCCTACGCCGAGATCGGCGCGATGACCATGGTGCCCTGGACGCATGTGCTGTGGGCGGCACTGTGGTGGGGCATCGCCGCGGATGCCCACGCCAAGGCCTCGGCCAGCGTGCGCACTCAGGCGCGCCAGACACCGGGCCAGACACCGCCCACGGCACTGCGACTGGCCGAGCTGTCGGCCCAGCTGCAGACGGCGCGCATGCACTGGGAAGGCGTGGCCCACGCGTTCGACCGGCTGGACCCCGACAACCCGGACGACCGCCAGGCACTGACCGGCATGGGCTGGCGCCTGAAGCTGAACCACCTGAAGACCCAGATGTCCGAGGCGGCGCCTCGGCTGGTGCACCTGGCGCTGCAGATCATTGGCATGCCCGCCTACAAGAACGATGGGCCGATGAGCCTGGGCCGCCACTACCGCGATGCGCTGTCAGGTGCACTGATGATCAACAACGACCGCATCCATGCCGGCAGTGCCGCGCTGCTGACGGTCTACAAGGACGCGTGAGATGGGCGTGCGATTCGAACTCCAGAGCTGCCACGAAGGCCTCGTGGAACACGGCCTGATCATCCCCACCGGCGAGCCGGGCGTCTTTGGCCGCAGTGCCGTGTTCGAAGACGTGCTGGAGCGATTCAACGACCTGATCACCCAGGCCGGCACCGAGGACCGCGCCGAGACCTGCGTCTTTCCGCCGGTACTCAACCGCCGTGTGCTGGAGAAGGTGAACTACCTCGAGTCATTCCCGCACCTGTGCGGCTCGGTGCACAGCTTCAAGGGCAACGCGCTGCAGGCGCTGGCGCTGGCCGAGCGGGCCAGGGCCGGCGAGGACTGGGGTGACATGCTCGGCTCCACGGGCGTGGCGCTGACCCCGGCGGTGTGCTACCCCGTCTACCCCGGGCTGGCCGGCACGCTGCCAGCGCAGGGCCGCATCATCTCCATCCTGGGCTGGGCCTACCGCCATGAGCCGTCCGACGAGCCCACACGGATGCAATCCTTCCGCGTGCGGGAATACATCCACGCTGGCACAGCCGATCAGGTCAGCCGTTGGCGTGACCAGTGGCTGGCGCGCGGCATTGCCCTGCTGCGCGCGCTGCAGCTGCCGGTGATCGAGCAGGTGGCCGCCGACCCCTTCTTCGGACGCGCCGGCCGCATGATGGCGAACCACCAGGTGTCGCAGCAGCTGAAATTCGAGGTGGTGGTGCCGGTGATTTCGATGGAGGAGCCGACGGCCATCTGCTCCTTCAACTACCACCAGGACAAGTTTGGCCAGGTGTTTGGCATTCGCACCGCCGACGGCGAGGTGGCGCACACCGCCTGCCTCGGCTTTGGCATGGAACGGGTGGTGATGGCGCTGTTTGTGCACCACGGCTGGAAACTGGCCCACTGGCCCGAGGCGGTTCGTCAGCAGCTGTGGCCGAAGGGCGCGCCGGCATGAGCGGCCGTGCAGCCTGGGCAGAGCCCACGCACTACCGCCCTCACTTGCTGCACGGCGAATCCCGCATCTGGCTGGAGAAGAACTGCTATGTGGACGTGTGGATCGCGCTGCTGCATACGCTGGAGCTGGAGCCCCGGGCCATGCTCGGTTGCGCCGCCGCCCTGGACTTCCTGGGCGACCAGTGGACCTTCCTGAAACCCGACCACCACGACCTGCGCCACCTCTACGGCGTGCAGGTGCAGGAGCTGACACTGTGGCGACCGCTGGCCGAGCACGTGCGCGAGCACCTGAACGCCGGCCGCCTGATCAGCGTCGAGGCCGACGCCTGGTGGCTGCCCGACACCGCCGCCACCGACTACCGACAGCAGCACACCAAGACCACCATCGTCATTGTGGCTGACGATCCGGCGCAGCAGCAGCTGACCTACTTCCACAACGCGGGTCTGTACACCCTGCACGGCGAGGATTACCGGCAGACCCTGGCCAACGGCGGCCTGCCGATGCCGCTGTACGCCGAGTGGATCGATGCCAGCCGCCGGCACGCACGGCCAGGCAGCGAGCTGCGGCACCTCGCCCGCGAGCGCCTGGAGCAGCACCTGGCCTGGCGCCCAACTGACAACCCGATGAGACGCTTCGCCGCGCGCTTCAACGAGGACCTGGCCGCCCTGCAGCGCGAGCCCGACCGCCCCGCAGCGCTGGCGCGTTACCACGCCTGGGCCTTTGCCGGAACCCGGCAGCTCGGCAGCGCCATGGAGCTGCTGGCCCTGCATCTGCAGTGGCTGGACGACCCGGCCTGCGCCGGCGCTGCAGACCACGCGCTGTCGCTCGCCCAGGCCTGCAAGAGCCTGATCCTGAAGGGCGCGCGCGCGGCAGCCACTGGCCGGCCCTGGCAGGGCCAGGAACTGCTGGATGGCATGACCGCCGACTGGGCGTCGCTGATGGCCGCCTGCGGCCACGGCCGCGCCGGCGACTGAAATCCCTGCCCGCCTGAGGCGTCAACGAGGTCCTCCGCCATGCCGACCGTGCTGCCGACCGTGTCCGAAGACACTACCGCCAACCTGGCGCCCAGCCCCCCGGCTGCGGCTGCGGCCGCGCCTGAGCGCATGGCCCCCGCAGTCGCCGACACCGCGCCTGGCGACGTCACGCCGGCCTCACCGTCCACACCGAGCCCCTTCCAGAGCGGGTCCATCCGAGCCGCCAGTTTCCAACCCGCGCCGCTGCCCGCCGAGTGGGTGCACAGCGGAAACCCTGCCGCGCGTTCGCTGCCGTTGACACGCTCAGCCGATGGTCACCTGTCCAGCGGCCTGTGGGATTGCCAGGCTGGCAGCTTCACCTACATCTTCCCCTGCGATGAGATCGTGCACATCCTGGAAGGCGACGTGATCGTTGATGCCCAGGGCGGCCAACGCCACCTGCGGGCAGGCGACGTGGCATTTTTCCCGCAGGGTCTGGAAACCCGATGGACCGTGCGGCACTGTGTGAAGAAGCTGGCCATCTTTCACACCGTCACGCGCCCGCTGCACGTACGCATCGCCGGACGCCTGCTGCGGTGGCTGGGTATCCGGCGGTAAGCTCACCGAGCCGGCGGTTCCTTGAGGGAACACGCTGGCGTGGCGCCGGTGCGCCACGGCCCCCAGCAACCCGCAAGGAACCCCATGAAAGCCACCTGGAACGGCGTGACCATTGCCGACAGCGACGACACGGTCCTGGTCGAAGGCAACCACTACTTCCCCGAGACCAGCCTGAAGCGCGAGTACGTCACCTTCAGCAACCACCGCAGCAGCTGCCCGTGGAAAGGGCAGGCGCACTACTACAGCCTGTTCGTGAACGGTGAGCTGAACGAAAACGCGGTGTGGTACTACCCGAACCCGAGCGAGGCGGCACAGGAGATCAAGGGCCGTGTGGCCTTCTGGAAGGGTGTTACCGTGGGCTGATTCGCCACTCACCCGAGAACCCCATGCTGTTCACACCGTTCCAGGCACGCTCACTCGCCCTGTCCAACCGCACCGTCATGGCACCGATGACGCGCAGCCGCGCCGTCGAGGCCAACACCCCCAATGCGCTGATGGCCGAGTACTACGCGCAACGCGCCAGCGCCGGCCTGATCATCACCGAGGGCACGTCGCCTTCGCCCAACGGGCTCGGCTACGCGCGCATTCCCGGCCTCTTCAACGCTGCGCAGGTGGCGGGTTGGCGCTTGGTCACCGACGCCGTGCACGCCAAGGGCGGCAGGATCGTCGTGCAGTTCATGCACACCGGACGTGTCTCGCACGCGGCCAACCTGCCGGCAGGTGCCGAGGTGCTGGGCCCGATGGGCACAGCCTGCCCCGGCGAGATGTACACCGACGGCCAAGGGATGCAGCCCCACACCGCCCCGCGTGCGATGACCGACGCCGACATCGCCGCCACGGTGGCCGAATACGCCCAGGCTGCCCGGCTGGCCATCGAGGCCGGCTTCGACGGCATCGAACTGCATGCGGCCAACGGCTACCTGATCGAGCAGTTCCTCAACCCCAACGTCAACCAGCGCAACGACGGCTACGGCGGCAGCATCGACGGCCGCAACCGCTTCGCGCTGGAGGTGGCCCGGGCCTCGGCGCAGGCCATCGGGGCTGAGCGCGTGGGCATCCGGCTGTCGCCCTACGGCGTCTTCAACAGCACGGGCGGCTACGCCGACGTGGACGCCCAATACCTGGCGCTGACGCAGGAACTCTCGGCCCTGGGCCTGCTGTACCTGCACGTGCTGGACCACTCCGCGATGGGCGCACCCGCGGTGCCGGCCGAATTGAAGCAGCAGCTGCGCAGCCGCTTTGCCGGCCCCTTCATCCTGGCCGGCGGTTTTGACGCCGCCACCGCCGAGAAGGCCCTGGCCGAGCAGCAGGCCGACCTCATCGCCTTCGGCCGACCCTTCCTGTGCAACCCCGATCTGGTGCAGCGCCTGCAGACCGGCGCTGCCTTGAATGCGCCCGACATGGGCACCTTCTACACCCCGGGGCCCAAGGGCTACACCGATTACCCCGTGCTCGGTGCCTGAGCGGCTCAGTGGAGCTTGACGCGCGGCTCGGTGCTGCGCGTCAGCCAGCGGGACGCAGAGCCCAGCGCCGTCTTCCACCAGCCGTGCAACGCCACCTGGTGCATCTTGTAGAGCGACAGGTACATGGTGCGCGCAAAGAGTCCCTCGACCCACAGGTTGCCGCCCACCAGCGCACCCATCAGGTTGCCCACCGTCGAATACTCGCCCAGCGACACCAGCGAACCGAAATCGCGGTAGCGCCACGGTGCCAGCGGCTGGCCTTCGATGCGCCGGCGGATCTGCTTGACGAGGTGAGAGGCCTGCTGGTGGGCCGCCTGCGCACGCGGCGGCACCGTGCCCTGGTGGCCCAGCCAGGGGGCGGCGGCGCAGTCGCCAATCGCGAAGACCGATTCGTCGCGCGTGCTCTGCAGCGTGGGCAGCACCACCAGCTGGTTCAGGCGGTTGGTCTCGAGGCCGGCCAGCTCGTGCAGGAACTCCGGCGCCTTCACGCCCGCGGCCCAGACCACCAGCTCAGCCGGCACCAGCTCGCCGCTGGCCAGCACCACGCCCTCGGCGGTGACGGCCGTCACCCGCGCACCGGTGCGCACCCGCACACCCAGGCCTTGCAGCAAGGTGGTGGCGGAATGGGCAATGCGTTCAGGCAAGGCCGGCAGGATGCGCGGGCCGGCCTCGATCAGGTTCAGGCGGATGTCGCGTTCGGGGTCGATGCGTTCGAGGTTGTAGGACACCAGCGTGCGGGTGGCCTTGTGCAGTTCGGCTGCCAGTTCCACGCCCGTGGCACCGGCACCAATGATGGCCACCTGCAGCTGCCGTGGCTGCAGCGGCGTGTCCTGCATGTGGGCACGCAGGCAGGCATTGACCAGGCGTCGGTGAAAGCGCTCGGCCTGCTTCGTCGTTTCCAGTGCAATGGCGTGTTCGGCCACACCTGGGGTGCCAAAGTCGTTGGTGTTGCTGCCCACGGCGATGACGAGGGTGTCGTAGGCGCGTGTGTAGCCCGGCGTCACCTGGACACCGTCTTCGTCAACCACCGGCCCCACCTGCACCAGCCGCTGCGCCCGGTCCAGGCCCACCATCTCGCCGACGCGGTAGCGGAAGCCATGCCAGGCCGACTGCGCCAGGTAGTCGGTGGCATGGGCGTGCAGGTCCATGCTGCCCGCGGCGATCTCGTGCAGGTGCGGCTTCCAGAAGTGCGAGCGGGCCTTCTCGATGAGCGTGATGTGGGCCAGGCCCCGGCGCCCCAAGGTGTCGCCCAGGCGGGTGGCCAGCTCCAGGCCACCGGCACCGCCGCCCACGATGACCACCCGGTGTGGCCGGCCCTTGGCCTCGGATTCGGAAGACGTGTGTGCCATGGGGTGCCAGAGGTTGAAAGCTGCTTGGATGTCGTGGATCTTACGGCTGGCTTTCAACAAAAGCGAGACGCGCGCCAGCGTCTGCCTGCTGCCATCTCACGCCAGGAAGCCGCGCTCGCGCAACAGCGCTTCCAGCGCGGCGGAATCCTTGGCAAAGAGGTCTGGGTCGTACTTGATCTTGCTGGTGTAGAACTGCGCCAGCGAGGTGATGCCGTGCTCGGCCCAGCGGGCGGCCATCTCCGGGCCGAGCGCGAGGTAGCGTTCGCGGCCGCGCCGCTCGCGTTCCGCGAAGCCGGCGTCGATGTCATCCGGTGTCGGGCGCCGGTAGTGTTCTTCGTGGATCCACGCCGCGCCCGGCAGGCGGTCGCGCTGGGGCGGTGCCTCGGCCGGCCAGCCCACCACCAGGCTCGTCACCGGCAGGCAGTGGTCGGGGCATTCCAGGAACTCGGCAATCGCGCCCATGCTGTGCAGCGTCGTGCCCATGTAGCAGATGCCCAGGCCATGGCTCTCCAGCGCCAGCGCCGTGGTCTGCGCCAGGATGATGGCGTCGTAACCTGCCACATGCCAGCTGATGAGGTCGCCAAATCCCAGACGGGCATCGCGCTGCGCCAGCCACTGCCGCGTGCGGTGGCTGTCGGCGCAGAAGGTCAGCACCAGCGGGGCCTGCAGCACCATGGGCTGCTCAAAGTGCAGCTCGTAGAGGCGCCGCTTGCGGGCCGGGTCCGCCGTCTTGATGACCGACACCATGTTCAGGTTGCCGCTGGACGACGAACCGTGCAGGGCCTCGACCAGCACGCGGTCGACCAGCGCCGGGTCGATGCCCTCGCTGCGGAAGCTGCGGATCGAACGGTGGGCGCGCAGCAGGCCCGAGAACTCGTCAGCGGTCATGGGGGGCATTCGGTGGTGTGATCCCGGATGATGCCAAATGCGCATTGCAGTCCAGGGGCAGCATGGGGAACGCAGAGGACCCGGGTATTGACCCATCGCAAGCTGGATTTCACACAGCGGCGCACAGTGGTCCCTTCGACAAGAGGGACAAGACCATGGAAACCAAGGCTCCGGGCTCAGGCTGCGGCCAGTCCGTCCACCGCAGCACCCCGCCGTCGCACGAGCAGGTGCTGTCAGGGCCGGCGCACGACGGTCTCGGATTTCTCCACGAACCCACGCACTACCTGTTCTTCACCGGCAAGGGCGGCGTGGGGAAGACCTCGCTGTCAACCGCGGCGGCCTTGTCGCTGGCGGATGCGGGCAAGAAGGTGCTGCTGGTCAGCACCGACGCCGCGTCCAACCTCGACGAGATGCTGGGCGTTGCGTTGCACAACAGCCCGACGCCCGTGCCCGGTGCGCCGGGCTTGTCAGTCCTCAACATCGACCCCGACAACGCGGCCGAGTCCTATCGCCAGCGCGTGATGTCGCAGATGGGCGGCAGCGCCAGCGCCGCTGAGCTGGCCACGGTGCGAGAACAGCTCTCGGGGGCCTGCACGACCGAGATCGCCTCCTTCGACGAGTTTTCGTCGCTGCTGTCCGGCAACGACAGTGGCTACGACCACATCCTCTTCGACACCGCCCCGACGGGCCATACCCTGCGCCTGCTCAGCCTGCCCAAGGCCTGGACAGGCTTCCTGAGCGGCAACGACCGCGGTGCCTCGTGTCTGGGGCCGCACTCGGGGCTGAAGATGCAGGAGCAGCGCTTCCAGGCCGCGCTGGACGCCCTGACCGACTCGACGCAGACCACCGTGGTGCTGGTGGCGCGCGCCGACAGCGGCGCCATCGCCGAGGCGGCACGCACCTCGGAGGAACTGCGCGCACTGGGCCTGAACCACCAGCGCCTGGCGATCAACGGTGTCTTCCACGCCAGCGACCGCCGCGATGCCGTGGCGTGCGCGATCGAGGACCTGGGCCAGGCTGCGCTGGCAGCCATGCCTGCCTCACTGCGCGCGCTGCCGCAGGACCAGGTGCCCCTGCGTGCGTTCGACACGGTGGGCCTGACCGCCCTGCGGGCGCTCCTGAGCACCCGCGCCCTCGGCTCGCCACCCCCCACGGCGCTTGTCAGCGAACCCGCGGCTGGCCTGCCGGGCCTGGATGCACTGGCCGATGCACTGTCGCAGGCCGGGCACGGCCTCATCATGGTGATGGGCAAGGGCGGCGTTGGCAAGACAACGGTCGCTGCAGCCCTGGCGCTGGGCCTCGTCCAGCGCGGACAAACGGTCCACCTGAGCACCACCGACCCCGCCGCGCACCTCGTGCAGACGCTGGGGGGTGAGGTGCCCGGCCTGCAGCTGAGCCGCATCGACCCGAAGGTCGAGACGCAACGCTACGTCGACAAGATCATGGCGGCGAAGTCAGCAAGCCTCGATGCCCAGGAACTGGCCCTGCTTCGGGAAGACCTGCAGTCGCCGTGCACGGAGGAAGTGGCCGTCTTTCACGCCTTCTCGCGCATCGTCAGCGAGGCGCGCAGTGCCTTCGTGGTGCTCGACACCGCACCCACAGGGCACTCGCTGCTGCTGATGGACGCCACCGGTGCTTACCACCGGCAGATGACACGCGAATTCGAGGGCCACGGAAACGCCCGCATCGTCACCCCGCTGATGCGACTTCAGGATGCCGGCTACACGAAGGTGATCCTCGTCACCCTGCCCGAAGTCACCCCCGTGTCGCAGGCCGCGGCGCTGCAGGACGACCTGCGCCGGGCCCACATCGAGCCCTATGCCTGGGTGCTGAACAAGAGCGTGCTGGCCGCCGGCACCCGCGACCCGCTGCTGAATGCACGGCTGGACGGTGAGCGCCGGCAGATCCGCCGCATGACCGCGGGCCTGGCCACCCGCCTCTTCATCGTGCCCTGGCTGGCCGTTCCACCCGTCGGCCTGGCTGAACTGTCGAGGCTGACCAACGAGACGCGGTCCTTCAGGGCGCGTCAACCCGAACCTGGACAACCTGGCTGACGGTTGCCGACAGGCCGCGGACGATGGCAGGCCCGTCGATGGCCTCGCGGTCGCTGTTGTCCTTCAGGGCCACGCCCGTTCCGCCGCGCGCGCGGGCTGCGGCCAGCAGCCAGGCGATCTTGTGTGCGGCCTCGGCGTAGGCCATGCCCTCGGGCGGCCGGATGTTGCTGACGCAGTTGCGCGCCGAGTCAGGCGTCCCGGGGCGAGGCTGCCAGGTCAAGTAGGCGCCCAGGCTGTCGGGTGAACTGAGGCCCGGCCGCTCGCCCAGCAGCACGATGACGGCCTGCGCACCCCGCGCCTGCGCGATGGGGTCGCCCAGCGCCACGCGGCATTGCCGTGCCAGGACCACCGCCCCCAGCGTGAAGCCCGCAGCCTCGAGGCGGGGGCGCAGTTCCACCAGCAGGGGCACGGCGTGTGCATGGACACCGCGTGCGGACAGCCCATCTCCCACCACCAACGCCACGTCCGTGCCGCCGCCAGGCAGGGCGGCCAGGCGCTCGGCCTCGCCCTCGGGCAGGCGCCGGCCCAGGTCAGGCCGCGTCAGGTACGTAGCCCGGTCGGCTGCGGCGCTGCCGGAGACGATCACCTCAAAGGCATGGCGGTGCAGCGCCGCACCCAGCGCATCCACCTCGAAGGGCAGGTGCACCGCGTCGCGTGCCAGTGCATGCGCCTGCGCAAACCGCAGCCATTCGGTGGTGGGCAGGCTGACACCGGCCCGGCCGAGCGCGATGCGCGCCGCCGTGTGGCGCCGCAGGGTATGCCAGGGGTCGGGTGTCGTCGGGTTCATGGTGATGCCCTCCCCTCATCCGGCCAGATGGGTCAGCAGCGCGTGCCGCTCTGGCGCCGGGAGCAGCCGGCCGTCGCCGCCGGTGATGCCCACCTGCTCCAGCCAACGCTCAAACTCAGGTGCACGTTTTAGGCCGAGCACCTCGCGCAGCACGGCGGCGTCGTGAAAGCTCGTGCTCTGGTAGTTGAGCATGATGTCGTCGGCCCCGGGCACACCCATCACAAAGGTGACGCCAGCCGCGCCCAGCAGCGTCATCAGCGTATCCATGTCGTCGCTGTCGGCCTCGGCATGGTTGGTGTAGCAGATGTCGCACCCCAGCGGCACGCCCAGCAACTTGCCGCAGAAATGGTCTTCCAGCCCGGCGCGCACGATCTGCTTGCCGTCGTAGAGGTACTCCGGGCCGATGAAGCCGACGACCGTGTTGGTGAGCAAGGGCGAGAACGCACGCGCCACGCCGTAAGCGCGCGCCTCCATCGTCTGCTGGTCAACGCCGTGGTGGGCATCGGCCGACAGCGCCGAGCCCTGGCCCGTCTCGAAGTACATGACGTTGCGGCCCAAGCTGCCGCGGTGGAGTGACAGTGCCGCTTGCTGCGCCTCGCGCAGCAGCGCCAGCGTGATGCCAAAGCCGGCATTGGCCTGTTCACTGCCGGCAATCGACTGGAACACCAGGTCCACCGGCGCGCCGGCCTCGATCAGCGCCAGGGTGTTGGTCACGTGGGTCAGCACGCAGCCCTGCGTGGGCACGGCATGGCGCTGGATCACCTCGTCCAGCAGCCTGAGCAGGTCGCCGATCACGCGCGGGCTGTCGCTGGCGGGGTTGATGCCGATCACCGCATCGCCACAGCCGTACATCAGGCCGTCGAGCATGGAGGCGGCGACACCCCGAAGGTCATCGGTGGGGTGGTTGGGCTGCAGGCGCACGGCCAGGTGCCCGGGCAGCCCGATGGTGTCGCGGAAGGCGGTCACCACTCGGCACTTCCTGGCCACCAGCACCAGGTCTTGCACCCGCATTAGCTTGCTCACGGCCGCGGCCATCTCGGGCGTGAGGCCGGGGGCCAGCGCTGCCAGCACCGGCGGCGAAGCGGCGTCTGACAGCAGCCAGTCGCGAAACCCGCCCACGGTGAGGTGCGCCACCGGCGCAAAGGCGGCCGCGTCGTGGGTGTCCAGAATGAGCCGCGTCACCTCATCGGCCTCGTAGGGCACCACCACCTCGTGCAGGAAATGTGACAGCGGCAGCTCAGCCAGGGCCAGGCATGCGGCCATGCGCTCAGCCGCCGATTGCGCGGCCACGCCGGCCAGCACGTCGCCGCTGCGGTGGGGTGTGGCGCGCGCCAGCAGCGTTTTCAGGTCAGCAAAGACGTAGCGGGTGCCACCGAGGGTGTGGGTGAAGGCCATGGGATGACGGGTGGGGGCCCTCGGCGCTTCAGGGGCGCGCGGCTGGAGCGCCTGCCAAGGGGGTGTCTGAAGACATGTCGAGGCTTCGTGCTGGCACGGGCCGAAGGGTAACGCTCCACACACCTGAGCGCCACCCGCCCGAAGCGCCGGCCACCCACTCTTGCGCCTGCGTTGCTCCACCCTCTGCGTCAGGGACAAGACCAGGAAAACACGGCTTCCTGGGTGCCTGGGCGTCTGTACGATCGCGCTCCGCGGCCGAGTGCGTGAATCACCGACACCGGCCGCTGCCTTTCACGATGGAGGAGACACACCATGAACCCTTGCTGCAAGTCCGCTGCGGCCATTCTGCTGGCCCTGGTGGCGGCCGGTGCACACGCCCAGAGGGCGGAGGTGATCCACTGGTGGACATCGGGTGGCGAAGCCGCGGCCATCAAGGAGTTTGCCGCCGCCTACACCAAGGCCGGCGGCACCTGGGTTGACACGCCCATCGCGGGCGGCGGCGGCGCGCAGGCCCGTACCGTGATGGCCAACCGCACGATGGGCGGAGACCCACCCACCGCGGCCCAGTACAACTATGGGCGCCAGTACGAGGAGATCATCAAGGAAGGCCTGCTGATCGACCTGAACGACATCGCCACCAAGGGCAACTGGGACAAGCTGCTGCCCGAGAAGATCCGCAACGCGGTCAAGGTCAACGGCAAGTACTACGCAGTGCCGATCAACCTGCACAACGAGAACTGGGTCTGGTTCAACAAGGGCCTGCTCGCCAAGGCCGGCGCCAAGGAACCCACCACCCTCGACGAGATGTTTGTGGCCATGGACAAGCTCAAGGGCATCGGCGTCACGCCGCTGGCCATCGGCGGCCAAGGCTGGCAGGAGGCCATCGCCTTCCGCGGCGTGCTGCTGGCCACCGGCGGCCAGGAGCTCTACAACAAGACCTTCAAGGACAAGGACACCTCGGGCCCCGGCTTTCGCAAGACGCTCGAGACCTTCAGGCGCCTGAAGGGGTATGTCGACGCGGGTTCACCCGGGCGCGACTGGAACCTGGCCACCGCGATGGTGATCCAGGGCAAGGCGGGCTTCCAGATGATGGGCGACTGGGCCAAGGGGGAGTTTGTCAACGCCAACCAGGCGGCTGGCAAGGACTATGGCTGCTTCATGGCCGGCGGCCCGAAGATGCCCTACGCCATCGGTGGCGATGTCTTTGTCTTCCCGAAATCGAAGAAGAAGGACGCCGAGGTCGCGCAGAAGAAGCTGGCCGAGCTGATGATCTCGGCGCCCATGCAGGTGGCCTTCAACAACCGCAAGGGCTCGATCCCGATCCGCACCGATGTGGACACCAGCAAGATGGACGTCTGCGCGCAGGCGGGGCTGCAGGCCGTCAAGGAAGGGCGCCTGCTGGCCAGCGACAACGAGTTGCTCACCCCGGACGCCAAGGGGGCGTTCGAAGATGCCGTGAGCAAGTTCTGGAACTCCGGCCAGCCGATCGACGACGCCATCAAGTCCATGGCCTCCGCGCTCAAGCGCTGAGGCGCTGACCTCGCCCCATGACAGCCTGACGTTGCCGGTTCGGAGCTTCCCATCACCCGCGCTGCACGCCCGCGCCGCCTGAACCTCGCGCTGCACGCCGCGTTGCTGCCGCTGGCGGTCACGGCGCTGCTGGCCTATGTCGGGTCGGTGATCTGGAGCATCCGGATCTCGCTGTCGTCGTCGCGGCTGTTCCCCAGGGACGATTGGGTCGGGCTCGACCAGTTTGTGCGGCTGCTCGAGACCGAGCGCTGGAACGTGTCGATCCAGCACCTGGGCGTGCTCGCCGTGATCTACATCGTCGGGGTGCTGATCCTGGGCACGCTGATGGCCATCGTCATCGACCAGCAGGTCAAGGGCGAGAGCTGGTTCAGGACCATCTTCCTCTACCCGTATGCGATGAGCTTTGTCGTGACAGGCCTGGTCTGGCAATGGCTGTTCAACCCCGATCTGGGGCTCCAGAACGCCTTTCGCCAGCTCGGCTGGGCCGGCTTCACGCTGGACTGGACGGTGCAGTCTGACATGGTGCTGTACGCCATCGGGCTGGCGATGATCTGGCAGGGCAGTGGCACGACGATGGCCATCCTCCTGGCGGCGCTGCGGGGCGTGGACGAGGAGCAATGGAAGGCGGCACGGCTGGACGGCGTGTCCAAGCCACGCTACTACCGCAGCGTCGTGCTGCCGCAGCTCGCCCCGGCCTACGTCACCGCCTTTGTGCTGCTGGCCGTCGCGGTGGTGCGCACCTTCGACGTGGTGGTGGTGATGACCAGCGGTGGCCCTGGCGACGCCAGCGAGGTACCGGCGAAGTTCATCGTCGACCACCTCTTTGGCCGCAACAACATTGCGCTGGCCTCGGCGGCGTCGGTGGTGATGCTGGTGACCGTCTTCACCGTCCTGGCGCCGCTGCTGTACTGGCGCTCCCGCGCCGAAGCGCGCCTCGGCGCCGGGCGCTGACGGGTTCAGCCGATGAACTCAGCCGCTGACACCCCCACTCACCCTGCTCCCCGCGGGCGTCGGCCAGCCCGGCCCTGGGCCTCGCCCGCGCGCTGGGGCATCTACGCGTTCCTGGTGGTCAGCGCGGCCTTCTTCCTGCTGCCTCTGTACGTGATGGTGGTGACATCCCTGAAGACGCCGGCCGAGATCCGCGAGGCGGTGCTGTTTGCCTGGCCCGCGTCACCGCAGTTCGACAATTGGGCCGAGGCCTGGTCCAGCGCCTGCATTGCCCTGGAGTGCCAGGGCATCCAGGGCGGCTTCTGGAACTCGGTGCGCATCGCCGTGCCGGCGACCATCCTCTCGGTCTTCCTCGGCGCGCTGAACGGCTACGCACTCAGCTTCTGGCGCACGAAGTGGGGCAACCTGCTCTTCGGCATCATGCTGCTGGGTGCCTTTGTGCCCTTCCAGGTCATGATCTACCCGCTGGTGGCGTGGTTTCGGCTGGGCGGCTTCTACAACACCTACTGGGCGGTTCTGGTCGTGCACTGCATCTTCGGCATGCCGGTGCTGACACTGCTGTTCCGCAACTACTACCTCGCGGTGCCGAATGAGCTGTTCAAGGCCGCCAGGATCGATGGCGGCGGCTTCTGGCGCATCTTCTTCCAGCTGATGCTGCCCATGGCCACCCCGATGCTGATCGTCGCCACCATCCTGCAGCTGACGGGCATCTGGAACGACTACCTGTTCGGCCTGATCTTTGCCGGCAAGGACAACTACCCCATGACGGTGCAGCTGAACAACCTGGTCAACACCACCTTCGGCGAGCGCCGCTACCACATCGACATGGCCGCCACGATCCTCACGTCGCTGGTGCCCTTGCTGGTGTATTTCTTCTCTGGCCGCTGGTTTGTGCGCGGGATTGCCGCCGGCGCCGTGAAAGGCTGAGATGGCCAGCGTCCACATCGACTCGATCGACATCGTGCTGGGCGGCGTGCCCATCCTGAAGAACCTCAGCCTGGACATCGCCAACGGCGAATTTCTGGTGCTGCTGGGCCCATCGGGCTGCGGCAAGTCCACGCTGCTGCACACCTTGGCCGGCTTCAACGACGTGGCCGAGGGCAGCATCCGCATCGGTGAGCGTGACGTCACCTGGGCGGACCCGAAGGACCGGGAGATCGGCATGGTCTTCCAGAGCTATGCGCTCTACCCGACGATGAACGTCGAGCGCAACATGTCCTTCGGTCTGCGCGTGGCCGGTGTGCCGCGCGAGGAGATCAACCGCCGCATCACCCGCGTCGCCCAGATGCTGCACCTGGGCGAGCTGCTGGCGCGGCGGCCGGCGCAGCTTTCGGGCGGCCAGCGGCAGCGTGTGGCGATCGGCCGCGCCCTGGTGCGTGACGCCAAGGTCTACCTCTTCGACGAGCCCTTGTCCAACCTGGACGCCAAGCTGCGCGCCGAGCTGCGCCGCGAGCTCAAGCAGTTGCACCAGACCCTCGGGGCGACCATGGTCTACGTGACACACGACCAGGTCGAGGCGATGACACTGGCCGACCGCATCGCCGTGATGAAGGCCGGCGAGATTCAGCAGATCGGCACGCCGCAGGAGATCTACCACCGGCCGGCCAACCTGTTTGTGGCCGGGTTCCTGGGTTCACCGACGATGAACCTGCTGCGTGGTCGCCTGGCGGGCCAGGGCGACACGTGGCGCTTCGAGGGTGAGGCGCTGGTGTCGGGACTGGAGGCTTACCCGTTCCGCAACGCACCGGCCGCAGGCCGCGAGGTCGTGCTCGGCCTGCGCCCAGAGCACCTGCGCCTGGCGGGCGCACCCAGCCCGTCAACGCCACACGGTGGCCGTGTCACGGTGGTGGAACCCCTGGGCGCGCAGAACATCGTGTGGTTCGAGTGCGGCGGCATGCAGCTGTCGGGGATGGTCGACGACCGCTGGGATGTGGCGCCCGGCCAGAGGATGGCGTTTGGCATCGACCCTGCGCGCGCCTCCCTGTTTGACGCGGCGAGCGACGCGCGGCTCTGAACCCCGAAGGCGACGGCCAGCACGGCTCGGGTCGGCGCATGTGGGTGCAGTCGCGTGATGTCGGACCGTCCACCTCTACACTGGGTCACCCATGAGCGCACCCAGCCCACCGCCACCGCCACTGCCGCAGCCACTGTCGGCGCAGCCCTTGCCGGCAGTTCAGCGTCAGGTCTGGCCGGACGCCGGGTGGCACGCCCTGCAGCGCACACCCGAGGGCTGGCACCAGCCCACGCCAGGCTGGTGGCACCGCTGGCTGGAGAGGCCGGAACTCGTGCCGCCGCCCGAGGCCTGCCGCCACGAGCGCCAGCTGGCCACACGCCTGCACGCCGACCCGATGCGTGCCGTGAATGACGCCGAGCTGCAGCGCATCGCCGATGCCGACGCCCGCGACAACTGGCGCTGGTGGCTGGGCTTTCGCGACGAGGTGCAGGCCGCCGGCACCCTGGAGGCCTGGTACCTGCGGCTGATGCGCGGCGGCCAGGTTCAGGTGCCGGCCGTGGTCATCGACGACGTGGTGCAGGACATCGTCCGCGGCCTGGTGCAAGACCTGGGCCTGGGCGAAGGCGGCGAAGGCCAG
>JAJTDE010000110.1 GCA_021298085.1 Rubrivivax sp.
GCGGAGAAATGAGGCGCGCCACGGCAATGCCGTGGCGCGAGGCCGCCCGAGAGCGGCAGACAAGGGCATCAGCCGTTGTTGTTGTCCAGCTTGGCACGCAGCAGGGCGCCCAGGCTGGTGGTGCCGGCGTTTTCGCGCTCGTTGGATTGCGACAGACGCTGCATGGCTTCCTGCTGGTCGGCCTGGTCCTTGGCCTTGATCGACAGCTGGATGTTGCGCGTCTTGCGGTCCACGTTGACGATCATCACCGAGACGTCATCGCCTTCCTTCAGCACGTTGCGGGCGTCTTCGACGCGATCGCGGCTGATTTCGCTGGCACGCAGGTAGCCCAGCACGTCTTCAGACAGCAGCACTTCGGCGCCACGCGGGTCCACCGTCTTGACCTTGCCGTTGACGATGACGCCACGGTCGTTCAAGGTGGTGAAGGTCGTGAACGGGTCGGTGTCCAGCTGCTTGATGCCCAGGCTGATGCGCTCGCGCTCGACGTCGACCGCCAGCACGATGGCGTCGACTTCCTGGCCCTTCTTGTAGTTGCGCACAGCGCTTTCGCCCGGCTCGTTCCAAGAGAGGTCAGACAGGTGCACCAGGCCATCGATGCCCTGGGCCAGGCCGATGAACACGCCGAAATCGGTGATGCTCTTGACGGGGCCCTTGACGCGGTCGCCGCGCTTGACGTTGGACGAGAACTCTTCCCAGGGATTGGCCTTGCACTGCTTCATGCCCAGGCTGATGCGGCGCTTGTCTTCGTCGATCTCGAGGACCATGACCTCGACTTCTTCGCCCAGGGTGACCACCTTGGACGGGGCGACGTTCTTGTTGGTCCAGTCCATCTCGGAGACGTGCACCAGGCCTTCGATGCCGGGTTCGATCTCGACAAATGCACCGTAGTCGGCGATGTTGGTGACCTTGCCGAACAGGCGCGTGCCCGTGGGGTAGCGGCGAGCCACGCCCATCCAGGGGTCGTCGCCCAGCTGCTTCAGGCCCAGGCTGACGCGGTTCTTCTCGGCGTCGAACTTCAGCACCTTGGCGCGCAGTTCCTGGCCGACGGTGACCACTTCGCTCGGGTGACGGACACGGCGCCAGGCCATGTCGGTGATGTGCAGCAGGCCGTCGATGCCGCCCAGATCCACAAAGGCACCGTATTCGGTGATGTTCTTGACCACGCCTTCGACGATGGCACCTTCGTGCAGCGTCTCCAGCAGCTTGGCGCGTTCTTCACCCATCGAGGCTTCGACCACGGCACGGCGCGACAACACGACGTTGTTGCGCTTGCGGTCGAGCTTGATGACCTTGAACTCCATGGTCTTGCCCTCGAAGGGCGACATGTCTTTCACGGGGCGTGTGTCGAGCAGCGAGCCGGGCAGGAAGGCGCGGATGCCGTTGACCAGGACCGTGAGGCCACCCTTGACCTTGCCGGAGACCGTGCCGGTGACGAAGTCGCCCGATTCCAGCGCGTTTTCCAGGCTCAGCCAGGACGCCAGGCGCTTGGCCTTGTCGCGCGACAGGATGGTGTCGCCATAGCCGTTTTCCACGGCATCGATGGCCACCGAGACGTAATCGCCGACTTGAACTTCCAGTTCGCCCTGGTCGTTCTTGAATTCGTCGATGGGGATGTAGGACTCGCTCTTCAGACCGGCGTTGACCACAACGTGGTTGAAGTCGATGCGCACCACCTCGGCGGTGATGACCTCGCCAGAGCGCATTTCCGAGCGCTTCAGCGATTCTTCGAACAGGGCGGCAAAAGACTCTCCGCCAAAGGCGGCTTGGGTGTCAGACATGGTTTCCTTCGGTGCACCAGCACGGGGTTTCGCGGGGCTGGAGATTCAGACCTGGGCGTTCTGCGCTGGGCGGTGCTGCAACATCCGTTGCGGGGTTGGGTTCAGACAATCACCGCACCCGATGGCCTGGCGGCCAGGTGGGAGGTGCGGTGGGCGGGGCTCCTGTGGAACGGGTTTCTGGCGCCGTACCGGACCAGCGCCTTGGCAGGCGGATGGCGTCAGAACGGCCTGCGCTGCGCCCACCACTGCAAGACCTGCTGCACCGATTCATCGATGCCCAGGTTGGAGTTGTCGAGCAACAGCGCGTCTTCGGCCGGCTTCAGTGGCGCGCTGGCGCGGTTTTTATCCCGCTCGTCACGCGCTTCCAAGTCAGCCCGAAGGGCAGAGATGCTAGCGGAAAAGCCCTTCGAAATCAACTGCTTATGGCGCCTTTGGGCGCGTTGTTCGGCGCTGGCCACCAGAAAAACCTTCAGCGCCGCGTCGGGGAAGACCACGGTGCCCATGTCGCGACCGTCAGCCACCAGGCCCGGCACGCGCCGGAACGACAGCTGCAGGCCGTGCAGGGCTTCTCTGACGGCGGGGTGGACGCTGACTTGCGACGCCATCCGGCCGGTGACTTCGTTGCGCAGGGTGTCGCTGACGTCCTGACCCCGCAGGAACACCTTGTCGCCGTCGAAGCGGAGGTCCAGCAGCCGGCTCACGCGAGCGACGCCGGCGCCATCATCCAGGCTGACGCCGTCGGCCTGGGCGGCCAGCGCGGCGGCGCGGTACAGAGCGCCTGAGTCCAGCAGGTGGTAACCCAGCGCCTTGGCCAGTTCACTGGCCAGCGTGCCCTTGCCCGAGGCCGACGGGCCGTCCACGGCGATGACCGGAACCTCTGCAGTGTCGGCACCGGCGACGTCGAACAGCGTCTCGAAGTAATCGGGGAAGGTCTTGCCCACACAGGCCGGGTCCTGGATGCGAACGGTGGCCTGTCCGGGTTGCGGCGCGATGGGGTTGAACGCCGCCAAGGACAGGCACATGGCCATCCGGTGGTCGTCGTAGGTGTGGATGCTGGCGTGGTGCCAGCGCTGCGGCGGCGTGACCTCGATGAAGTCAGCGCCTTCGGTGACCGTGGCGCCGAGCTTGCGCAGCTCGCAGGCCATCGCGGCAATGCGGTCAGTTTCCTTGACACGCCAGCTGGCGATGTGGGTGATGCGGGTCGGGCCGTCGGCATACAAGGCCATCACGGCCAGCGTCATGGCCGCATCGGGGATGGCGTTGGCGTCCAGCGTGATGGCGCGCAGCGGCCATTGGCCGCGGTGCACCTCCAGCCAGTTGGGACCGCTGCGGATGTCGGCGCCCATCGCGCGGGCAGCGTCGATGAAGCGGATGTCGCCCTGGATGGAGTCGCTGCCCACGCCCTGGACGTGCACCGGTGCGCCGCCCTGCGCCGCGATCGCGCCCAGCGCGATGAAGTACGACGCCGACGAGGCGTCGCCTTCGACATGGATGTCGCCCGGTGTGCCGTAGCGGCTGCCGCGCGGAATGACAAATTGTTCGTAGCCGCGGCGCTGGACGACGACGCCAAAGCGGGCCAGCAGGTTCAGCGTGATGTCGATGTACGGCTTGGAGATCAGCTCGCCGACCACGTCGATCGTGACGTCACGCTGGGCAGCGGCCAGCGGCAGGGCCAGCAGCAGCGCGGTCAGGAACTGGCTGGAGACATCGCCACGCACGCGGATGGGCGCATCCAGCTGGAGCTGTCCGCCGGGCATGCCGCTGATGCGCAGCGGCGGGTAACCCGGCTGCCCAAGGTCCTCGATCTGGCAGCCCAGCGGGCGCAGCGCGTCGACCAGGTCGCCGATGGGGCGCTCGTGCATGCGCGGCACGCCGCTCAGGTCAAAACGGCCACCTTGCTGGGTGCTCAGCACCGCCAGGGCAGCTGCCAGCGGGCGCATGGCTGTGCCGGCATTGCCGAGGAACAGGGCAGCCTCATGCACCGCCAGCGTGCCGCCCAGTCCCTGGATGCACCAGACGCGGCCGTCCTGTCGCACACCACAGCCCAGCGTGCGCAGGGCCTGCAGCATGACCGCGGTGTCGTCGGAATCGAGCAGGTCGTGCACGCGGGTTTCGCCGGCGCACAGCCCGGCCAGCAGCAGCACACGGTTGGAGATGCTCTTGGAGCCGGGGAGCACCACACGCCCCGACGCACCATGCAGTGGGGGAATGTCCAGGAAGGGAATGCGAAACATCGGACGAGCCGCGTCAGCGGCGGCTGCCAGGGTTGTGGATATGCCACTGGCTGCGCCCTTCGGCGGCGCTGCGGATCAGGGCTTCGGTGGCCGGCAGATTGCCGGTCTTCAGGGCCAGCTCGAAGGCTTCCAGCGCATGGCGGAAGCGCTGGCTCTGCTTGAGCAACTCTTCGCGGTTGGCGCTGAAGATGTCGCGCCAGACTGTCGGGTCGCTCGCGGCGATCCGCGTGAAATCTCGGAAGCCCGGCCCAGCCAGCGCCAGGAACTCTGCGCCATTGGGCTGCTGCGAGACGGCGTTGTAGTAGGCATAGGCGAGCAGGTGCGGCAGGTGGCTGACGGCCGCAAAGGCGGCGTCATGCTGTTCGGGCGCCATGCTCACGACACTTGCGCCCACCGCCGTCCAGACGTCACGGGCCTTCTTCAGCAGCTCAGGCTCGGTCTGCGGCAGCGGTGTCAGGATGACCTGGCAGCGGTGGTAGAGCTGTGCATCGGCGTGCTGAACGCCAGCCGATTCCTTGCCCGCGATCGGGTGCGCCGGCACGAAAGCCCCCACCCGTTCGCGCAAGACCCGGCGGGCGGCGTCCACCACGTCGCGCTTGGTGGAGCCCACATCCATCAGCAGGACCTGAGGGTCGACCAGCGGCTTGATGGCCTTGAAGGTGGCTTCGGTGGCGGCCACCGGCACGGCCATCAGGACGATGTCGGAACCCGACATGGCACTCAGCGCGGAATCGGCGGTGTCGTCGATCACGCCCAGCTCACGTGCCAGGGCGGTGGTGGAGGGCGACTTGCTGTAGCCCACCACGCGCCGGACCAGGCCGCGTTCCTTCAGGGCCAGCGCAAAGCTGCCGCCCATGAGTCCGCAGCCAATCACACCGAGTTGCTCAAACATGCCTGACCCGGTGGTTCAGTGGACGTCGACAGGGTAGGTGCCCAGCACCTTGAAGAAGGCGCAGACACCGCGCAGGGCCTGCAGCGCCGTGGCCACGTGCTCTTCCTGCGGGTGCCCGGCGATGTCGATGTAGAAGTAGTACTCCCACTGGCCTGAACGCGCGGGGCGCGACTCGAAGCGTGTCATCGACACCCCATGCTGCTTCAGCGGAACGAGCATGTCATGCACGGCCCCGGGCCGGTTGGTGACGCTGACGACCAGGCTGGTGCAATCGTGCCCGGAGGCCTTGGGTGCCGGGTGCTCCGACGGGTGTGCCACGATGGCAAAGCGCGTGCGGTTGTGGGCGTCGTCCTGGATGGCCGGCGCCACCACGTGCAGGCCGTATTCGTTGGCGGCACGTTCACTGGCAATGCCGGCTATCGCCGCGTCGAGCGAGGCCAGTCGGGCACCTTCGGCATTGCTGGTGACGGGGCGGCGTTCAGCGTGGGGCAGGTGCTGGGCCAGCCAGGCGTGGCATTGCGCCAGGGCCTGTGGGTGCGCGGCCACCGCGGTGATGCCGTCCAGCTGCCCGCGCTGGCGAAGCAGGTTGTGCCGCACCAGCAGGCTGGTTTCGCCGATGATGGACAGCGGGGTGTGCAGAAAAAGGTCCAGCGAGCGGGCCACCACCCCTTCGGTGGAGTTTTCCACCGGCACCACGCCGAAGTCGGCAGCGCCTGCGCTGGTGCTGCGAAAGACTTCGTCGATGGTGGAGCAGGGCACCCGGGCGATGGACGAACCGAAATACGCCAGCGCGGCCTGTTCGCTGAAGGTACCCGCCGGGCCGAGGTAGGCCACCCGCGTGGGCGATTCCAGCGAACGGCAGGCCGACATGATCTCGCGCCAGATGGGCGCGACGCTGTCGGTCTTCAGCGGCCCGGGGTTGCGGGCCTTCAGGCCGTCGATCACCTGCGCCTCACGCTCGGGCCGGAACACCGGAGAGCCATCGCGCTTCTTGATCTCACCCACTTCCAGGGCCAGCTGGGCCCGCTGGTTCAGCAGGGCCAGCAGTTGCTGGTCGAGGGCATCAATTTTCTCGCGCAGCGGCAGGAGGGCGGCGTTGGGCGTGTCGGCCATGGTCAGGGCGCTGGCGTGGCGCGGTGAGGCGCGGTGAGGCGCGTGGGGGTGGTTACTGCTTCTTGGCCGGCGCGGGTGCCGGTTGCGCCGCAGCACCGGGCGCCGGTTGGGCGGCCTGGTTGAAGCGCTTGGTGGCCGAATCCTGCATGGCGCGCACCTTGGGTTCGATGGTGGCGCGGGTGTCGGTGACCACCCGCTCATTCAGGGCGCGAAACAGTTCGGGCATCAGGCTGTTGTACTTGCGGAAGGCCGGACTTTCCATCGACTGCAGCACCTGCACCACCTGGCGCAGCTCGTCGTCGCTCAGGCGGCTTTCGAGGATCGGGCTCAGCACCTCGGGCGCGACCTTCAGCGCGCGGTCTCGCACGATGGGTGTGGCGTCTTCCACGTAGCGGCGCGCATCGCCCTCGATCTGCTGCCAGACGGCCTGCCGCTTGTTCTCGGCCACCCGCTGCTGCACCGCCATCTGCGCGTTGCCCAGCAGCTGCTGCGCAGGAATCTCCACCAGCTGGCGGGCCATGCCCTCAATGCCCGGGGTCTGCAGCTGCACCACGCGCTGCGACAGTTCCTTTTTCGAGCCGCTTGGCTCGGCTGCGGCAGGCGCCGTCTGGGCGCCAACCGTGGTTGACAACACGGCGGCACAGACGGCCGCCGTCCACACCCATCGAGGGTTCAAGGTCATGGTGTTCAGTCTCAAGTCGTGGGCGCTGCAGGGGCTGACTCATCGTCGCCCGCTACCTGGTCATCGTTCTCGACAATGCGCTGCAGGCCGCTGAGCGTCGCACCATCATCCAGGGCGATCAGGGTCACACCCTGCGTGGCTCGCCCCATTTCGCGGATTTCGCTGATGCGTGTGCGCACCAGCACGCCCTTGTCGGTGATCAGCATGATTTCGTCTTGCGCACGCACGAGCGTGGCTGCCACGACCTTGCCATTGCGCTCGCTCTGCTGGATGGCGATCATCCCCTTGGTGCCGCGGCCGTGGCGCGTGTATTCGGTGATGCTGGTGCGCTTGCCGTAGCCGTTTTCGGTGGCAGTGAGCACGCTCTGGCTTTCGTCTTCGGCCACCAGCATGGCGATCACGCTCTGACCGTCCTCGAGCATCATCCCGCGCACGCCCCGGGCCTGTCGGCCCATGGCCCGCACGTCGTTTTCGTCAAAGCGCACGGCCTTGCCGCCATCGCTGAACAGCATCACATCGTGCTTGCCGTCGGTGAGCGACGCGCCGATGAGGAAATCCCCTTCGTCCAGGTCGACGGCGATGATGCCGGCCTTGCGGGGGTTGCTGAATTCGTCCAGCGCTGTCTTCTTGACGGTGCCCAGCGCGGTGGCCATGAAGACATAGTGGTCGGCCGGGAAGCTGCGGAACTCGCCCGTCAGCGGCAGCACCACGGTGATCTTTTCGCCCGGCTGCAACGGGAACATGTTGACGATGGGCTTGCCGCGGCTGTTGCGTCCGCCCTGCGGGACTTCCCAGACCTTGATCCAGTAGACGCGGCCGCGATCGCTGAAGCAGAGGATCCAGTCGTGGGTGTTGGCGATGAAGAGCTGGTCGACCCAGTCGTCTTCCTTGGTCTGTGTGGCCTGCTTGCCTCGGCCGCCCCGCTTCTGCGCGCGGTACTCACCCAGCGGCTGGCTCTTCACGTAGCCGGTGTGGCTGAGCGTGACCACCATGTCGGTCGGCGTGATCAGGTCTTCGGTGCCGAGTTCCTGGGCGTTGTGTTCGATGTGGCTGCGGCGCGCGCCGAGCTTGGTCTGGCCGAACTCCTGCTTCAGCACAGTCAGCTCTTCGCGGATGATCGTGGCCACCCGCTCGGGCTTGGCCAGCACGTCGAGCAGGTCGGCGATCACGGACATGATCTCCTTGTACTCGCCGACGATCTTGTCCTGCTCCAGGCCGGTGAGCCGCTGCAGGCGCATCTGCAGGATTTCCTGGGCCTGGTCGTCTGACAGGCGGTACAGGCCGTCGGGCTGCATGCCGTACTGGGCGGGCAGGCCCTCAGGACGGTACGCGGCGCGCCCGCCGGGCGTGTCAGCCTCCGCGCGGGCCAGCATTTCGCGCACCAGGGAAGAATCCCAGCTCTTGGCCATCAGCCCGGCCTTGGCCATCGGCGGCGTGGGGCTGGTCTTGATGATCTCGATGAATTCGTCGATGTTGGCCAGTGCGACGGCCAAGCCTTCCAGCACATGGCCGCGCTCACGCGCCTTGCGCAATTCGTAGACCGTGCGCCGCGTCACCACTTCGCGCCGGTGGTCCAGGAAGATCTCGATCAGCTGCTTGAGGTTGCACAACCGGGGCTGGCCGTCCACCAGCGCCACCATGTTCATGCCGAAGGTGTCTTGCAGTTGCGTCTGCTTGTAGAGGTTGTTCAGCACCACCTCAGGCACTTCACCGCGCTTGAGCTCGATGACCACCCGCATGCCGGACTTGTCGCTCTCGTCCTGGATGTGGCTGATGCCTTCGATCTTCTTCTCGTGCACCAGCTCGGCAATGCGTTCCAGCAGCGTCTTCTTGTTGACCTGGTACGGGATCTCGTCAACGATGATGGCCTGACGGGAGCCCTTGTCGATGTCCTCGAAATGGCACTTCGCGCGCATCACCACCTTGCCGCGCCCGGTGCGGTAGCCCTCGCGGGCGCCGCTCAGGCCGTAGATGATGCCGGCGGTGGGGAAATCGGGCGCCGGGATGATCTCCATCAGCTCGTCGATGCTGGCCTGGGGTGCCTTCAGCAGGTGCAGGCAGGCATCTACCACTTCGTTCAGGTTGTGTGGCGGGATGTTGGTGGCCATGCCCACGGCAATGCCCGCGGAGCCATTGACCAGCAAGTTAGGCAGCCGCGTGGGCAGCACCAGGGGCTCTTTTTCGCTGCCGTCATAGTTGGG
The DNA here is from genome assembly GCA_021298085.1 of Rubrivivax sp. Classification (GTDB taxonomy): domain Bacteria; phylum Pseudomonadota; class Gammaproteobacteria; order Burkholderiales; family Burkholderiaceae_C; genus Rubrivivax. The sequence continues at coordinate 8,901 of JAJTDE010000110.1, forward strand.
GCCGAAGTCGACGGTTTCCTTGTCGATGTCGGCCAGCATCTCGTGGGCAATCTTGGACAGACGGATTTCGGTGTAGCGCATGGCCGCGGCGTTGTCGCCGTCCACGCTGCCGAAGTTGCCCTGCCCGTCCACCAGCATGTGACGCAGGCTGAAATCCTGCGCCATGCGCACGATGGTGTCGTAGACCGCGGTGTCGCCGTGCGGGTGGTACTTGCCGATCACATCACCGACGATGCGCGCACTCTTCTTGTAGGGGCGGTTCCAGTCGTTGTTCAGTTCGTGCATCGCAAACAGCACGCGCCGGTGCACCGGCTTGAGGCCGTCGCGCGCGTCGGGCAGCGCACGCCCGACGATCACGCTCATCGCGTAATCCAGGTAGGAACGCCGCATCTCCTCTTCGAGGCTGATCGGCAGCGTTTCTTTCGCGAATTGGGTCATGCGCAAACCAGGTGCTGTCAGGCCAATGGGCAGCGGCCGCAGGCCGTGCACAACGGTGGCGGAATGCCAGTGGCGGGGGGTGGTTGCGCACGCTAGAGCGGGCGCAACCCGCAAGAGAATCCCATTCTAATCGCCGGCCCTCTGTCGCGGACGCGCAACAGCCATGGTCGGCACAAGCCCTGAGACCGTCAAAATGAGGCGCAGACGAAGCCCTATGGCACAATGATTTCGTCGTTTGTGAATGCTCGCGAGAGCGTGTATTTGCTCGCCAACTTCCCCGTATTGGACGTCACGCAGTCCCCTGCGGCTTTCCTCGAGAGGAGAATCATGAAGAAACTCAATAAGGTGGCAGCGCTGTTCGCGACAGCTGCGCTGGCCGCCCCTCTGGCGGCCTTCGCGCAGGCGGCTGCGCCTGCGAAGTCCGTCGACAACTGGCGGGCCACCGATGGCACCGTGTGGCGCAACGGCACGAACGAACTGTGCTGGCGTGACGCCTTCTGGACGCCGGCTACGGCCCTGGCCAACTGCGACGGTGCTCCGAAGCCCCCGCCGCCTCCGCCGCCCCCGCCGCCTCCTCCCCCGCCGCCCCCGCCTCCGGCTCCGGTGGCACGGCCGGCCGCACCTCCGGCTCCTCCCGCGCCCCGTCCGGCCCCCCCGCCGCCTCCGGCGCCGGTGAGCGAGAAGGTCACGTTCGCGGCTGACGCGTTCTTTGACACCGGCAAGTCGGTGCTGAAGCCCGAAGCCCAAGCCAAGCTGAAAGACCTGGTCGACAAGACCAAGGGCATCAACCTGGAAGTGATCATCGCCGTGGGTCACACCGACAGCGATGGCAGCGACGCCTCTAACCAGAAGCTGTCGATCTCCCGCGCCGAGTCGGTCAAGAACTTCCTGGTGTCGCAAGGCATCGAGAAGAACCGGGTCTACACCGAAGGCAAGGGCGAGAAGTCGCCTGTGGCTGACAACAAGACCAAGGAAGGCAAGGCGAAGAACCGCCGTGTCGAGGTCGAAGTGGTTGGTACGCGCACCCGTCGTCCCTGAACGACTGCAACACCTCGGGTTGAATCAACCCGAGGCTGCAAGGTCACAAGCCCCGCCCTGGCGGGGCTTTGTTTTTTCGACGAGCATTCCGGCATGAGCAGCACCAACGTCGATGCGGCCGAACTGGCCAAGTTCAGCGACCTGGCCCACCGCTGGTGGGACAAGGAAAGCGAATTCCGTCCCCTTCACGAGATCAATCCACTCCGCCTGGAGTGGATCGATGCGTTGGCGAGCCTCAAGGGCAAGCGTGCACTCGATGTGGGCTGTGGGGGTGGCATCCTGGCCGAAGCGATGGCCTTGCGTGCGCACCATGTCACCGGCATCGACCTGGCCGTCAAGCCCCTGGGGGTCGCCCGTCTGCACGCGATGGAGCAGGGGGTGGCCAATATCGATTACCGCGAGGTGCCCGCCGAAGCCCTGGCCGCTGAAGCGCCCGGCGCGTTTGACGTGGTGACCTGCATGGAGATGCTGGAACACGTGCCCGACCCCTCTTCGACAGTACGTGCCTGCGCGCAGTTGGCCAAGCCGAGTGGCTGGGTGTTTTTCTCCACGCTTAACCGCAACCCCAAGAGCTACCTGTTTGCCATCATCGGTGCCGAATATGTGCTGAAGTTGCTGCCCAAAGGCACGCATGAGCACTCACGCTTCATCAAGCCCAGCGAACTGGCGCGGTACTGCCGGGACGCCGGCCTGCTGTGGCAAGCCACCAAGGGCATGGGCTACAACCCGCTGACGCGCCGCTACAGCCTCAACGAGGACACCAGCGTCAATTACCTGGTGGCGTGCCGAAAGCCGGCCTGACATGGGGCATGCTGGCGTGAGCGCCGTGGAATTGGTGCTGTTCGACCTGGACGGCACGCTGATCGACAGCGCGCCTGATCTCGCCGGTGCGGCCAATGATCTGCTCGCTCTGCACGGGCGGCCGCCGATGCCTGAGTCGGCGCTGCGCCCCATGGTGGGCGCCGGTGCACGCGGCATGGTGGGTCTGGCCTTTGGCGCCCGGCCCGGAGAGCCGGGCTTTGATGAGCTGCGCATCGCCTTCCTGGAACGCTACGAGCAGCGCATGCTGCGGCTCACCAAGGTGTTTGACGAAGTGCAGCCCGTGCTGGCCGCGCTGGATGCGCGGGGTGTCCGCTGGGGCGTGGTCACCAACAAGGCCTTGCGCTACGCCGAACCCATTGCGCAGGCGCTGGGCCTGGCTGAGCGCGCCGCGGTCGTGATTGGAGGGGACAGCACTCCGCACGCCAAGCCACACCCTGAGCCCCTGTTTGAGGCGGCGCGCCGAGCCCGTGCCGAGCCCGCGCGCAGCGTGTATGTGGGCGACGACATCCGCGACATCCAGGCTGGCCGCGCGGCGGGCATGGCCACTGCGGCCGCAGCATGGGGATATCTGGGCTTGGGTGAGCCTGTGCACGCCTGGGGCGCAGATACCGTGCTTCAGCAGCCGGCCGAGCTCTTGAAATGGCTGCAACTGGCCTAAACTCCAGCGTTCTGGGGCCGACCTGGCTTCGACGTGGATGCGGAGTCGGTACAGGGCATGCCGAGCGCCAGACAGCTCGTAAATCCTTCGGAAACAAAGTAACTGCGAACGACGAACGTTTCGCCCTCGCCGCTTAACACCGGTGAGCCTCTCAACGGTTGGCCAATGGGCCGGGCCTGAGACCCGCAAGGGTTGAGGGTTGAGAGGTCATTCACATTGGCTGGCTGGCCGCCGGGTTACTCGGCGGTTGGCGAGATTCAGTGACTGGCTGCCCCCGTAGCGTGCTGCTGCGCGACGGGGGTGGTGAGACTCAAATCAGTCAGCTACGCATGTAGAACTGGCCGGCAATGGTTTGCGGACGGGGGTTCGATTCCCCCCGGCTCCACCAGGTCCAAGGGCCCAGAGTCACCTCTGGGCCCTTTCTTTTTGGGCCGATGCGTTCTCACCCAACCCTGCCGTGCTCCACCAGCTCCACCAACTGGTCCAGCGCGGCCGACCAGCCTTGCTCAAATCCCATGGCCGCATGCGCGTCGCGTCCGGCGGCGTCCACGTGATGAACCTGGGCGTGGTAACGCGTGCCGCTGTCAGGCAGCGCCTGAAACTGCAGATCGCAGACAAAGCCGAAGTCAGGCGCCTGGATGGCCTGGGGCTTGAAGCCCGGTCCGAGCAGGTTGGTCCACACCAGGCGGTGAGGTGCCTCGACGGCCAGGTAGCAGCCGGCACCTTCGGGCATCGTCTGGCCTTCGGGTGATTGCATGGCGGTGCTGAAGGTGCCGCCTGGTCGAAGGTCGATGGTGCATGCCACCACGCGCCATGGTCGTGGGCAAAACCACTGCATGAGTTGGTCAGGCACGGTCCAGCCGTCGAAGCACTGCTGGGGGCTGATCGGGATGTCGCGCACCAGTTGCAGGCTCAGCGAAGCGTTGGTCGGTGTGTCGGTCATCGGGTTTCCTTCAGGTCAAGACAGGAGCATAGCCACGGGCGCGGCCGGGCCGCCAGCAGAGAATGCGGTTCCTGCAGCCGTCCCATCCACCATGAGCCAAGCCAGCCCAGCACCTTCCAGCGCCACCCAGCCCGACACGCCCGACGCCGCCGCCACAGCGCGCGAACTCGAGGGGGTGTTGGCACTGCTGCAGCGTCCTCCGGTCAAGACGCAGTCCAGCGTGCTGCTGCACAACGGACGCCGTCTCGCCTACGAGGCCTGCTGCGAATACATCCCGGTGCTGCGTGGCGGGGTTGGCGAGGCCGCTTCGCAGCCGGACGCCGCGGTGTTCACGATCGCGTACACCGAGCAGGGCCGCAGCCCTGGCGAACGCCCGCTGTGTGTGGCCTTCAATGGCGGGCCGGGTTCGTCGTCGATCTGGTTGCACCTGGGGGCATTGGGCCCGCAGCGCATGGTCGTGCCCGACGACGGTTCGATGCCCGCGCCGCCGTTTGCGGTCAGCGAGAACCCCTGGACATGGCTGGAACACGTGGACCTGGTGTTTGTCGACCCGCCGCACACGGGTTGGTCGCGCTGTGCCAATGACGAGGCGCGCAAGAAGGCGTTCTCGGTGGACGGCGATGTGCAGATGCTTTGCGAGACGATCCGCGGCTGGCTGGCCAGGCATCGACGGT
>JAJTDE010000111.1 GCA_021298085.1 Rubrivivax sp.
CGCACGGCGCCCTTGACGTAGACCGCGGCACGGCCGGTCAGGTTGGCGTCCTCGTTGACGCTGCCCTGGCGGCTGTTCCAGCTGCGCAGCAGCTGCTCGAAGCCGGCGTCGACGATCACCGGCGTCTGGGCTGAGCGCTTCACCTCACCCAGGTGCAGCGCACCTTCGACGATGCCCACCGCAAACAGCGGGCGCAGGTCGGGCAGGAACTCCAGCTCACCCTGCACGCCCACGGCGCCGGCGCTGGCGCGCACGGTGGCGGTGCCGGGCGTGGCGGGTGCCATCAGCACGAGCTCGACGCTGCCGCCGCGCACCTCGGCCTCGACGGCGGCCAGTTCCACCGCCGCCGGGCCGCGGCCACTGGTGTTGGGCACCTGCAGGCGGCCGAGGCTGGTCTCCAGCAGCACCCGGAACGGTGCCGTCAGGCGCTGGCCCTGGGCGTTGAAGGCCTCGATGCGCAGGCGGATGGCACTCTTGCCGTCAGCAGGGGCCTGGCCGCGCTGCACGCTGAGCATCAGCTTGGCGCCCTGGGGCAGGCCCAGGCTCTGGTTCATCAGCCCGCGGGTGGGTGAAGGCGGCAGGGAACCCACCGCTTCACCGACGGGAATGCCTTCCGGCGTGCGGAAGACGGCGGCCGTGTCACCGGCACCTTGGTAACGGTTGGACTGGGCCCAGGCGGGTGTCAGCCACAGGCCCGCCAGCAAGGGTGCTGCGCAGGCTGCGGAAACGGCGGTCAGGGCGGGGCGTTTCATGGGGGTCTTCATCGGGCACCTCAACGCTTGGCCGGCGCCGCAGCGGGCGTGTTGGCGTTGTCAATGGCCGGCGTTCGGCGCAGCGGGTGCTGCGTGCTGTCGAACTTCAGGCCCCAGGGGTCGTCCTTGCCGGTCTGCTGCATGGGCACCACCGGGGCGACCTTGGCGCGCCGTTCGCGTACCTGTTCCAGCACCTTCGGGAAGCAGCTCTGCTCGCGGAACTCGGCGCGGTGCAGTTCACCGTTCTTCAGGTCGATGAACAGGCTTTCCGGGTCGGCCATGTTGCGGCTGCTGGTGGTGCCCAGGCGGGCGCCGACGGGCAGGCTGCGCGGGTCCACCCGCAGCACATGGGTGATGGGCCGCAGGCCCTGCAGGCTGAACAGGCCGTTCTCGTCGGTGGTGACGGCGGTGCCGTCCTGCATGACGATGCGCACGCCAGGAATGCCCCGTTCGCCCTGGTCCTGCAGCTTGTTCTGGTTGCAGTCGACATAGACCTTGCCCAGCACCTGGGCCTCGCTGCCGAAGACACCGCCGCTGATGCGCACGGTGGCCTGCGCCACACCCGAACGCACCGCGCCGGCCGTGGCGGACGCGCGGTTGGTGCCGTCACCCTTGTCAGCGCCAATGTCGATGCGCACCCGGTAGTTGAAGCGCAGTTCCTCGCCGGGGTTGAGCACCGGCAGGCGCCAGCTCAGCACAGGCCCTGGGAAGCCGCGCACCGTGCTGTCGGCCAGGCCGGTGGCGGCGGTGTTGTTGCCGAAGGTGAAGCTCAGCGTGCCGGGCATCAGCTTGAAGCCCATCGGCAGGCTGTCGTTCACCTCACCGGCCGGCAGCGGCGTCAGGCCGGCGTTGCGCAGCCGGATGGTGTAGGTGACGATGTCGCCGATCTGCGCGGTGCGGCGGTCGACGGTCTTGTCGATCAGCAGTGCGCTGCCGGGCACGGCCACGGCATCCATGGGAATGTGGTTATGGATGATGTCCGCACTGCCGGGGCCGATGCTGAGGGCCAGGTGGTAGGTGGTGCTTTGCCCAGCCTGCGGTGCACCGGGCTGCGGCGCCACCAGGTAGGTGGCACCGGTCTGCTGCGGCAGGGCGGCGGCTGCGGTGATCAACGTGGAGGGGAAGACATACCCCGTCGGCGGTGTCACGCGCAGCTGGTAGCTGGCCACGGCGTTCGGGCAGGCCGCGGCGGCGCCCGGGTTGATGTCGAAGCGGTAGAAGCCGGCCGCGCCGCCGCTGGTGGTCACCTGGTTCTGCTGGCCGGGTTGGACACAGGCCGCTGGCAGCGGTGCACCGGCACCGTCCAGCAGGGTGACGGTGGCGCCGGCCACGGGCTGGCGGGTGACGCTGTCGTAGACGACGCCGCTCGGGTCCACCGGCAGGCTTTGCTCGGGCACCAGGGCGCCGTCGGTCAGCGTGACCTGCAGCACCTTGGCGGCGGTGTTCACGGTGGAACCTGCCTGCGGCTGGCCGCGCTCACCGTTGACCGGCGTGCCATAGGCCGCACCCAGCCCGGTGGCACCGGGCGCAAAGAAGCGGATGTCGTAGCGGCCGGCGGGCAGGCTGGTCAGCAAATAGCGGCCGTCGGCACCCGTCATGGCTTCGGCCAGACGGCCTTGGCTGTTGCGCACCACCTGGCCGCTGACATCGCTGCCATTGAGCTGCGTGCCGGTGGGGTACAGCGCCTGCACCACCCAGCCCTGCAGACCGGCTTCGCCGTTGTCACGCTGGCGGTTGCCGGCGCCGCTGGTGGCCATGTCGCTCCAGACCGAGCCACTGATGCCGGCGGGCAGCCGCACGGGGGTGGGGTCGTTGGTGCCGCCGGAATCACCCGGTACGCCCGGGTTGCTGCCGGTGGGGTCTGTGCCGGCGTCAGAGAGGTCCTGCGCCAGGGCCGGCCCGGTGGGGTCGGCGCCCGGTGTGGCCGTCGGCGCCGCATGGCTGCTGAGGGTGGCCGAGTGGTTGAACGGCCCGGTCTGGCCGTTGGGGGTGAATTCCACGTCGAAACGCAGCGTGCAGCGGGTGCCCACGGGCCAGCTGGCCGAACCCGTCAGCAGGTGGGGGCTGCCCAGGCCAAAGCTGGGGTTGATGGCACAGGAAGCCGGGTCACCGGCCACGCGCAGCATGTTGCCGGCGCTGTGCAGCGTGACGGGCGCCGGGAAGGCCGAGGCCAGCGGGTTGCGGATCTGCACATGGGTGGCCGGGACCGTGCCGGTGTTGGCGCCGACCACCTCGAAGGTGGCGCGGTAGCGGCCGTTGGGCAGCCCTTCGATGCCCGCGAGCGACAGTGCGATGCCCAGGCGCTGCCCGGCCAGCGTCACGGTGTCGCTGGCCACGTCGGTGCTGCTGGCGGCCGCCGGTGGCACAGGTGTGCCGCCCGGGAAGCCCCAGCCAGGGTTGGCGGTGGGCGCATCGGCCGTGCCGCTGGCATAGGCCGTCTGCGTCAAGGGGGTGGCTGGCACCGGGTTGGCGCCAAAGTCGGCGCGCACGGTGAAACCGATGACGCAGCTCTGCCCACCGCTCAGTGCGCTGGTGCCGGACAACAGCGCGGTGCGTGTGTTGCCATCAAAGGCCGTGGCCGGTGCGGCACAGCCGGGGCCGCTGACCGCCATGCTGCCGGCCACCACCGTGGTGCTGGCGCCCGGGAAGACAGGCGCCAAGGGGTTGTCGGCCTGCACGTTGAAGACGGTCAGGCTGGCGTCGCCCAGGTTGTTGACCCGCACGGTGAGGGGCACGTCGAAGACACCCGGCGCACTCAGCACCGGTGTGCCGACACTGGTGCTCACGTCGATGCCGGCGCCGATGCGCACGGTGACGCTGGCGGTGTCGCAGACGGCGGGCTCGGCTGCGTCACACAGGCGGTAGTCCAGACGGTAGGTGCCGCTGGCCACGGTGGCGCCCACCTGCAGGGTGCCGTCTGGCAGCAGGCTGAAGCCTGCCGGCCAGGTGCCCACCACGGCCGCGCGGCTGTCAGCCCCAGGGGTACCGGCGGAACCCGCCACCGGGCGGGTGTTGCCGCGGTCGTCGTTGCCGAGCAGGTTGCGGGTGCTGGCCGTGCCGGCGGCGGCGTCCACCGTGTCGTCAACGGCGTCGATGAGGGGCAGGCTGGCGGTGGTGCTGTTGTTGGCGGGCACGCCGTCATTGGTGGCGTGGGTCTGCCCTTGCAGGCTGACCGATTGCGCCGGGGTGTTGACGCCGCCGGCGGTGCCGGGGCTGGTCCATGACAGGGGGCAGCTCAGGGTGGCGGCGGGTGGCAGGCTGGCGGCACTGCCCGCGCTGGCCACGCAGGCCCCGGTGGTCAGCGCGACGGTGGCGCCCAGGCTGTCCTGCGCCGTGGCGCTGCAGGTGACCCCGGTGGCGGTGATGCCGCTCAGGTTGGTGCACACCAGGGTGGCCGTCTGCGCCTGGCCGGGTGAGGCGATGGCGGGCACACCGCTGAACGTCACACCCACATCGGCCGCGGCCGCCACCGTGGCGGTGAAAGTGGCGGTGTCGCAGGTGGCCGCATAGGGAACCGCCCCGCAGACCTGGTAGTTGACGGTGCAACTGCCGGTGGCCGGCGCGTCGTAGCTCAGGCCTCCTGCGGCGCTCAAGGTGGCGTTGCTGCAGGTGCCCCCCGGCGCGATGGCCCAGGTGGCGCCGGTGGGTGCCTGGTCGTTGGCCGCGAGGTCGGCGGCCTGGGCGGTGGCGCTCGCGGCGGGTGTGGCGCTGTCGTCCAGCGCGTCCAGCATCGGTACGTTGGACACCACGGCGTTGTTGCCGGCTGCGCCGTTGGCGCCGCCATTGCTGTCATTGGTGCTGCCGGTCTGTCCCGTGAAGTTGACCGTCAGGGTTGGCTCATCAGCACCACCCTGCGTGCCGGGTGCCGTGTGGTCGAAGGTGCAGCTGATCGCCGCGCCCGTGGCGACGCTGGCGGGCGTCGGGGGCGTGCAGATGACATTGGTGATGCTGCCGGCGCTGACCGTGGGTGTGCAGAAGGCGGCGTTGGCGGCCGCCGGGCCGTTGTTGGTGCAGGTCAGTTCCAGGCCGGTGGTGGTTTGCCCGGGCCGCAGGACACCGGGCAACACCGGGAAGCTGGGCACCATGTCGGCCTGCGTGGCCGGGTTGGCGGTGGAGGTGAAGACAGCCGTGTCGCACACCGTGCCGTTGGGCGCAGGTGCGCACACCTGGTACGGCACGGTGCAGGTGCCGCCGGCTGGTGCGTCATACGTCAGCGTGCCCACGGTGTTGAGGCTGGCGTTGCCGCAGGTCGCGCCGGGCAGCAGGGTCCAGGTGGAGCCGATGGGCACCTGGTCATTGGCGTTCAGGTCGACTTGCTGACCGGGCACGCCGGCGGGGCATAGGCAGGTGTCGTCGACGGTGTCCAGGATGATGCTGGTGTTCAGTGTCTCGTTGTTGGCGGGGTTGCTGTCGTTGTCGGCGCCGGTCTGGGCGGTCAGGTTGATGAAGGTGGTCGCTTCATCGGCCCCGCTGCGGGTGCCGGGCACTGTGAGCGTGAAGCTGCAGACGATGCTGGCGCCTTCGGCCAGTGAACCACCCGTGGCGGGTGTGCAGGTCAGCCCGCTGATCGTGCCCGAGGTGGCGGTGACGGAACACTGGGCGTTGGTGGCCGCGCCCGCGCCGACAGCGTTGCTGCAGCTCAGCTGTGCCCCAGTGACCACTTGGCCGGGGTTCAGCACGGCGGGCACGCCGCTGATGCTGGCGGTCATGTCGGCGGCACTGGCGGCGGTGCCGGCCAGGCCCAGCAGCAGGCCCAGGCTCAGGCGGGCTGCGGTGGTCCAACGGCGGACGATGGCGGTGTTCAGGCTTGTCATGGCTCAAGGCAGCGCGCAGGGCGCCGCGGCTCGGATTCCCATCGGTCAGTGTTGGGCGTCCGGCGCTGGCGTGAAGCCAGGAGAAGCGATTCGCGGTCATGGCAGTTCCGCCCGCTGGCCTTCACCCGCCAAGGCCCGCGGTGCAAACCTAGAATCAAGCCGATGAATCCCACCCAATCTCGCGCTTCCAACGTGGCGCCCGTGGTGATCGTCGGGGCCGGGCTTGCCGGCTTGTCGGTTGCGCTCAACCTGGCTGACCAGGTTCCGGTCATCGTGCTGGCCAAGCGGCACCTCAGCGAGGCCGCCACCGCCTGGGCGCAAGGCGGCATCGTGGGCGTGCTGGGGTCTGACGACAGCGTCGACAGCCACGTCAGGGACACCCAGGACGCTGGCGCGGGCCTGGTCGACGAGCACACGGCCCGCTTCATCGCCGAACGCAGTGCACGGGCCATCGAATGGCTCGTCGGTCAGGGGGTGGCCTTCTCCGAGGACCCCGATGGTCCGCTGGGCTTGCACCTGACGCGTGAGGGCGGGCACGCCGTGCGTCGCATCGCGCACGCGGCCGACGCCACCGGCAAGGTGATTCACGACGCCTTGCTGGAACAGGCCCGCCAGCACCCCAATATCACCCTGCGCGAAGAGTGGATGGCGGTGGACCTGATCACCAACCGCCACCTCAAGCGAGAGGGCACACCGCGCTGCCATGGCATCTACGCGCTGGACATGCGCACTGGCCGCGTCGAGACGCTGGCCACCTCGGCCGTGGTGCTGGCCACCGGCGGTGTGGGCAAGGTCTACCGCTACACCAGCAACCCCGACACCGCCACGGGCGACGGCATCGCCATGGCCTGGCGGGCCGGCTGCCGGGTGGCCAACATGGAGTTCATCCAGTTTCACCCCACCTGCCTCTACCACCCCGAGGAACGCAGCTTCCTGATCACCGAGGCGATGCGCGGCGAAGGCGCGCTGCTGAAACTGCCCAACCTCGAGGGCGAGGCCGCGCGCTTCATGCCGCACCATGACGCTCGTGCCGAACTGGCCCCCCGCGACATCGTCGCCCGTGCCATCGACTTCGAGATGAAGAAACACGGTGTCGACCACGTGTGGCTGGACGCGACGCACCTGGGCGAAGCTTTCCTGAAGGAACACTTCCCCACCATCCACGCGCGCTGCCTGCAGCTGGGCATCGACATTGCCCGACAGCCGATTCCGGTGGTGCCAGCGGCGCACTACACCTGCGGCGGCATCGTGACCGACCTGGAAGGCCGGACTGACCTGCCCGGCCTGTTTGCCGTCGGCGAAACCACCTACACCGGCCTGCATGGCGCCAACCGGCTGGCCAGCAATTCACTGCTGGAGTGTGTGGTGCTGGGCAAGACCTGCGCAGAGCGCATCCTCCACGCCGTGACCGACGACCCCTTGGTGCTGCCCCCCTGGGACGAAAGCCAGGTGGAGGACGCCGACGAGCAGGTGGTGATCTCCCACAATTGGGACGAGCTGCGCCTGCTGATGTGGAACTATGTCGGCATCGTCAGAACCACGCGGCGCCTGGAACGTGCGCTGCACCGCATCACCTTCCTGCGCAGCGAGATCGACGACTACTACGCCAACTTCCGCGTCAACCGCGACTTGCTGGAGCTGCGCAACCTCGTCGAATGTGCCGAGCTGATCGTGCGCTCCGCGCTGATGCGGCACGAGAGCCGCGGGCTGCACTACAGCCGAGACTTCCCGCAGACGCTGCCCACCAGCTTCCCGACCGTGCTGACACGGATGGCCCGCAGCGCCGAGCACCGCTGAAAGGCCGAACGCCAGGCGCGAGGCCTGGCGTGTCGGTTAGGGGTGCTGTTCGCGGGTCCCGCGGCGTCGTCAGGCCGCGGTGAAGGCCTTCGTCGCGGTGCCAGCGGCCTGGCGGGCGATGCTCGACGGGTGGCCGAAGTCGGGAAACAGCGCGGCAGCCGCGTCGCGGTGGCGCTGCGCCGCGGCTGCATCACCCGCGGCGGTGCAGGCGTCGGCGGCGGCCTGCAGCAGCTGGGCCAGGTGGTAGGGCAGGGCCTTGGCCTGGCGGGCGGCAACGGTGCGTTCTGCCAGGTCCCGGGCCAGCGAGATCTCTTGGCGTGCCAGCAGGCAGCGTGTGCTGACCCAGGCCCAGAAGATGCCGTTGTCGCCTTGGGTGGCCTGGGTGCCAGAACCGTTTTCCAGCCAGGCTTCGGCGCGGTCGACGTCGCCACCCACCCAGTAGGCGAGGGCCAAGGGCACGGCCAGCTTGGCCAGGGCACCGCGGGCATGGGCCGAGCCCTGCTCACTGATGTACTGCGCCAGGTCCAGCACGTCCGAGGGGCGGTTCTGCGCGTGGCGGATGACGATCAGCTGGGCCGCGGTCGTCAGGCTCCAGGTGCCCGCGCCGCTGTGCTTGGCCAGGCTCCAGGCGGCTTCGGTGTGGGCCAGTGCCGGCTCGATGCGGCCGTGTTCCAGCAGCAGGCCGCCCAGGTGGGCGTGGGCGATGGCCAGTGCGCCCGGGTTGCGGCTGGCCTCGGCCGATTCGGTGGCGGCACGGTAGTGGTCCAGCGCCTTGTCGTGCTGCCCGAGCAGGCGGGCAAACACGCCGCGCTGCCAGCGCGCCAGGAAGCGGTCCAGCGGCTTGGTGCCGGGGTCCATCGCCGTGTCGAGTGCGCGGTGGATCAGGCTGGCGCGGATGGCGTCACCGTTCCGCAGGGCGACAGCGGCGTCCAGTTCGGCGCACAGCGCCTGCCCGCGGGCTGATTCCAGCTGCACAAAGAGCTGGCGCGCCAGCCGCAGATGCGTGCTCACCGGGTCCAGCTTGTCGAGCTGCCAATCGGTCAGGGCCAGCAGCCAGAAGGCGGTGGCCGCCTCTTCGGTGCCGGCAGAGACCTCCAGCGCCTGGGAGGCCCAGTCGCGGCAGCCTTCCGGGTCAGTGAAGGCGTTGTCCCAGGCCTTGGCCAGCAGTTCCTGGGCGCGGGTGGTGTCGACAGCTTGTTTCATGCGTGGTACCCCGCTCAACGCCGTGCGCGCATGGCGGTGCGGGCCTGGATGAAACCAAAGGCGTACTCAACGGCCTCGGACACAGCCAACTCGGCGTTGGCGCGTTCGCGGTCCGTCAGGAAGAAGGCGAAGTCCGCCTCGTGCCGGATGTAGCGCGGCGGCAATCGATTCAGGGCCACACAGGCCACATCAATCAGCAGTTCAGCGCGGTTGCTGATCCCTGGAAACTGCGGCGCCGTCTCGATGACGGCCTTGAAGACGGTCGCCTCGTGATGGTTGCGGACCGAGCTGAAATCCAGGCTCGCGGTGGGGGTGGGGGCTGTCAGGCTCATGACGCGATTTCGTCCGCCGTCATCGGGCCTTGAGGGCTTACCCCCCGCAGCGGGGTTTTGCGTGCGCAAACGCACGGCTGTGTGAGGAACCCGGGTTTGGCCGGATTCAGGCGCTGGCCGCCAAGACCCGCCGGCGGCCAGCGGGTGTCACGGCCAGAGCACCAGCAGCCAGGTCAGCGCCGCCAGCGCCAGGCTCACCATCACCGCCGCGCTGCCGATGTCCTTGGCGCGGCCGAGCAGCTCGCGGTGTTCGATGGACACCGCATCGGCCAGCGCTTCCACGGCAGAGTTCAGCAGTTCCACGACCAGCACCAGCGCCAGCGAGCCCACCATCGCCAGCCAGGCCCATCGCTCGGGCGCCAGCCAGGTGGCCAACCCGATCCCGGCCAGCAGCAGCAGCAGTTCCTGGCGGAAGGCGGCCTCGTGCCGCCAGGCCGCGCGCAGCCCCTGCCAGGAATAGCCCGCGGCGTTCAGGATGCGGCGCCAGCCGCCGCGGCTCTTGAGCGGGTGGACCGGCGAACCGGTGTCCACTGGGGTGTCGGGAGGGCGTGGGGCGGTCAAGCCGGGTGTCCTTCAGGAGGTGGCGGTGGGCGGTCAGATCCGTGGACGTCGGGCGCGAGCGCCAGCAGCACCGAGAACCCGGTTGCGCACGGCAGGAGGCGCGCCCGCCCGCCGTGCGCGCGGGCCACGCGGTCAGCCAGCAGCAGGCCCAGGCCAGTGACCGGGGCCTCAGCCGGGTTGTCCAGCGACGCCTGCAGCTGCTGCCGGCGCATGTCGTCCACGCCGGGACCATTGTCGGTGAGCCTCAGCTGTGTCGGGCTGAGCACGTCGACCGTCACCTGGCTGGCGCCATGCCGGGTGCAGTTGTCCAGCAGGTTGAGCAGCGCGGCAGTGAGGAGGTCAGGGTCGGCGTCCAGCAGTGCCGACTCATCGGCCTGCAGTGCCAGGTTGGGCCATGTCCAGCGTTGCAGCACGGCCGCCAGGGGAATGCGCTGGCGCTGCAGGCTGGAGGCTTCGCGGAACAGGCCGATCAGCGCCGCCACCACCGCCTGAAGGTGGGTCGCGCCAGAGCGTACGCGTCCCAGCCGTTCCGCGGCCGGGCCGATGGCTTCCCGCTGCAACACCGCCAGCTGAGCATCGATGCCGGCCAGTGGTGTTCGAAGCGCGTGCGCTGCATGGGCCACAAACGCCTGTTCGGCCGAGAGCCGTGCGGCCAGCCGGGAGGTCAGGGTGTCGATGGCCTCGACCACCGGCGCCAGCTCTTCCCGGTCGGCCTGGCCCACCGATTGCGGCGGTGCGCCATGCTGCCAGTCGAGCGCCGCGATGCGCTGGCTCAGCACCTGGATGGGCTGCAGACCACGCTCCACGCGCAGGCGTATCCACAGGTGGGCCAGCAAGGCCACGGCCAGGCCCGACAACAGTGCGCTCACCGTCACCTCCGTCAAGGCCTCCTGGCGTTCGTCCAGGCTTTGCGCCACATACAGCGTGGCGCCGGCGGGTTGATCCAGCACCACACCCAGCACGCGCCAGCCGCTGTGTTCGCTGAAGCCTGTCACGGCGCTGGCATGCCAGGCTTTGACCGGTGCCAGGCGCGAACGGTTGAGCACCTCGCCGTCCGCTGACACCAGCTGCCACGCAAAGTGGTTCTCGGCCGGAGACGGCGTGGGCGCCAGGCGCGAGTCCGTGCCGTCGGGTGAGGTCACGCGCGGCTCGGGCAGCAGTGGCGCCACCCGGCTGAGCAGGGACGCCGAGGCCTGCAGCGTCTCATCCAGCAGCTCGTCCACCTCGTGCGAGGCGGCCAGCCAGACCGCCGTGCCCACCAGCGCACCCCAGACGAGCGACCAGGCCGTCAGCGCCCGCAACAGCCGCGAACGGATGGAGGGGATGCGGTCACGCGGGGGGGTGGCTGCCATCGGTCAAGGCCCCAGCCGGTAACCCAGGCCACGCTCGGTCTGGACGACGTCGCGCCCCAGCTTGCGCCGCAGTGCGGCCACATGCACCTCCAGCGCATTGCTGTGCAATTCCGATTCGGGCCCCAGCACCAGCCGTTCGAGCTCGCGCTTGGAGACGGTGCGCCCAGGGCGCAGGGCCAGCGCCTCCAGCACCGTCCATTCGCGCCCCGTCAGCGTCACACGCTCGCCGTGCAGCCGCACCTGGCGGGCGGCGAGGTCAATCTGCACGCCGGCATCGGCCAGGCTGGGGCCACCCTGGCCTTGCAGCCGACGTGCCAGCGCGCGCAGCCTGGCCGACAGTTCCTCTGGGGCCACGGGCTTGACCAGGTAATCGTCGGCGCCGGCGTCCAGGCCGCTCACGCGGCTGTCCAGCCCCTGCCGGGCCGTGAGGATCCACGCGTGGGTGCTGACGCCATGGGCACGCTGCGCCGCCAGCCAGTCGCGACCTGATCCATCGGGCAGCTGCCAATCGATGAGCCAGGCGTCAAAGGGTTGGTCTCGCAGCAGCCGTGCCTGCGCCAGTGTGCGGCACCAGTCCACGCGATGGCCTTCTGTCTGCAGGTAGGTGCTCAGGCCGTCGCCCAGCAGGTCATCGTCTTCGATCAGCAGCAGGCGCATGGGCTGGGCAGGCGTTGTTCAGGAAGTCTTCAGGCGTTCTTCAGATGGGCGGGCTGCAATCCGGCTGTGATTCTGGCCCCCCACGTTCAATGCCTGCCTCCGACGATAACAAGCTGTTCAGCAAACCTGAAGTGACCGCGCCCCAGCTGGCCCTGGTGGCCAGCCTGTTCTGGCTGCTGTCGGCCAACGCACCCTTCCTGACGACCGCGCTGCTGGGACGCTCCTGGGCCGATGTGGACACCTGGCGCTTTGCCGCGGCGTTGGCCGGCGGTGTTGGCGCCATCCACCTGCTGCTGCTCAGCCTGCTGGCGCACCCGCGTGTCATCAAGCCTGCCCTGATGCTGCTGTGCCTGGTGGCGGCTGCGGCGCACTTCTTCTCCCAGCGCTTCAACCTCTACCTGGACCCGTCGATGATGCGCAACGTGTTGCGCACCAACCCGACGGAAGCCGGCGAGCTGCTCAGCGGTGCCATGGTGTTGCACCTGCTGCTGTTTGCCGGGGTGCCTGCGCTGCTGCTCTGGCGCGTGCGTGTGCGCAACCCTGGCTGGGCGCGTGCGCTGGCTCACCAAGGATTGCTGGCTTTGGTGGCGGTGGCACTGCTGGTGGCCTGTGTGCTGCTGGCCTACCAGCCCTTGTCGTCGCTCATGCGCAACCACAAGGAACTGCGCTACCGCATCACCCCCGCCAACGTGCTGTGGTCCACCGGCGCGGTGCTGACGCAAGACCTGCGCGGTGCCGCCAAGGGGCGGGAGAGCATCGGCGACGATGCGCAGCAAGGGCCGTCGTGGGCGCAGCGCCGCAAGCCGCTGGTCGTGGTGGTGGTGGTCGGCGAGACCGCCCGCGCCGCCAACTGGGGTTTGTCGGGCTATGCGCGCCAGACAACCCCTCAGCTGGCGCAGCTGCCGGTGGTCAACTTCACCGATGTCTCGGCCTGTGGTACCAACACCGAGACCTCCGTGCCCTGCATGTTCGCCCCGGTAGGCCGCCGGGATTACGACGAGAGCCGCATCCGCGGCCAGCAGAGCCTGCTGCACGTGCTGAGCAAGGCCCAGGTGCAGGTGCACTGGCGAGACAACCAGAGCGGCTGCAAGGGCGTCTGCGACGGCTTGCCCAACGCCACGGCAGCCGCCAGTGCACCCGCCGTGCTGTGCCCGGGCGGCGTCTGTGCCGATGAGGCGCTGGTGCACGACATCCGCCAACGGCTGGCCACGGCCTCGGGCACACAGGTCTGGGTGCTGCACATGCTGGGCAGCCATGGGCCCTCGTACTTCCGCCGTTACCCACCGGCCTTTGCCCGCTTCCAGCCAGAGTGCAAGGAAGACGACCTGTCGCGCTGCCCCATCCCGCACATCGTCAACAGCTACGACAACACCGTGCTCTACACCGACCACGTGCTGGCGCAGGCCATCACCCAGCTCACCGCCGCGCAGGACCGCGTCGACAGCGCCTTGGTGTATGTGTCAGACCATGGTGAATCGCTGGGCGAAAAGGGCCTGTTCCTGCACGGCATTCCGTACGCGATTGCGCCCGATGTGCAGCGCAAGGTTCCGATGGTGATGTGGTTCAGTGCAGGTCTGGACGCCGCGGCGGGCCTGAAGCCAGGCTGCCTGGGTGATGCCTTGCGCCAGCAGGCGGGCAAGGCCGTCAGCCACGACAACCTGTTCCACACCGTGCTGGGCCTGGTGGATGTGCGCACGGCGTTGCAGGAGCCGACGCTGGACTTGACGCAGGCCTGCCGATGACACACCCGTGGCGCACACCGGCGGTGCTCTCCGTCACCTTGCTGGCTCTGCTGTGCTGGGACTTCAGCGGCGCTGATGCCTGGGTCATGTCGCAGCTGGGTGGCCCTCAAGGCTTTGCCTGGCGTGAGGATGCTTTGGCGCGTCAGGCTTACTCATGGGGACGTGGCATGGTGGCCGCCGGCGTGCTGTGGCTGGCAGTTCAGCTGTTGTGGCGGGGTGGGTGGCCTGCCAACGCGCGTCCTT
>JAJTDE010000279.1 GCA_021298085.1 Rubrivivax sp.
TGCCCCGCTGCCAGATGCTGGCGAGCCGGTGGCACCTGGTGCGCCGGCCATCGAGCCGCACGCCGTGGCCGAGGCGTTCTTTGCGGGCACGGGTGCCGACTTCCGGCATGGTGGCGGCCAGGCGTTCTATGCGCCGGCGCGCGACGTCATCCAGCTGCCGCCGGTGACGGCGTTTCGGGATGCCGAGGCCTACGCGGCGACCAAGGCCCACGAGCTGGTGCACTGGACGGGCCACCCTTCGCGCAACGCGCGAGCCTTCGGCAAGCGGTTCGGGGACCAGGCCTATGCGTTCGAGGAACTGGTGGCCGAGCTGGGCGCGGCGTTCTTGTCCGCGTACCTGGGTGTGACGCCGGAGATCCGTGAGGATCACGCGGCGTACCTGTCGCACTGGCTGCAGGTGTTGCAGCAGGACAAGCGGGCGATCTTCACCGCGGCCACGCATGCACAGCGGGCGGTGGACTACCTGCAGGGGCTGCAGGCGCCACAGACGCAGGAGCACGGGGACGGGTTGGCAGTGCCCGCCTGACCTGGCCGGAGTCGGGAGATCTCAGGGAGCCCGCCGGCCGCGGGCTTCAGGAGCGGGCTTCGCCTGTTCGCGCCCCTGCCCTGTCGGGCACCCGCGCCCCCCACCCGGCTGGTGCCGCCCGGCCTGCAGTCATGATGAGTGGATATCATGTGTGCATGTGAATTCTCAAAAGGGTGGCAGCGGCAAAACCATGCTGTGCGCGCACCTGGCCGTTCAGGCCGAGCGTGCGGGTGATGGCCCGGTTTTTCTGATCGACACCGACCCCCAGGGAACGTTGAGCACCTGGCATGAGCACCGCGCCGCCGAAACGCCACAACGGGTCGAGGTGCCGCTGCCGCACCTGGCGCAGGGCCTGGAGGCTTTGTCGGCGCGCGGAGCGTCTTACTGCGTCATCGACACCGCACCCACGCGTACCGACGAGAACGCCGCCCTCTTCCGCCTGGCCAACTTGGTTCTGGTGCCGATCCGCCCTAGCCCGTCGGACTTGTGGGCGGCGGCCAGCACGGTTGCGATGCTCAAGGAGGTTGGCACGCCGTTTCTGTTCGTGCTGACCCAGGCCAAGGCCAACGCCAGCATCACCGCGCAGGCTGCGGCGGCCCTGTCGCATCACGGCCCGGTAGCCGAGACGTTCATTGCTGATCGCGTGCCGTATGCCGCTGCCATGACGGACGGCCGTACGGCCATCGAGTTGTCTGCCAAAGGGCCCGCCTCGCTCGAGCTGGATAAGCTGTGGAGTAACATCAAATCATGTTTGCATGCAAACATGAAACGCGCTCAACAGGTGTGATGCCATGGCCAAAGCTGTTCCTCTGACCCTCGATGCCCTGAAGGTCCCTCAGATCACTCCGCAGGCGGCGACGCCCGCTCGCAGTGCTGCGCCTGTGGTCGTTGCGGTGGAGCCGCCACCCCCGAAGCCCAAGGTCGATCACGTGCCGCTGCAGATCCGGGTGCCGAAGGATGTCGCTCGCGCCATTCGAGTCGCAGCGGCCGAGCGCGATCAGAGCATCAGTGAATTCATGATTGCATGCTTTCATGCATACATGAAACCTGGCTCGAACTCCTGAGTTCTTCACGGAGCGCCAGGCTTCGCGCACCCGCAGCTCGATGTGCAGACCGGTCGCCGTGACGCTCATCCTTGGCGACGCCTTATTAACCTACTTGCCAAATTAACCAAGTAGGTTATATTTGATCAATGGAAAAGAGCACGCCGCACTGCAAGCTGCCAGCCGTCAAAGCCTTGGTGAAGGCAGGGAAGGTGAGGGCGACTGGCAGCGCATTTCAGGGTGCTCGTGAGCTGGGTATCAACGACTTGGACGGAATGTGCGCCCTGGTCCTTGAGCTGACTTACGCCAACTTCTACAAAAGCATGACGACGCATGCTGATCACCGCATCTGGCAAGACGTCTATCACGCCAAGATGGCACACGGCGCCGGCGTGTACCTGAAGCTGACTGTCATCGATGACCTACTGATTGTGTCCTTCAAGGAGCTGTGACCATGAAATGCCCCGTCTGCGGCGCAGCAGAGCTGATCCACGACACGCGCGACGTTCCCTACGTCTACAAGGGCGAGGCCACGGCGATCCCCGCCGTGACGGGAGACTTTTGTCCCGCCTGCGGGGAAGTCGTGTTGGACCGTGAGCACGGAGACCGCTACAGCGAGGCGATTGGTCTGTTCCAGCGCCAGGTCAACGCGGCCTACGTCGACCCTCAGTACATCATGCAGGTGCGCAAGAAGCTCGATCTCGACCAGCGCGAAGCCGCAGAAATCTTCGGCGGCGGCATCAATGCGTTCTCGCGCTACGAGAACGGCAAGACCAAGCCCCCGCTGGCCCTCGTGAAGCTGTTCAAGCTGCTGGACCGTCACCCCGACTTGCTGAACGAAGTTCGGTCCGTCTGACCAGGTCGGCGGCGGCGAGCCTGTGTGGCTCAGCCTCGCCTTGAATGCTTGCATGCAAGCATTCAAACATGAATGCATGTATTCATCGGAACCCTGGGTACTTGCCGCGGCGCTTGCAGAAAGCCAAAAAGTGGGCGTCGGGGTTGAGTGGACGTATCGCCTTGATATCGAGCCATTCGCGCCAATCGGCCTCCAGGGCGTAGATGTCCCAGCCAGGCGCATAGGTTCGGCCTTCCAGGAAAGTGGCGCCCTTGAGCTCCAGATGCGGCGCTGGTGGGGTAGGGGGCTCGGTACTTGCCTTGGGCTGAATCTTGAGCATGTCACCCACGAGTTCGAAGTCATAGCCCGGCATGTGCCCGTGCTGCGCATCGTCCTCAATGATGCTCAGGACCATCCGGCGGAACTCCTTCAGGGTGGACTGAGAGCCGCACTTGATGCGCAGCTTGTCCAAACCAATCCGAAAGCCCGCCTGGGCGCCACAGTGCTTGCGGGCAATCTCATAGAGACGGCGCTCCAGCGGTTTGGCCAGCTGAAAGTACTGTCTGTCCAGTGTCAGCACTTCCTGCGCCTCCACCGCCTGGAAAACCCAGTCTGACAGTTCAATCTCGACTTCCTGCATCCGTCCGTCGCGCGTTTCGCGCACGATCCGCGCCCGATTGATGAGCCCAAAGACGTCAAAGACTTCCCTGCCGCCAGTGATCACGTTGGTCGCGATCTGCGTGCCCTGGAGCCTCTCCAGCGCCTCTCTGAGCTGCAGGTAGCCACGCCCGCTGGTGTCTCGGTTGGTCGCGACCAGCAGGTCATAGGCGCGCAGCCGTAGCCTTTGCGTGATCGGGCGGCCGTCATTGACGGCAGAGACCAGCTGGCTGATGCAGTAGATCAAGATGTCCCGGTCAAAGACCGTGGCCATACCTTTGGTGCTGGGGCGCACCTCAGCCCATCGATCGCCGTTCTCGTAGCGCCGGACTTTTAGATCGGGCTTCTTGGACAACGAGAAGATGGGGTGCTCCATCGAGGCGCTGTCACCCTTGACGGCGGCATCAAAGATGTCGCAGACGAAGAAGTCGCGCTGGTGCCGCACCGGCAGCAGGGGAGAGCGGGCTTTCGTGCTTTCACCCACCGGTGGCTCGTTGAGCTCCAGTTCCCCCTGTACTCCGCCAGTGGGCTTCGTGTTATCACCCACCATGCGCGGAGTTTTCGTGCTTTCACACACCGTGTCAAGGAGCTTCGTGTTTTCACACACCGCGATCTGTGGATAACTTCCCTGGCTGATGCCGAGTTCCTTTCGTGTTTTTACACACCGAACTTCGTGTTTTTACACACCGAACTTCGTGTTTTTACACACCAGAGGCGTCGCCAATAGGCCGTTTTCTTGTTGTATATCAATGACTTATATTTGTAACAAAACAGCTTAACTCTCTTTAACTCTCTTAACTTAAACCCGCAGAGGCTGTGAATAAGTCGTTAAACCTCGAACACCGCGGCCGAGACACATGAAAAGTGCGCCCGCGAAAGCGGGCGCGTCATGTCCGCGGGGGAACTGCGTTCCCCCCTGTCTTGCTGCGGCTAACGCCTTCGCAACGGACTCGACCCCCCTTGGGGACCTGCGGTCCCCCGATCCGCCTTTAGGCGGTCGGCTCC